>JBCCLL010000008.1:0-110199 GCA_039026855.1 Pseudomonadota bacterium | reverse complement strand
TGAGCCTGAGCCTGAGCCTGAGCCTGAGCCTGAGCCTGAGCCTGAGCCTGAGCCTGAGCCTGAGCCTGAGCCTGAGCCTGAGCCTGAGCCTGAGCCTGAGCCTGAGCCTGAGCCTGAGCCTGAGAAGGCGGCAACCCAAGACGTCCAACAAGTCCAGCCCGAGAAACCCAGTGTATTTGTGCCAATGCTGATAGGCGGCGTAGTCGCTGGTGCCATTGGTTTTTTCATCGGTCTGGCCCAAGGGCCCGAGGTTGATGACACAGCCTTGCAAAACGCTGTCGCACGCATCAACGCGCTAGAGGAAACTGTTGATAACTTGCCGACGCCCCAGGCGCCGGAAGTACCACAGATCGTTGACCTCTCCCCGCTAGAAGCAACTATCGCGACCCAAGCTGAAACCATTGCAGCGCTTTCCGCACGGGTTGAAAGATTGGCAACAACACCAGCCAGTGACGGCACGGTGCCTGCAGCAGCGTTCGAAGATGCATTGGCCGAAATGCGCGCCGCTGCTGAGATGCAACAAAACGAGATTGCGGCACTTCTTTCCGAAGCGGAAGAAGCACGCGCTGCTGCACGCACGGCAGCACAAGCCTCCATCGCGCGCACAGCGGTGACGCAAATCACCGCGGCGCTCGAAACCGGTGCTCCCTTTGCCGATGCCCTGGCGACCCTCGCGGATACGGGTCAGGTCGAAGTACCAGAGGCTCTTAGCGCATCCAGCGCCGACGGCGTGCAACCTCTTGCACAGTTGCAAAGCAGTATCACAGACGCTGCACGCGATGCACTGTTCACGGCGCGCTCGGCGCAGGATACGGGCGGTTTGGCGAGTTTCTTTGAACGCCAGCTTGGCGCACGTTCTGTGACACCAAGAGAGGGCGATGACCCAGACGCCATCCTCTCACGCATTGAAGCTGCCGTACGCGCAGGCGATCTTGGCACCGCAATTGACGAGGCGAATGCGCTACCCGACGTCGCGCAAGATGCCCTCGCCCTCTGGCTCAGCCAAGCCACCATACGACATGACGCTGTTGCCGCCGCCCAGGCGCTGGCAGACACGCTCGCCGCACGCTGAAAGGGCTCAAAATGATCTGGTCGCTCGCAAAAATCATCGCCTTCGTGGTCGCGGTTGCGGCACTCGCGCTTGGCGCAGGCTACCTGCTCGAAGCGGATGGCGGCGTGCAGATCGTGGTCGCGGGGACCGAATACAACTTTGGCCCGTTTATGTCAGTTATGGCACTCTTGGCGCTGGTGTTCACAGTTTGGCTGTTTCTCAAACTCTTTGGCCTTTTGGTGGCCACCTGGCACTTTCTCAATGGCGATGAAACGGCCATCTCGCGCTATCTCGACCGGCGCAGCGCGGCAAAAGGGTTCGATGCGCTGGCCCAAGGCATGATGGCGCTCGCCTCGGGCGAAGGCCAGTTGGCGATGACCAAAGCGGCCAAAGCCGAAAAATACCTCGACCGACCTGAGTTGACGAACCTGCTCACCGCGCAAGCCGCTGAGATGGTCGGCGACACCAAAAAAGCCGAAGAGACGTACCGCAAACTGGTCACCAATGATGCCACACGCTTTGTCGGTGTCCGTGGGATTTTGAAACAGAAGCTGGCAGATGGCGACACGGACACCGCTCTGAAATTGGCCGAAAAAGCCTTTGCGCTGAAACCGAAGCACGTCGAAACGCAGGACGTGCTGCTGCAACTTCAGGCCAACAACGAAGACTGGGTTGGCGCACGCAAGACATTGAGCGCAAAGTTACGGCATGGCAGCTTGCAGCGTGACGTGCACAAGCGTCGCGATGCGGTTCTCGCGTTCAGCCAGGCGCGCGAAGCGATGCAGATGGGCGACACAGCCGAGGCGCGGGCCAATGCAATCGAAGCCAACCGCTTGTCGCCTGACCTTGTGCCTGCAGCAGTCATGGCGGCTGACAGCTATGTAGAGCAGGGCCAGAAACGCTATGCCACGCGGGTGATTAAGAAGGCCTGGGAAATCATGCCGCATCCCGACCTTGCCGCGGCCTTTGCCCGGATTGAACCGGACGAAACCCCAGATCAGCGGGTCAAACGCTTTGGCCCACTGACCCGCGGCAAAGATGATCCAGAGGCAAAGATGCTTCTGGCGGAGCTATACCTCGCGGCAGAAGATTTCCCGGCTGCGCGCCGCGCACTGGGCGATCTGGCAGAAACAGATCCAACAACGCGCTCGGCCACCTTAATGGCAGCTATCGAACGCGGTTCCGGGGCAAACGACGCCGTGGTCAAAGGATGGCTCGCCAAAGCAGTGACCGCACCGCGTGGTCCGCAGTGGATTTGTAACAATTGCCACATCATCCTGGCTGAATGGGTTGCCATTTGTGACAATTGCGGCGCGTTCGACTCGCTTAGCTGGAAAAGGCCGCCAGTTGCCGAGGTTGCTCTCCCCGGGGGTGCCGACATGTTACCGCTGCTAATTGGTCCAACGGATGCGCCGCAAGGCGCTGACATCGTTCCGCTAGAACCGAATGGCGGGGACACTGGCGCAGAGCCTGCGAAACCGAATAGCGACGATGCGGTGGTTGAAGCCGAGGACCTTGGGAACCCGACGCAAAAATCTGCGTGACAGACAAATCGAACCGACCTCGCAGATTTTGCAATAATCAACTTTTGCGGCAGTTGGTTTCAGCTTATTCAGTCAAGCGTGGTGTCATAGACCGAAACCGGGGGTTCCAACATGACCGCAGTAATTCGTGTGATCGCGTTTGCTCTGATCGCATCGTTGATCACGGGCTGCACCCTGCCCCGCGGCGCAGCGCTAAGCAGTGAAATCACACGCAACGAAAGCGACGCCGACGCACCGTTCGCGGTGGTACCAATTAATCGCGCAAACATTGGTCAATTGCAAAGCTGGCCGGTCACTGGGTGGTCTGGCAAATATCACTGGTTTTCCGCCCCGCGTGGCCCGAAATCCAACGTGATCCGGGTGGGCGATCAGATCGACCTGGTGATCTGGGACAATCAGCTGAATTCGCTCCTTACCTCACCAGAGCAAAAGAACGTCACCATCGCCGGATTGCGTGTGTCACCCAATGGCACAGTCTTTGTCCCTTATCTGGAAGAGGTCCGTGTCAGCGGCATGACCCCCGAAGATGCACGCGAGAAAATTTCCGGTGCGTTAGAGCTTGTTGTACCGGACGCTCAGGTTCAGTTGAATTTTACTTCTGGCCCAGACAATTCGGTTGATGCGGTGCGCGGGTTTAGTCAACCGGGCACTTACCCTCTTCCCAACCGCGACTTTTCGATCCTCAGCCTGATCAGCCAAGCAGGGGGTATCGACCGCGCTTTGGAAAACCCGCTTGTCCGTGTTATACGCGAAAGCCAGACATTCGAAATCCGCGCCGACACGCTGTTTGAACGCGCCACTGCGAACGTCGTGCTGCGCGGCGGCGACAAGGTTGTTGTCGAAGACGATAAACGCTATTTTGTAGCGCTCGGCGCGACAGGATCGGAAACCATCGTCCCATTTGATCGCGAGGAAATCACGGCTGTCGAAGGTCTCGCGCTTTTAGGCGGTCTGACGGACAACCGCGCCAACCCTCAGGGGGTGTTGATCCTACGCGAATATAACACACGTCAGCTGCGCAGCGACGGTGCGGGACCGGTTAAAGAGCAGGTGGTATTCACCATCGACCTGACCAGCGCCGACGGTCTGTTTGCCGCCAATAAATTCCAGATCAACCCGCGTGATCTGGTCGTCGCAACAGAAAGCCCGGTTAACTCTGTGCAAACCATCTTTAGCCTGATTGGATCAGCCTTTGGGGTGGCCAGCCGCCTCGACGACTAACAGAAAAGCCCCGGGCAAATGCCACGGCGCTTCTCCAATGATATCCAGGTACAAACTCAGTAGCGGTAGTGCTCGGGCTTAAACGGTCCTTCGGGTTTCACACCAATGTAAGACGCCTGATCGCTGTCCAATTCGGTCAGCTTGACACCAATGCGGTCCAGATGGAGGCGGGCAACCTTTTCATCCAAATGCTTGGGCAGAATATAGACCTCGTTGTTGTAGGTCTCGCCTTTTTGCCACAACTCGATCTGTGCCAAGACTTGATTGGTGAACGACGCCGACATGACGAAAGACGGGTGACCGGTGGCATTACCAAGGTTGAGCAGACGACCTTCGGACAGCAGGATGATCCGATTGCCCGAAGGCATCTCGATCATATCCACTTGTTCTTTGATGTTGGTCCACTTGTGGTTTTTCAGGCTCGCCACTTGGATTTCGTTGTCAAAGTGGCCGATGTTGCCAACAATCGCCATATCCTTCATCGCGCGCATATGCTCGATGCGGATCACGTCTTTGTTGCCGGTGGTCGTGACAAAGATGTCTGCGGTGTCGACCACATCTTCGAGCGTTGTGACCTGGAAACCATCCATTGCCGCCTGCAGTGCACAGATCGGATCGACCTCGGTCACGATGACACGAGCGCCTGCCCCTTTGAGAGACGCGGCCGACCCTTTGCCGACGTCGCCATAGCCCATGACCACAGCCAGCTTGCCCGCCATCATCGTGTCTGTTGCACGGCGGATGCCGTCGACAAGCGATTCCTTGCAGCCGTATTTGTTGTCAAATTTCGACTTGGTTACCGAGTCGTTCACGTTGATCGCCGGGAATGGCAGCTGACCGTCCCGCACCAATTGGTAAAGACGGTTCACGCCTGTGGTGGTCTCCTCAGAGACGCCTTTGATCTGGTTCCGCACTTTGGTGAACCAGCCTGGGCTTCCGGCCATCCGCTTAGCAATCTGCTTTTTGATCACTTCTTCTTCTTCGGATTGCGGTACAGAAATGATCTCTTCCCCGGCCTCAGCGCGCGCGCCCAAAAGCACGTAAAGCGTCGCATCACCGCCATCGTCAAGGATCATGTTCGGTCCGTCATCGAACATAAAGGACTTGTCCAAATAGTCCCAATGCTCTTCCAGCGTTTGCCCTTTGATTGCAAAAACCGGCGTGCCACCTGCCGCTATGGCAGCGGCCGCGTGATCTTGGGTGGAAAAAATGTTGCACGACGCCCAGCGCACGTCCGCGCCCAACGCGACAAGCGTTTCGATCAGCACGGCGGTCTGTATCGTCATGTGTAATGACCCAACGATCCGCGCCCCGGCGAGCGGCTTACCCTCGCCATACTCGTCGCGCAGCGCCATCAGCCCCGGCATTTCGGTTTCTGCGATATCCAGTTCTTTGCGGCCAAAATCAGCCAGAGAAATGTCTTTGACGATGTAGTCCTTGGACATGGAATACTCCTTACCATTTCGGCTGCACCTAGCATTGGTGCTTTGGCTTGGCAAACCGTCTGCGCGCGACATAATAATAATAGGTAAACGGTGGGCCAGACCCAACCGGAACGGGGTGAGCAAATGGCAACAAAAACCAAAACAAAGCCGGTGGCAGAGAACGAATATGGCCGTTATTTTGTGCCGCCGGGTTTGGAAGAACGCCCCGCGTCCAAGGCGGTGTTGGCCGGTAAGGTCTACGAAGCGGACACGATAAAGTTCATGCGGACTCACGCAGGTGACGGCGACATCATCCATGCAGGCACGTTTTTCGGCGATTTCCTTCCAGGTCTCAGCAGCGCAATGGCCGACACTGCGATGATTTGGGCGTTCGAGCCCAACCCCGACAGTTTTGCCGCCGCCCAAAAGACAATCGCCCTCAACAATCTGAAAAACGTCGAGATCCGGAACGCGGCGTTGTCGAATGTCGAGGGTCGTCTGCTGTTCAAATGCGATCATCCCAATGGCAAATCGATGGGCGGCATCTCGCATATCGTCAATGAGCCCGGGGATGGCGTGCGCGAGGTTGCCGCAGACCTCATCGATTATGCGATCCCACGTGATAGACAGGTCTCTATCCTACAACTGGATGTCGAGGATCACGAAAAACCGGCTCTGCGCGGCGCTTACCATTTGGTTCAACGTTGTAAACCGATCCTCATTCTCGAATATTTTGATAACGAACGTTGGTTGCAACGCACCTTCCGCGGCATGGGCTACCAAAAGCGTGGTAAACTCCACGGTAACTATGTCTACGCAACGCCTGACACCGAAACGACGATCTGATCCTCATGCCCAAACAGTCTCGCGCATGGCAACGGATGCTGTCGGGACGCAGGTTGGACCTGCTGGACCCGACGCCTATGGACATTGAGATTGAGGATATCGCGCACGGTCTTGCCTTTGTGGCACGGTGGAATGGGCAAACGCGGGGTGACTACGCCTATTCCGTCGCTGAACATTCGCTTCTTGTCGAAACCCTGTTTGGCCGCATCGCGCCCAAAGCACCGGCGAAGTGGCGCCTGGCGGCGTTGCTGCATGATGCGCCGGAATATGTGATCGGGGACATGATTTCTCCGGTCAAAGCCGCGGTCGGGCCGGGATACGGCGCGCTTGACGAACGGCTTGAGGCGGCGGTGCACATCCGTTTTGGCCTACCCGCCAAGGTATCCGCGCAGGTCAAACGCCAAATCAAGAAGGCGGACAAGATCAGCGCATGGATGGAAGCCACACAAATCGCAGGATTCACTGTGGATGAGGCCGACAAGTTCTTTGGCAAACCTGATGCGGCGCTGACCGATGGCCTGCAGATTGTTCTGCGACCCCCGGTCGAGACCCGCAATGCCTTTTCCGCCCGGCACGCCGATCTACTGGCGCAATGCTCATGATCAACGTCCGCCCTGCCATACCACTTGACGCCGGCTCCATGGCACGTCTGCTCAACCCCATCATCGAAGAGGGCAGCACCACCGCCATCACAACAAAGGTAACCGCGGAAGTGCTTACCGAATGGATGGCCGACAAATACAACCGCGCCGCCTGGCATGTCGCTGTCAACCGCAACGAAGAGGTTGTCGGCTTTCAATGGATCGATCAGGGCGACGACTATTTGCCAGCCGATGCCGCCGAGATCGCCACTTTTGTCCAAATAGGCCAAACCGGCCTGGGCATCGGATCAAAGCTGTTTGAAGCCACCAAGCGCGCCGCCAAAGAACTGGGCTATCGGTGGATCAACGCCAACATACGCGCAGATAACGAAGGCGGATTGATCTACTACCAATCCCGCGGTTTCGTCGACTACGGTCGCATCGAGAATTACAAGATGTCCAACGGACAAATCGTCGACAAAACGCTGAAACGCTTCGACCTGTGAACCGCGCTTTCCATTTGGACGCAAATGCTCGGCAAGGGCTTGGCCCTGATTAGGGCCGACACCAAGTCCTAGAGTACTTTATCTGGGAGAGCGCTTCGCCAATATCCGTTGCAGTGTCCGTCGATGCATGTTCAACCGCCGCGCTGTTTCCGACACATTCCTATCGCACAGCTCATAGACCCGTTGGATATGCTCCCACCGGACGCGGTCAGCGCTCATCGGATTTTCTGGTGGTGGCGGCAGGTCATCGCCATTGGCCAGCAACGCATTGGTAATGTCCGTCGCATCCGCAGGCTTTGAAAGGTAATCGGTCGCTCCGATCTTTACGGCCGCGACTGCCGTCGCGATTGCGCCATATCCGGTGAGCACGACAACCCGTGCGTCTGGCCGCCTATCTCGCAACACCTCAACAACATCGAGCCCGTTGCCATCTTCGAGCCGGAGGTCAACAACGGCATAGGCAGGTGGGCGCGCGGTGGCGATTGCCTTGCCCGCAGCCACGGACCCCGCTGTTTCAATGTCGAACCCGCGCTTCTCCATCGCCTTGGCCATGCGCCGCAGAAATGGCTCGTCATCGTCCACGAGCAGCAAAGACTTGTCTTCGCCGATCTCGTTCAGCGCTGTGTCAGGCATGGTATTCTCCAGCTTCCCTTAGGTATTGGCTCAGCGAAATAATGGAGCGCGGTGCCCGTGTCGTCAAATTTTTGACCAAAATTCAGGCATTTTCGATGAAACATGCGGTGCGGGCGGCCATGTCATCGGGGCTGGTGTCGCGGCGAAAAAACTCAACAAAGCCATGCTCGGGCAATACCAGATACGTAAACGTGGAATGATCAATGTTATAAAATTCTGGATCGTCGCTGTCTTGCTTGCGGTAATAGGTGCGGTAGGCTTTGCTTGCTGCATCGGTCTGTTCCAATGAACCGGTCAGGCCAATCATCTTGTCATGCACGTAGCTGGTGTATTCACCCATGACCTCTGGCGTATCCCGCTCAGGATCAATGGAAATAAAGACCGGCGTCGCCGAAAGCCCCTGCTCAGCTAGGATGTCCACGGCATCGGCGTTGCGCGCGTTGTCCATGTGGCAAACGTCCGGGCAGAATGTGAACCCAAAGTAGATCAGGCTCGCCTCTGTTATGACGTCCTGGTCATTCACGGTCTCACCCCGCGCATTGACCAACTCAAACGGCCCACCGATTGTGTTGCCGTCACCCGCGACAACGCCACCCTGGCACTGCGCAAACTGCCCGCCCGCGGACCCGCGCTGCGTCACAAACCAAATGGCGCCGACAAAAGCGAGTGCGATCACAACAGCGATGGGAGCGACAAGACGTGGCATGATAGACCTCGAAAATTCCTGCGTGTAGCGTAGGTATCAACGAACAGTGCAAGTTCAACCAACAATCCAGTGAGATAATGGCTCAATTCGGTGCACCTAGGGGCGAAGTGACGGGAACAAACCTGCTCAGCGGGCAACAACGTTCCAACTGGATCCGCCTGCGCACGCTCATCTTGCTGCGCTGGGTTGCAATTGTCGGACAATTAACCGCACTCACGCTGGCGCAACGTATGTATGGCCTGCAATTAGAGCTGGGTTTGTGTTACCTCGCGGTTGGCGTATCGGTGATCGGCAATCTGATCGCCATCTTCGTCTTCCCGGAAAACAAACGCCTGTCAGAACGCGAAAACATGGCCATGGTCATGTTCGACCTATTTCAATTGTCCTTCTTGCTGTTTCTCACTGGCGGGCTGCACAATCCATTTGCCCTGCTGTTGCTGGGACCAGTGTCAATTTCAGCGGCTGTGCTGACATCGCGATCAACCCTGTTGGTCGGCGGTGCCGCGATTATCCTGGTCAGTCTGCTGGGCCTGTATCACCTACCGCTGCGCACAGAGCAGGGTTTCGTGTTGCGCATCCCAGATATCTTTGTCTTTGGAAATTGGATCGCCATCGTCATCGCGATCCTGTTTTTCAGCGCCTATTCTCAGCGTCTCACATCCGAAATAAACGTCATGTCAGATGCTTTGTCGGCAACACAGATGGCGTTATCGCGGGAACAAAAGCTCACTGACCTTGGCGGGGTGGTGGCGGCCGCGGCGCACGAATTAGGAACACCACTTGCGACGATTAAACTGACCAGTGCCGAGCTAATCGAAGAGCTGGATGATTTTCCCGAATTACGCGAAGACGCGGCGCTGATCCGCGAGCAGGCCGATCGCTGCCGCGATATCCTTCGTGATATGGGCCGCGCTGGCAAGGACGACCTACACTTGCGTCAGGCGCCGCTGATGACTGTGGTACAGGAAGCTGCAGCACCGCACGAGCATCGCGGCAAGATCGTCCATTACACCCATGACCCGGACGCAGGCGACGAAATCGATCAACCCACGATTCTGCGCCAACCCGAGATTATCCATGGCTTGCGCAACTTGGTACAAAACGCTGTCGACTTTGCGGATGCAAATGTCTGGATCGAGGCGCATTGGACTGCGGACCTTATCTCTCTGCGTATCATCGACGATGGGGAAGGTTTCCCATCGCAGCTATTAGGCCGTATTGGTGACCCCTTCGTGCGCAGCCGAAAAGCCGCAAAAGAAAGTCAGAACCGCCCGGGCTACGAAGGTATGGGCCTTGGCCTCTTTATCGCCAAAACGCTGCTCGAACGCTCAGGCGCAGAAACTGCGTTTGCAAATGGACGCGACCCGTACGGCCCGGAACCACAAGATACGCCACATCTGGGCGCCATCGTCGAAGTGGTCTGGCCACGCGCCAAAATCGACGCCCGCGAGGCCGATAACATGCCGCTGACGATAGGCCAAAACACACCGATCACTGCATAGGCCGCACAAACGTAAATTCCCTTATCCGGTGAATTTTTTTACGAAATCTTCAGGGAAGTTAAGTAAATATTAACCCCCCGCGAACCATCTTAGCTCCAGCCAATAGGCCGGAGAGCTCGATGACGCTATTGGAGATGCTGTTTGTTTTAGGGTGTGCTGCCTTGGCTGCCACATTGGGCATGCTTGTGTTGACATCTTCCCGCAAACGTCACGCCAGATCCACATTGACACATGATGGGTCGGTATCATTTCTGTTCCGGGATTGCGATCTGGAACACGCTACTCCGGCTGGGAACGCGCTGCTGTCTTCGACATCAGCCGAAACGGACTGGCATGCGCTGCGTGCTGCACTCGCCGCACGATTTCCCGAATTCCCTGACGATGAAGCAGTGCGCAAAGCGACCAACACGGTGATATCCGCAACCGATCCAGGCGATACCGGGGTGGTTGAGCGGAGCTGCGAGGATGAAATGATCCGCGTCGACGTGCGCGAGACAAATTCCAGCGATTCCCACACCGTGCATACAATACGTATCCTGCAGTCGCGGAATGCAACGCTTGAGCTTGCCGCCGAAGCCGCTCCCTACCCGATATGGACCACGGACGCAGACGGGCAGGTCAATTGGCACAATGCCCGTTATGACACGTTGCTGAAAACCCAAGGGCAAAAGGACAGCGCCGTGCCGCTATTTGACGTATCCGGGCTGGAGCAAACCCGGGGCGGCTCGGTGCGGTCATCGATCCCGGGTGGACCGGATGCCAATGACACCTGGTTTGATGTCACCCTTACGAAAAAGGGCGGGCGCACCGTGTGCCATGCTGTTGACATCAACGCGGTGATCCAAGCCGAGATCGCGCAGCGTAACTTTGTCCAAACTCTGGCAAAGACCTTTGCACAGCTGTCCATTGGTTTGGCCATTTTTGACCGCAACGGCCAACTGGCGCTGTTCAACCCTGCCATGGTGGATCTGACATCTTTGCCGGTCGAGTTCCTCAGCGGGCGGCCCGAGTTGCTGACCTTTTTTGACCGCCTGCGCGACAATCGGGTGATGCCAGAACCCAAGAACTACCGCACATGGCGCCACGAGATAACCGATCTGATCGCTGCGGCCTCTAAAACCAGTTACGAGGAAACCTGGACCCTCGATTCCGGTCAGACCTATCGGATCAGCGGTCGCCCTCATCCCGATGGTGCCGTCGCCTTTCTGATCGAGGATATCACGGCGGAGATTTCGCTTACGCGCAATTTCCGTGCTGAGCTGGAGCTTGGCCAATCGATGATGGACAATTTTGACGATGCGCTCGCGGTGTTTTCGACGACAAGCGTGCTAACATTTTGCAACTCCGCCTTTCGAAGCCTTTGGAAAATGGACCCAGAGGCCAGCTTTGCCGACATTACCATCCACGACTGCCAGAAAACCTGGCAGGAGGCCTGCGCACCCAACCCTGCCTTTGGCGACATCCGCGATTTTGTGCTGCGGCTGGGCGAACGGACCCGCTGGGAAACCGAGCTTACGCACAACAACGGCGACCGGTTGGCGGTGCTCGTCTGCCCAATTGCGGCAGGCGCAACCATGGTCCGTTTCACGGCCATGTCACCTGCGTCCATAATACCGCAAACAACACACAGCTGATCGCTTGCAGTCACTGTCCCGACGGGTAGTTTGGTGGCATGGTGTCCAATGTCGCGCTGTTTTTGCCCGAACCCCAGGTAACCGATCAACTTGGTATCGCCCTTGGGTCTGTGTTGCATGCGGGTGATATCGTTTTGCTTTCTGGCGATGTGGGCGCAGGCAAAACCCATCTTGCGCGCGCTTTGATTGCCTCGCTGCTTGCGGCGCCCGAGGATATCCCCTCGCCCACTTTCACGCTGGTCCAGACCTATGAAACACGCGCAGGCCCGCTGTGGCACGCTGATCTCTATCGCCTGAGCGATGCGTCCGAGATCGAGGAACTCGGCCTCAGCGATGCCTTCGAGACCGCGATCTGCCTGATCGAATGGCCCGATAGGTTGGGCGAAGTGCCAACCCAAGCGCTCAACATCCACCTGCAGGAAAAGGGTGGCGGGCGGCAAGCGACATTATCATGGGCCAGCGGCGCATGGGCGGAGCGGTTAGAGGAGGTCAGCGCCCATGTCTAACCGCAATCCAACCGCATTTCTCAGAGCGCATGGATGGGAAAACGCTGCTCGCTCGAATATTGCCGGTGACGCATCAAACCGGCGCTATGACCGGCTAACCCGTAGTGACGGCCGGCGGGCAATCCTGATGGACGCGCCGCCAGACATGGGTGAAGATGTGCGCCCATTCATCGCCATCACCGACCTGCTGCGCGCGCAAAACCTGTCCGCCCCGCGCATCTTTGGCGCAGACACAGAGGCGGGGTTTCTGCTACTCGAAGATCTCGGCGACAATCTCTTTGCCAGCGCCATCGCCGCCGATCCGTCGCTGGAACAACCGCTTTATGCTGCAGCAACCGACGTGTTGATCCACATGCACTGCGCTCCGCCGCCCAAGCTCCCAGCCTATGATGCCGTGACAATGACCCCGCTCGCGGGCCTGGCATTTGAATGGTACGGGTCGGGCGCCTTAAGCCGGTCTCTCACCGAGCCACAATTAGCGTTTCAAGTCGCCTGTCACGCCGCATTGGAACCGCTCGACACGCAGCTGACCGCGCTGATCCAGCGCGATTACCACGCAGAAAATTTGCTGTGGCTGCCGGATCGGGAGGGAATCGCGCGTGTTGGCTTGCTTGACTACCAGGACGCCATGCGCGGTCACCCAGCTTATGATCTTGTATCGATCCTCCAGGACGCGCGCCGCGATATCACACCGGACATCGCGCAGGAGATGATCACACGCTATGTCACCCAAACCGACACAGATCATGATACGTTCGAAACGGCCTATGCCCTTTTGGGCATGCAACGCAGCATGCGCATTCTTGGCGTGTTCGCCCGCTTGTCTCTGGCATTTGGCAAGCCGCAATACGTTGACCTGATCCCACGGGTATGGGGGCACCTGACAACCAATCTTCAACATCCCGCGCTGGCCACACTTTCCCCGCTGATCACCGACATCCTGCCAGAACCGTCAGCAGATGTGCTGAACACCCTGCGGGACAAATGCGCGAGCATGGCACTGTGACGCTGCCGCTGATGCTTTTTGCAGCGGGGTTTGGGACACGCATGGGCATGCTGACCGCGGACCGCCCCAAGCCGTTGATCGAAGTGGCGGGACGACCCCTGATCGACCACGCGCTGGACATGGTGACTGAGGCAGGCGTAACCAAAACCGTGGTGAACCTGCATTACCGGGCCGAACTGCTCGAGACGCATCTGGCCCAGCGCCCGGTCACCACGTTGTGTGAAACGCCGAACATTCTCGACACCGGCGGCGGTCTGCGCAATGCGCTTCCTCTGTTGGGCAAAAACCCAGTTTTTACGTTAAACAGTGACGCAGTTTGGCACGGTCCAAACCCATTGACACTGCTCGCGCAGGCTTGGGATCCCAACAAAATGGATGCGCTGCTGCTGTGCATTCCGGTGGCGCGTGCCCGCGGCCACTACGGCAAGGGTGACTTCATATTCGACCAAACGGGCCGCATCTCACGTGGAAAAGAACTGACCTATTCCGGTGCACAGATCATGAAAACAGATCGGTTGCGGGACGTGGCGGAAACCGCTTTTTCGCTCAACGTCATCTGGAACGCGATGCAGGCCGATGGCCGGCTTTTTGGGCTAAAATATCTAGGCACATGGTGCGACGTGGGTCACCCGGGTGGTATCGCGCTGGCCGAGGAGATGCTGGCCAGTGTTTGACGCCTCGCATGCGCCCCGCGTCTTTGGCTGTGCCCCTGGCGTGGACTTTCCGGCGGCCTTAATCGCGGGGCTCGAACACCGCCTGCGTGACGCCGCACCGGACGCTTGGGCCCGCATCACGCTCTTTGTCAACAGCACACGCATGGCCCGCCGCGTCACCGCACTGCTTCAGGACGGTGGGCCACGCCTGCTCCCCCGCATCCGCTTGCTTACAGAACTGGACGATTTGCTTCCGGACGGACCCCTGCTACCTGCGGTCTCGCCGTTGCGGCGCCGTTTGGAACTGGCCCCACTTGTAGCGCGCCTGATCGATCAAGAGCGCGACCTTGGCGCGCGCAACGCAGGTTTTGACCTCGCCGACAGTCTGGCGGCTTTGATGGACGAAATGCAGGGCGAAGGCGTTAGCGCCGAAGACATTCTGTCCCTCGACGTCTCGGACCACTCCGAACATTGGGCCCGCGCGCAAAGCTTCTTTGCCATCGCCAATGACTATGTCATGCGGCTGGCAACGGGTCTCGACGCAGAGGCACGGCGACGCCAAACGGTGCAATCACTTGCCACGGCCTGGACCAAAAGGCCGCCGAAAAACCCGATCCTAATTGCAGGCTCAACCGGGTCGCGGGGGACCACCCAAATGTTGATGCAAGCAGTGGCACGCTTGCCCCAAGGCGCGCTGATCCTGCCAGGCTTTGATTTTGACACGCCGACGGATGTCTGGCACCAACTGACCGCAGCGCTGCGTGACACGCGCCTCACGCGGCAAGAGGACCACCCACAATTCCGCTTTGCGCAGTTGATGCACCAACTGGACCTAACTCCCGGGGACGTGACCGCGTGGTCAGGGACCGCCCCATCACCGGATCGCAACGCGCTTGTCTCTTTGGCCCTACGGCCCGCGCCGATCACTGATGCCTGGCGCTCTGAGGGGCCTGAATTGGCCGATACCCTGCCCAGCGCAACCGCCAACATCACGCTGATCGAGGCCGAAACCAACCGCGCCGAAGCAACCGCAATCGCGCTGCGTTTGCGCCAAGCAGCTGAAACCGGTGAAAAAGCAGCGCTGGTTACGCCAGACCGGATGCTCACCCGCCAGGTCACAGCAGCACTGGCGCGTTGGAACATCCGCCCCGATGACAGCGCCGGTATCCCATTGCATTTGTCCCCGCCGGGCCGCTACCTGCGCCACATTGCCGACCTGATGCGCCAGGCGCTGACCGCCGAGGCGCTGATCACGCTGCTTAAACACCCGCTGACCCACTCCGGCGGCGGGCGCGAACAGCATCAGCTGAATACCCAGCGGCTCGAATTGCGCATGCGCCAGGACGGCATGCCCTATCCTGACGTCACAAGTCTGCGCGCCGCAGCAATCAAGGCAGCGCCGCAAACCGACACCGGCGAAATGGAAGCATGGGCAGGCTGGATCGGTGAAACGCTAGATGGCGCGTTCAACAATGATAGCAGACCGCTGGTAGATTGGGTTGCAACGCATCTTGCGCTGGCGGAAACCCTCGCCGTCGGTCCTGTCGCCGTCGGTCCATCCGAGCTCTGGCAACAGGACGCGGGAGAAGCGGCGCGCGCGATTATGGCCGACCTAGAGACTGAATCCGCGCATGGCGGCACCATGTCGGCCTACGACTATGCCGCGCTTATCGGTAACGTTTTGGCCGGTGGCGAAGTACGCAACGCCGATACACCCTACCCCGGGATCATGATTTGGGGCACGCTGGAAGCTCGGGTGCAAGGCGCCGATCTGGTGATCCTTGCAGGCCTCAACGATGGCACATGGCCCGAGGCGCCACCGCCTGACCCATGGCTTAACCGCAAAATGCGGGCCGAAGCAGGACTGTTGTTGCCCGAGCGCCGCGTCGGACTTTCTGCGCATGATTTCCAGCAGGCCATCGCGGCACCAGAGGTGTGGCTGACCCGCGCAATTCGGTCCGACGATGCCGAAACCGTCCCGTCCCGATGGGTCAACCGTCTGCGCAACCTGACCACCGGGCTGAAGGGCGGCAAGGATATCTGGCACGCAATGCGCGCCAGGGGGGACACGTGGCTGCAACAGGCGCGGGTCTTGGATCACACCCCACCAGTGCCCCGCGCCGGCCGTCCCGCCCCGCAACCTCCGGTGGCAGCTCGTCCGCGCAAGCTTTAGATCACCGAAATACAGACCCTAATCCGGGACCCTTTCGCGATCTATGCCAAACACGTGCTCGGGCTGCGGCCGTTGCGGCCCTTGTCACCAACACCCGATGCGCTGCTGCGCGGCACGCTGTTGCATGCGATCATGGAACGCTTTGTCCGGAATATCGTTGCCGATCCAAACAGCCGCACAACCGACACACTGATGCGACACGCCCAAGCGGTTCTGGCAGACGCAGTTCCCTGGCCTGCTGCGCGCACCCTGTGGCACGCCCGCATCTCAGGCGCTGCAAATTGGCTGACGTTCACCGAAGCACTGCGGCTTGATCGCGGTACACCTACAATGTTGGAGGACGACGCCAAAGGGTGCCTCACGCTGCCCTCAATCGGTTTCGAAATCCACGGTCGCGCCGACCGGATTGACCTCGACCGCGATGGCAATGCGATCCTCTATGACTACAAAAGCGGACAGCCGCCAACGCCGAAGGTGCAAAAGCACTTTGACAAACAGTTGTTGATCGAAGCGGCCATGGTCGAGCAGGGCGGCTTTGCGGGTCTTGGTCCGCGTCCCGTGAGCTTTGCCCAATTCATCGGCATGACCGGGCAGAAATGCACCGAGGTGCCGCTGGACAAAGAGCCTGCGGCACAAGCACTGAAACATCTGGTCAGCTTGCTTTCTGCTTATTTGGAGCCTGATAAGGGCTATTTGTCCCGCCGCGCGATGAACGCCGAAGCGGACGAGCGCGATTATGATCAATTGGCCCGGTTTGGCGAATGGGACGCGTCTGATGAGCCCGTTCCAGAGGTGTTGACGTGATCCTTTTGGATGAGGCGAGCCGCCGCCAACACGACGCGGCACGTCCGCACGTGTCCACTTGGCTGTCGGCCAATGCCGGATCGGGCAAAACGCGCGTGCTCACGGACCGGGTGGCCCGGTTGCTGTTGGGCGGGGTGCAACCGCAACACATTTTGTGCCTGACCTACACCAAGGCCGCAGCATCTGAGATGCAGAACCGCCTGTTCCAACGGCTGGGCGACTGGGCGATGTTGCAAGACGGCGACCTTCGCCAGGCGCTCACCAAACTTGGCTACACGGGTGCGACGGACGACACCGCACTGCGCCACGCCCGCACGCTTTTTGCCCGCGCGATTGAGACGCCGGGCGGGTTAAAAATTCAAACTATTCACTCGTTCTGCGCATCGCTTTTGCGGCGCTTCCCGCTTGAGGCTGGGGTCAGTCCGCAATTCACTGAGATCGAGGATCGCGCCGCAGAGCTGTTGCGCCGCGATGTTTTGGATCAAATGGCAGATGGGCCAGATGCTGTGGTGCTTGAGCAATTCGCGCGAGTTTACAGCGGCGATGAGATACTCAAGGTGACGGCACAGATTGTCTCTAATACAGGCAAATATGGCCTGGATACGCTTGCCGATGCGTGCCGACTGTTCGGTCTCGCACCCACCGAAAGCCGCGACAAAATTGTGGCCGAAACCTTTGCACCGGGCGACGCGGCGCTGTTGCAAGAGCTGATCCAAGCATTGCGCGCAGGGTCCGCCAACGATGTCAAAGCCGCGGCTCAACTAACGCAGGTCACCACTCTTGATTTCGATGCGATCCCGCCGCTTGCGAAGGTCTTCACAAACGCATCCGGGGCAAATGTTGGACAGCCGAAAGTCGATAAATTCCCAACAAAAACAACGCGAGACAGCATTCCCCACCTGATACCGGCGCTAAACGCGCTGATGCAGAGGGTCGCCGTGGCACGGGACCGGCATCTCGCAGTATTAGCGGCTGAACAGGCGCTTGCCCTGCACCAGTTCGCACGCCGTTTTGCCCAGCGCTATGCCGCCGCGAAACAGGAACGCGCGTGGCTCGATTTTGACGATCTCATCCAACGGGCGCGGGCTTTGTTGACGGATCGCGGTGTCGCGGCGTGGGTGCTGTATCGGCTGGATGGCGGGATCGACCACATTTTGGTGGATGAGGCACAGGATACCAGCCCAGCGCAATGGGACGTGATCCGCAAGCTGGCCGAAGAGTTTTCCACCGGCGAAGGGGCTCGCAGCGATGTGGAGCGGACACTGTTTGTCGTCGGCGACAAGAAGCAATCGATCTACTCGTTCCAGGGGGCCGATCCACGGGCTTTTGATGAAATGAGGGCCGAATTTGTACAAAAGCTGCACGCTGTGGGCAATGAATTGTACAAAACGACGCTCGACTTTTCGTTCCGGTCGTCGCCTGCGATCCTGCGGCTGGTGGACATGGTGTTTGACGGCGAGGGCACCGAAGGGTTTGCCAAAGATGGCACACACATCGCCTTTCACACCGACATGCCGGGGCGGGTGGATTTGTGGCCGATTGAGCCGAAGCCCGAGGACGAACCGGACCTCGAATGGTACGACCCCGTCGACCGGCGCAGCGCGATGCATCACGACAAGGTGCTGGCCAACAAGGTCGCAGCTGAGATCAAGCGGATGATTGATACCCGCGTGCCATTGCCTGATGGCGACGGGGCGCGACCGGTGCAGCCAAAGGATTTCCTGATCCTCGTGCAGCGGCGGGGCGGCATTTTTGGTGATCTGATCCGAGCGTGCAAGGCACACGATCTGCCCATCGCGGGTGCGGATCGGCTGAAGGTCGGGGCAGAGCTGGCAGTGCGCGATCTGGGCGCGCTGCTTGCATTTCTGGCGACACCCGAAGACAGCCTGTCGCTGGCCACCGCCTTACGGTCGCCGCTGTTTGGATGGAGCGAGCAGGACCTTTTTACCCTCGCGCACCACCGAACGACGGAACACCTGTGGCAGGCGCTGCGCGTATCGGAAGATCACCCAAGAACAGTCACTGTCCTGCAGGATATGCGGTCGCAGATCGATTTCCTGCGGCCCTACGATCTGATCGAACGGATGTTGGTGCAGCATCGTGGCCGTCGGAACCTGTTGGCGCGGCTGGGGACCGAGGCGGAGGATGGGATCGACGCACTTTTGTCCCAAGCGCTGGCGTATGAACGCAGTGCCATTCCGTCGCTGACCGGGTTCCTAGCCTGGTTGGAAACCGACGATCTTGAGATCAAGCGACAGATCGACAGCGCGAGCAATCAAATCAGGGTGATGACAGTCCACGGGTCCAAAGGTCTGGAGGCACCCATCGTGATCCTGCCGGAATGCGGCCCGCGCAAGATCGAGGTCAAGGATCAGATCGTGACCCTTGACGGCGTGCCGGTGTGGAAACCCATCAAAGACCTGCAACCCGACGCAATCCGACAGCGGGTCGCTGAGCTGGTCGATAAACAGCGGGAGGAGTCACTGCGCCTGCTTTATGTCGCTCTGACCAGGGCGGAAAAGTGGCTGATCATCGCGGCGGCAGGCGCATCGCGAAACACCGGCCCGAACTGGTGGGCGCTGGTTGAAGACGGGATGCAACGCGGCGGCGCGGTGCGCCTTGATACGCCAACGGGTGAGGGGCTTCGGCTAAGCCACGGCACATGGCCCGCGCATCTCACAATCACAGACCAAACAGCGACGGAAGATGACGTGGAACTTGATCCGCTGTTTGCCACGCCGGCGCCGACGCGCGCGCCAGCGCAAAAACCGTTGAACCCTTCGCAGCTAGACGGGGCCAAAGCGCTGCCCGGTGATGCACGGGAAAACGCAACAGCGTATGGCACATTTGTGCACCTGTTGCTGGAAACGCTCTGGCACCAGCCCGAAGACGTCGCGGGGCGCCTGGCTGCAGAGATGATCGCTACGTCAAAGCTGCCCGAAGCCGAAGCACAGGAGGCGGTCAACGAAGCGCTTGGCGTGCTGTCAGACCCGGCCTTGGCGCATCTCTTCGCCGCTGACACGCTGGCCGAGGTTCCGATGACGGCAACGCTGGGCGACCGACCAATATATGGCACCATAGATCGCCTGATTGTCACGCCAGATCGGGTGACCATCGTCGATTTCAAATCAAACCGCGTGATCCCGCAGACACCGCAAGAGGTTCCCGAAGGGTTGTTGCGCCAGATGGGCGCCTATGCACGGGGGATCGCGCAGATCTATCCCGGGCACGAGGTCGTCCCGGCGATCTTATGGACGCACACGCGCACGCTCATGATGCTGCCACACGATATCGTGTTGGCGGCGCTGGATGCGCGTCCGATATCTTGACGCCGTATCCGACCCTGCCTACGTTCCCAGCCCAACCCGATATCCCCCATCAGGAGACACACAATGGCAACGACAGCCGTGACCGACGACACTTTTGACAGCGAAGTCAAACAATCTGACATCCCCGTTGTGGTGGATTTCTGGGCCGAGTGGTGCGGCCCCTGCAAGCAGATCGGCCCAGCGCTCGAAGAGCTGTCAGACGAGATGAGCGGCAAGGTCAAAATCGTAAAGGTCGACGTGGATTCGAACCCCAACTCGCCCGCTGCGATGGGCGTTCGCGGAATCCCGGCGCTGTTTATCTTCAAAAACGGTGAGGTCGTGTCGAACATGGCCGGGGCCAAGCCCAAGGCTGCCTTGCAAAGCTGGATCGAAGAGGCGCTTTAGTCGAAGGCTCGTTTGGCCATTGCGCGCAAGCGCTGGAACCGCATCAGCGCAGTAGCGCTGGACATATGATCTTTGCGATTCCAGTCCGTTAGGATCTGAATGCGCAGCAGAAAGGTGACCCCGGGATCGTCCGGGGCCACCACATCATACCCCTCAAAAAATGCATCCATCACCGCTGTGGGAAGCACGGCACCCGAAGGTGTGCCGGCAATGTCGCCCTCCATCTGCAAGTAGCTGACGAGAAACCGCGCGATGTCGTATCCGACCGGCGCCGTGGAGTAGGGCAGAAAGTCATAGGCGGCGGCCTGGTCGCCCGAAATGATGATATTGTGCGCGTTCAGATCGCCGTGTTTCGCGGCAATTGTACTGTCCCGGCCCGAGCAAGGCTGCACCATGTCCTGGACGGCGTGCACGTAGCGCTTGAACCGCTTTTGCCCTTTGATCTTGCGCGTGCCCTGATCCATCTGGTCCACCAGATGCAGCATGTGACGCGCCATAAATTTCGGCTGAAACGGGCGTGTCTTTTGCCAGGTGCCGCGGTGGTAGGCGGCAAGCCATTGCCCCGCTTGGCGCAGCAAAGGGCCGTGATCCGCAGTCTGGCGGCACAGATCGAGAAACGTGGTGCCCGGCAAAAAGCTCATGAGGTAAGCCTGGGCATCAAAATCGACGGCGAGGAGTTGCGGTACCGTGACATTTGGCATTACGGCTGTTGCGTCCTGTGCCGCTTGATGGTTTTGCACGATACCTGCGAATTGCATCGCGTCCTTGGGTGCGAGGGCGAGTTTTAGGATCAGGGGCGCGCGGCCTGATGCCTGAAACTGCGCAACGATGTGGCGCCGGTTTTTGTCGGCTTTGATCCAATGTCGCGCCATACGGTAGGCGCCCGCATCCACCTGCGCCTGCGGCGCCAGTGCCGCAAATTGCGCATGCGCCGCATCCACAAGGTCCCGATCGGTGGAAAACATATCTGCTTTTGGGCCTTGTGTCCTGCGCGCGAAACTCTCAGATACCCTGCCAGAGGAGTGCAGACCATGCAAAACGATAGCTTTCCGGGATGGCACGGCACCACGATCATCGGCGTGCGCAAAAGTGGCGAAGTGGTTGTCGCGGGCGATGGGCAGGTATCGCTGGGCCAGACGGTGATCAAGGGGACCGCGCGCAAGGTGCGGCGGCTGAGCCCGGGCGGTCACGAGGTTGTGGCGGGCTTTGCAGGGTCAACAGCGGACGCGTTCACGCTGCTCGAACGGTTGGAGGCCAAGCTGGAAGCGACACCGGGACAGTTGGCGCGCGCGAGCGTGGAACTGGCCAAGGACTGGCGCACTGACAAGTACCTGCAAAAGCTCGAAGCGATGTTGATCGTCACTGACGGCAAGGACCTGTTCGTGATCACCGGCGCGGGCGACGTGCTGGAACCCGAGCACGATATCGCCGCCATTGGATCGGGCGGCAACTATGCGCTCGCCGCGGCGCGCGGCCTGATGGAAAGCGACCGGGACGCCGAGGCCGTGGCGCGCGACGCGATGGCGATTGCCGCTGACATCTGCGTCTACACCAACGGCAACCTGACGGTCGAAAGGATCGGGGGATGAGCTGGATCGGCGACACGCTCGCAGTGTTTGACCGTGTTTTGGGCGCCGACGCGCATCAGAAACGGCAACGGGTTAGGCTGCTTGGATCGCTTTTGGACGACAAATCCAAAGGGGCAACCGGCATCCGCAGCCTCGACACCCTGACCCGGAAAACCGGAATGACGCCCGACGCGTGCCGCGCGCTGCTGTCCGAAATGGGCTGCGCGCGGGTGACGCTGGCAGATGACCGCGAAGGCTGGAAAAGGACAGACACATGACCGACCTGACCCCCCGCGAAATCGTCAGCGAGTTGGACCGATTTATCATCGGCCAAAACGGCGCCAAGCGGGCGGTGGCCGTCGCGCTGCGCAACCGGTGGCGGCGCAAGCAGTTGGGCGATGATCTGCGCGATGAGGTCTATCCCAAAAACATTCTGATGATCGGCCCCACCGGCGTGGGCAAGACCGAGATCAGCCGCCGGTTGGCGAAACTGGCACGCGCGCCGTTCCTCAAGGTTGAGGCGACGAAGTTTACCGAGGTCGGCTATGTCGGGCGGGACGTGGAGCAGATCGTGCGCGATCTGGTGGATGCGGCGATCATCGAAACACGCGAACTCATGCGCGAAGACGTGCGCGCCAATGCCCGCGCAGCAGCCGAAAACCGGGTGATCGAGGTGATCGCGGGCGAGGGGGCGCGCGAAGGCACGCGCGAGATGTTTCGCAAGAAGCTGAAGTCGGGTGAGCTGGACGACACGATGATCGAGCTGGAGGTCGCCGACACTTCAAACCCGTTCCCGATGATGGACATCCCCGGTCAGCCCGGCGGCAACATGGGGATGATGAACCTTGGCGATCTCTTTGGCAAAGCCATGGGCGGGCGCCGCGTGCGCAAAAAGATGACCGTTGCCCAAAGCTATGACGTGCTGATCGGGGAGGAAGCGGACAAGCTGCTAGACGATGAGACGGTGACCAAGGCCGCATTGGAGGCTGTGCAGGAAAACGGGATCGTGTTTCTGGACGAGATCGACAAGGTCTGCGCCCGATCTGATGCGCGCGGCGGCGATGTCAGCCGCGAGGGCGTGCAGCGCGACCTGCTGCCCCTGATCGAGGGCACCACCGTTAGCACGAAACACGGACCGGTCAAAACCGACCACATCCTGTTCATCGCCTCGGGCGCGTTCCACATCGCCAAGCCCAGCGATCTGTTGCCGGAACTGCAGGGCCGGTTGCCCATTCGCGTTGAACTGCGCGCGCTGACCGAAGAGGATTTCGTGCGCATCCTGACCGAAACCGACAACGCCCTGACCCGTCAATACACTGCTCTAATGGCGACAGAAGAGGTGACCGTGACCTTTGCCGAAGATGGTATCGCCGCGCTGGCGCGTATCGCCGCGGAGGTGAACGGTACGGTCGAGAACATAGGGGCGCGGCGGCTCTATACCGTGCTGGAACGGGTGTTCGAAGAACTGTCCTTTTCTGCACCGGATCGCAGCGGTGAGGAGATCACGGTCGATGCCGCGTTTGTGGAACAATACCTGGGCGAATTGGCCAGCTCTGCCGACCTTAGCCGCTACGTGCTTTGATCTGCGGGCGATCTGCCGGATAAGGGGCGCATGACCGCGCCCCAAGGCTATCTTCAATTCATTCGTGACAACGCACCTTTCCTGGCGACGGGCGCGTTGCTGTCGTTTTTGTCGAGCTTTGGGCAGACGTATTTTATCTCAGTCTTTGGGGGAGAGATTCGCGCGCAATACGGGTTGAGCAATGGCGACTGGGGCCTGATCTACATGATCGGGACCGGGGCGTCGGCAGCAGTGATGGTGTTTGCCGGGGGGCTGGCGGATCGGTTCCGGGTGCGCAGCCTGGGGATCACCGTGATCCTGCTTTTGGGGGTGTCGTGCCTGATGATGGCCATGAACAGCGCGGCGGCGCTGTTGATCGGGGTTGTCTTTTTCCTGCGGTTCTTTGGGCAGGGCATGACGCATCACGTGGCAATGGTAGCGATGTCCAGATGGTATGTGGCGACGCGCGGGCGGGCACTGGCCGTTGCATCGATGGGATTTATGGCGGGCGAGGCGGGCTTGCCGCTGATCATGGTCTGGGCCAAATCGCTGATCCACTGGCAACAGATATGGGTGATCTGCGGGCTCGTTTGCGTTCTGACAGCGCCAGTGCTGTACCGGTTACTCCAACTGGAACGCACACCGCAATCGGTGGCACAGGATGACAGCGCGACAGGCATGGAGGATCGGCATTGGACGCGGGCCGAAGCCCTGCGCCACCCGCTGTTTTGGGCCATGGTACCCGCGGTTATGTCATTCTCTGGCTTTGGCACGGCATTTTGGTTTCACCAAGTACACTTTGCCGAGATCAAAGGCTGGACCCATTTCGCACTGGTGTCGGTGTTCCCATTGGGGACGCTCAGTCTGGTCATCTCAACCGTTGTCTTTGGTTGGCTGGTCGATCGGTTTGGTGCGGTGCGGCTGTTGCCGGTCTACCTGGTTCCATACGTCGCCGCATTTGTGCTGCACTGGTATGCGCCAAGTCTGGTGTGGACCGCGCTCGCCGTGGTTCTGATGGGCATGGCCGGCGGCGGACAAGCGACCCTGCTCAATGCCTGCTGGGCAGAATTTTATGGCACCCGCCATCTTGGCGCGATCAAATCAGCAACAATGGCAGCGATGGTGCTGGGTTCAGCGTTGGGGCCCGGATTGACCGGTTGGTTGATTGACATCGGCATAGGCTATGAGGTGCAGCTCCTCTATTTCGCGGCCTGCTTTGCCGCCGCATCGCTGCTGCTGTTTTACCCGGTGGCGCTGTGGCGTCGGTCAACGGTTCCGGCGTAGATAGACATAGTAGGCCCCGCCACCGCCATGGCGCCCGTGCGCGGGTGAGACCTGCAAGACTGCTGTGGACAATGGTGGCAGAGACAACCACTGCGGCACCTGATGGCGCAAGACGCCGTTGCGCACGGGGATTGGGCCACCGTCATCGCGGTCTTTGCCTTTGCCTGTTACAACCAGGACCAACCGCTTGCCCTGTGCTTGCGCGACCATGATAAAGCGGGTCAGCGCGGGGTGCGCGCGGTCAAGCGTCATCCCGTGTAGGTCAATTTTACCCTCTGGTTTCAGCTTGCCCTGTTTCAGTCGGTTAAACGCCTTTTTGTCCATTTGCACCGGCGCATTGCGCACCTGATCGGTGATCGATGGCACCAGGTCAATGCGCGTGGCTTGCTCAGGCTTTGAGTTGCGCAATGGCAAGGCGTCAAACAACGCAACAGACCGCGGTTTGGGCGCCGGGGTTTCAACAAAATCGGCAGGGTTGAAACGGGGTTCGGGATGCAGGCGTTCGGTGCGATCTGCGACCTTGCGCCATAACTCCTCTTCATCGGGCCGCAGGCGACGACGGCGGGTCATATCCCGCCCTCCGGCAAGAGGGCATAGGCGCGCTGGATCGGCATCAGCACCAACATGCGACCCGGATCCTTGAGTTTGCCAGCGGCACGCCCGGCTTGATCACCGGTGCCAAAGAATACATCGGCCCGCTGCGCGCCCTTGATGGCGCTGCCGGTGTCCTGGGCAATCATCAGACGCCGCAGCGGGTTAGCACCATCCTTTTCGACCCAAACGGGCGCACCGAGCGAGACGTATGCCGGATCAACTGCAATTGTGCGCATCTCGGTGATTGACCGGTTCATTGCGCCCAGCGGGCCCTGATCGCTCGGCACCTCATTGACTTCACGGAAAAAGACGTAAGACGGGTTGTGATACAGCAGTTCGCGCCCAGCCACCGGGTTCCGCTTGACCCAGTTTTTTATCACCTGCGCGCTGACCTGATGTGAGGCATAAGTGCCGCGGCGGATGAGTTCGGCACCAAGCGAACGATATTGATGACCGTTGAAACCGCCATATCCCACGCGGATGGTGCCGCCGCCCTGCAGATTGATCCGCCCCGAGCCCTGTACCTGCAAAAAGAATAGCTCAACAGGGTCGTCGACCCAGGCAATCTCTAACCCGCGGCCTTGCATCACCTCCCCTTCGAGGATTTGGCGCCGGGTCAGCCACGGGCGATTGGCGCGCGCCTCGGGCGGCATTTTGTACACCGGATAGCGGTAGCGGGCAGACGGACGCAGCGCACCGTTAAGCTCGGGTTCAAAATAACCGGTAAAAAGCGCGTCTTGCCCGTCTTCGATCAGGACCGGGCGAAAGAACAGCTCAAAGAACGCGCGCGGCTGATCAATGTCCCCGGCCAAGGCGCAGAGCGACCGCCAATCCGGGTCATCCATGTCCAGACAGGTATTATTGAACGTCGCCAGTGCAGCGGCATGATCATCATCCGCCCAGCCATCCAGGTCGGCAAAGTCCTGAACCGTGTAACGCGCCTCTGCCGCCGCGCCGCCGGTCATGACAGATGACATGAAGGACGCAACAAGGCAGAGCGCAAATAGGCGTCTCAGGCGTCTGTGGAAACGAGGATCCAATTGGGATCGTCCGCACCGAGCACCCGCGAGAACGCCCAGGTATCTTTTTGCCGTTTCACATCTGTCAGGCTGCCCTCGACTATGTCGCCACCTTCATCGCGCACGGCTGAGGTCAGTTCAGCGACAAAACGAATGCTAATCTCAGCTTCGTTGCTGTCCGGGTCCAGTGTCGCTTTGACCAGCTTCATCTCGCGCACGCCGATAAATTCGGCCTCAATGGTCAGGCCTTGATCCTCACGCGCTGCGACGCCGTCGACAAAGCTCTCGTAGATATCTTCTGCGAGAAACGGCTGGATTTCGGCCAATTCGCCATTTTCGTAGCCCATTACGATCATCTCATAGGCGCCGCGGGCACCCCCAAGAAAATCAGAGACATTAAATGACGGCTCGACACGCTTCATTTCTGTCAGCGCTTTGGCGTCGTCACTGTCCTCATCGACGTGGTCGGTGATATCGAGGTCCGGACCGCCCTCAATCACCTCAAGATCGGGACGCGGCGTGCTGCGCGTCGGCGTTTGCGGTGCTGGCGGACGTTCAAACCCCTCGCGCGTCCCAAGCACGTTTTTCAGACGCAAGATCAGAAAGACAGCGATCCCGGCAAGGACCAGTAGCTGGATCAGCGGAGAGTTCATCAAAACCTCGAAATTACGGTGCGGCGCGCGGCCGATTGTGGCGATTGCCTGTCAGGGTCCTTATGTAGGGGCAAGGGTGAGCCGAGTCCACTGTGGCACCCGCCCGTTGTGATTGAAAGGATGTCGCAGATGTGGCTGCTTGTTGCGTTTGTCGCAGTACCGCTGATTGAGATCGCGCTGTTCATACAGGTGGGCGGTGCCATCGGACTGTGGTCAACGTTGCTTGTCGTTGTGATCACTGCATTTATCGGCACGTACCTGGTGCGCCAGCAGGGCCTGCAAGCGCTTGCCCGGGTACAAGACAGCTTTAACCGTTTGGAAAACCCGTCCGAGGCGTTGGCGCACGGCGCGATGATCCTGTTTTCCGGCGCATTATTGCTCACGCCGGGGTTTTTTACCGATGCCGTTGGCTTTGCACTGCTGATCCCTGCAGTGCGGATTGCGCTTTTTAATTGGGCGCGGACGCGGATAAAGCTGTCAGGCTTTGCCATGCATTCTGCTGGACCGGGTAGATCGGGCACACATCCAGATGTCATTGACGGCGAATTTTCCGAGGTTCAATCGCCAAAAGACGCGGCGCGCGGCCCTTCCGGTTGGACCAAGGATTGAGAGAGCCCGGCCAAGCTGCTACCAGAGCGCAAGTGAACCCCGCCGAGGAGTAAAGTTATATGGCCGAAGAGCAAGCCGAAGCGCCAAAACAACCGCAAATGCGTGTGCTTGGACAGTTTGTGCGCGACATGTCGTTCGAAAACATCATGGCGCAAAAAGGTGCCTCACCCGATGTGAAACCCGACATTCAGATTCAGGTAAACCTGGACGCCAAAAAGCGTGCCGCAGACAACCAATACGAAAGCGCGATCAAGCTCAACATCACGTCCAAGGACAAAGAGAGCGAGGCGGTGCTGTTCGTCCTTGAGATTGACTATGTGGGTATATTTTTTATCGACGGCGTCCCCGAAGAACAGTTGCACCCGTTCCTGATGATCGAATGCCCGCGCATGATCTTTCCGTTCCTGCGCCGCGTGGTCAGCGATTTGACGCGTGATGGCGGTTTCCCACCCCTAAACCTCGAGACCATCGACTTTGTCGCCATGTACAAGGCCGAGATCGAGCGGCGTCAAAAAGAAGGGCAGAAGCTCGACGCCTAGCAGCGACTTTGTTTAATGCGATACCCGGGTCGCTGGTCAGCGCCCGGGTTTTCTATGTCCAAAGCGTTTGATCACCCAACTGTGCCACAAACGCCGCATGCGCTTTGCGCTCCGCTTCGGTGATGCGGGGGGCAAGCGGCGTGGGACGCGGGGGTGCGGTCCACTTACCTTGGCCGGCATCACCGGATGTCACAGCGTCTAGTGCATTCAAGGCAAAGTCTGGCTGACGACCACCGATCAGCTCGAGGTACACCTCGGCCAAAATTTCACTGTCGAGCAGGGCGCCGTGCATTGTTCGGGCCGAGTTATCAATGGCAAAGCGACGGCAGAGCGCATCAAGCGACGCGGGCGATCCGGGAAAGCGTTTGCGAGCGATTTCCAACGTATCGATGGCCTGATCCCATGGGATTTGCGGCAAACCCATCCATTTCAATTCAGCATTGAGGAATTTCATGTCGAAGGCGGCATTGTGGATCACCAGTTTGGCGTCGCCAATGAAATCCAGGAACTTTTGTCCGATCTGCGCGAACTTTGGTTTGCCGCGCAGAAAATCATCGCCGAGCCCGTGCACCTCAAACGCCTCTTGCGACATGGCGCGTTCGGGATCGATGTATTCGTGAAAGGTCGCGCCTGTGGGTACGTGGCGCAGCAGTTCGACCGCGCCGATCTCAACAATTCGGTCGCCACTATCGGGATCGAGGCCCGTCGTTTCGGTATCAAGGACGATCTCACGCATTTTGCATCCGCTTTCTGACTGCTCGTAGCACATCTTGCACCTGTGCGCGGGCATGCTCAACCGTGTCTGTCACGATGACATAATCTGCGCGCGCACGCTTTTCCGTATCGGGTGTTTGACGGGACAGGATCGCCTGGAAATCCGCTTCGGTCATGGTGCCGCGTTTGAGAACGCGCTTTTGCTGTGTTTCTGGATCAATGCTAACCACGATGACCGCATCGCAAAATGCGTCGCCGCCGGTTTCGTATAGCAGGGGGATGTCGAGCAATACCAAGCCTTTGTGCTGCGACAGAAATTTGGCGCGGTGTTCGGCAACAAGCGGATGCACAATGGCGTTGATTTTATCCAGCACCGCTGGGTCTTTGGCGATGAGCGCGCGGAGCGCGTCGCGGTCCACATGGCCATCTGCACCGACTGTAACGGGGAATGCCGCCTCCAACGCCGCGGGCGCCGGGCCATCTGGCGCATAGAGCATATGCACCGCCGCATCCGCATCCCACACAGGTATGCCTGCGTCCGCGAACATGGCAGCGGTCGTTGACTTTCCCATGCCAATTGAACCGGTGAGGCCCAGCTTGAATGTCATCGCAGCGCTGCAGCCCGGGTGGCGCTATCCACCTCAGGGCGTTGACCAAACCAACGTTCAAACGCTGGCACAGCCTGATGCAGCAGCATCCCAAGCCCGTCGACTGTAGTGCACCCTGCATCCTCGGCAGCCGCCAAAAACCGTGTGCGTAGTGGGGCATACACCAGATCGGTGACGACAGTCCCTTTCCGCAAGCCATCCAATGGAACGCGCATCTCTTGTTTACCGATCATGCCCAACGACGTTGTGTTCACAACCAGCGCGCAATCTTCGAGGATGTTGCCCGCCTGCACCCAGTCCATAACTGTGATGCGCATACCAAAATCGTCGGCCAGTTTTTCTGCCCGCACTCTTGTCCGGTTGGTCAAAAAGATTTCACTCACACCAGCATCGGCCAAAGACGCCACAACTGCCCGCGCTGCACCGCCTGCGCCCAGCACGGCCGCCGGCCCTGATTTCGGATTCCACTCGGGTGCACCTGCTTTCAAGTTTTCAATAAAGCCGTAACCGTCCGTGTTGTCGGCGTGGATTTTACCGTCTTTACGAAAGATGAGCGTATTTGCGGCCCCAATTAACGTGGCTCGGTCGGTCACCAGGTCGGCAAGTTCCAACACGCGTTCCTTGTGCGGGATTGTCACGTTCACGCCAACAAATCCTGCTTTGGGCAATGTTCGCAGGACCTGGTCCAGATCATCTAGCAGCACCTCCATCGGAACATAGTCACCGAGCAACCCGTGACTGCGCAGCCAATGTTTATGAATTTGCGGTGATTTACTGTGACCAATCGGCGTACCGATCACCCCTGCCAGGGGAATGCGCGTTGCCATGTCTTATCCTTCTATCGCGCCACGCAGCGTTAAAAACGCGAGCAGTTCCAAAAGTGGCATACCCAACACGTGAAAGTAATCCCCTTCAATCGTCTCGAACAGTCGGACGCCTTCCGCTTCCAGCTGATAGCCACCGATGCAATGTTGGATATCCTGCCATGAGCGCGCCAGGTAGGACTCGAGGTAAGCATCTGAAAAATCACGCATCTGCAGCATTACAGCACCGGTGTAGCGCCAGATCGGTTGCCCTTGGTCGTAAACGACGGCAGCGGAAAACAAAGAATGTTTCCGCCCGCGCAGAGCGATCAGTTGTTGCTTGGCATTATCCGGATCACGCGGCTTTGACATGATCGTGCCGTTAAAGGCCAACACCTGATCACATCCTATCACCATGGCGTCTGGATAGCTCCGGGCAACCTCTTTTGCTTTGGCAGCGGCGAGCGCATCTGCAATGTCGCTTGGCGCAGACCCGTTCGCTTGAAAGGTTTCTTTAACCGTTTGTTCATCAATCCGTGGGACTTGTTGATCAAACAAAACGCCCGCATTTTGCAACAAAGTCGCCCTGATGGTCGACCCTGACGCAAGAATGATGGCGGTAGTCATGTTGATAAACCTGTGGTCGGCGGGCGTATGCCCTGTGTCTCGCTGTCTGCGATATCTCATGCGACCGGACAAGTCCCCAAACTCCGGCTGTTACCGCAGGTCTATCCAAACCTCATACAACGTGCGCAAGGATAACTGCACACCTGTGCAAAAGCGTTCATATACATCTTTATCCACAGGAAATGCGTGTAATTTTTCTTTGTCATATTGTGTTAAACATCTGATTTAACGGGTATAAACAAGAATGCTAAGAACTGTATACTTTTGCTGACAAGATGTATCCCCGGTGAGGACAAGCAGATGTAAAACCGCGTAATCCCCAGAAATCGGTGCCTCTACAAAATCATCATCCTTTTTCTTTCTTTTATTTTATGAATAGGGTGCCCGACATTGGACGGAGCGCATGATGATCGACCTGCTGGCAAGCTGGTACCTTTGGATCAAGGCATTGCACATCATGTCCGTCATAGCCTGGATGGCAGCGCTGTTCTACCTGCCCCGTTTGTATGTCTATCACAGTGAAATCGTTGGTTTGTCAGGTGACACCCACGAGTTGTTCATGACAATGGAACGACGGTTGCTGAAGGCGATCATGACGCCTGCGATGGTTGCGGCGTGGGTCTTTGGTCTGTTGATGGCGGTCATCCCCGGTGTGATCGACTGGAGCGCGGTGTGGCCCTATACCAAGCTGCTGGCAATCCTGGCGATGTCGGGCTTTCACGGCTGGCTGTCGAAGCAACGAAAACTGATCGCGGCAGGGGGTCCGATCCTGCCCGGGCGACAGTACCGGATCATGAACGAGGTCCCGACGCTTTTGATGGTGGTCATCGTGATCTCGGTAGTGGTGAAGATCTGAGAGATTGACTCCGACGGTTGTGCGCCCTACCACACCGACGCGCCCCGTCCGGGGACCGCACCTGCACATTCATTCGAATTAGGACCACCGCTATCGCTGCGGTGCGCGTGTATTCATGACCCAAGACAGCCTCGCCCTCTCTGACCTCAAGGCGCAGAGCCCGAAAAACCTGCTGGCCATGGCCGAAGAGCTTGAGATCGAAAACGCCTCGACCATGCGCAAGGGCGAGATGATGTTCCAGATCCTGCGCGAACGTGCGGATGAAGGCTGGGAGGTGTATGGCGACGGCGTGCTTGAGGTGTTGCAGGACGGTTTTGGCTTCTTGCGGTCGCCCGAGGCAAACTACCTGCCGGGTCCCGATGATATCTACGTTTCGCCTGAGATGATCCGACAGTTTTCGCTGCGGACCGGTGACACGATTGAGGGTCGGATCAAAGCACCCGATGACAATGAACGCTACTTTGCGCTGACGTCGGCGACCAAAATAAACTTTGAGGAGCCAGAAAAAGCGCGCCACAAGATCGCCTTTGACAACCTCACGCCGCTTTATCCGGATGAGCGTTTGACAATGGAAACGGACGATCCCGCGACCAAAGATCGCTCAGCTCGGATCATCGACCTGGTATCGCCCATCGGTAAAGGTCAGCGGTCGCTCATCGTGGCACCGCCGCGGACCGGTAAAACGGTGCTGCTGCAGAACATCGCGTCGAGCATCGAAAAGAACCATCCGGAATGTTATCTGATCGTCCTGCTGATCGATGAGCGCCCCGAAGAGGTGACAGACATGCAGCGTTCGGTGAAGGGTGAGGTTGTGTCCTCAACCTTTGACGAACCGGCCACGCGCCACGTTGCCGTGTCTGAAATGGTCATCGAAAAAGCCAAGCGTTTGGTCGAGCATAAGCGAGATGTAGTTATCCTTCTCGATTCAATAACAAGACTTGGTAGAGCCTTTAACACTGTGGTGCCGTCGTCGGGCAAAGTTCTGACTGGCGGTGTGGACGCCAATGCGCTGCAACGGCCCAAGCGTTTCTTTGGCGCTGCGCGCAACATTGAAGAAGGCGGATCGCTGACCATCATCGCGACAGCGCTGATCGACACAGGCAGCCGGATGGACGAGGTCATTTTTGAAGAGTTCAAAGGCACCGGTAACTCAGAGATCGTGCTGGATCGTAAGATTGCCGACAAGCGCGTGTTCCCAGCCATCGACATTCTCAAATCCGGTACCCGGAAAGAGGACCTGCTGGTTGACAAGACCGACTTGGCCAAGACCTTCGTGCTGCGCCGCATCCTCAACCCGATGGGCACGACGGACGCCATTGAATTCCTCATTTCCAAGCTCAAGCAGACCAAGACAAACGGCGAATTCTTTGACTCCATGAATACCTGATCTGGGCCCGGGGTCGTCGTGGATACGATCTTTGCCCTTGCAACGGCGCAGGGTCGCGCAGGTGTTGCCGTTGTCCGCGTCTCGGGGCCAAACGCCCTGACGGTTTGTGGTGGTTTGATGTCATCGCTGCCGCCGCGTCGGCAAGCTGGCTTGCGGAAAATCCTCGATGCAGATGGCGCCGTACTTGACGAAGCGCTGGTGCTAACATTTGCTGCCCCCCACAGTTTTACGGGCGAAGATACCGTCGAACTTCACTTGCATGGAAGCACAGCGATTGTATCGGCTGTACTTCGGCGCCTGAGCGGAAGTGGCGCGCGGCTTGCCGAGCCCGGTGAGTTTTCTCGTCGTGCTCTGGAAAATGATCGCATGGATCTCACGCAGGTCGAGGCGTTGGGCGATCTTATCTCAGCCGAAACAGAGGCGCAGCGCGTTCAGGCGATGCGCGGATACAAGGGTCAATTATCGCAACGTATTGAAGGTTGGCGTGCCAATATTATCCGCGCGGCCGCATTGATGGAAGCGACCATTGATTTTGCCGACGAAGATGTCCCTGTGGATGTCACGCCGGAAGTCATGACGCTTTTGGAAGCGGTTGAAACGGAAATAAACGCAGAACTCCTTGGGTTTGCATCGGCCGAAAGGGTCCGGAATGGCTTTGAGGTGGCCATTATGGGTGCGCCTAACGCTGGTAAGTCCACTTTGTTAAATGCGATTGCGCGCCGCGATGCCGCGATAACCTCCAAACATGCTGGTACAACACGGGACGTGATCGAAGTGCGCATGGACCTCAATGGTTTGCCTGTGACGCTGTTGGATACGGCCGGTTTGCGCACAGCCGCCGATGAGATTGAAGCGGAAGGTATCTCACGCGCACTGAGCAGAGCGAAGAACGCAGATATCCGTGTGTTTTTAATGGACGAGGGTGAAGCTCTTCCTATCGTCGCAGGATCAGATGATATCGTTTTGCGCCCAAAGGCTGACTTACGCGACGATCCGAGCGAAAGCATTTCGGGAAAGACAGGAAAGGGCGTTGCAGAACTGATGGAAAAGCTGACCGCCGAGTTGTCAAAACGAGCTGCGCTAGCCGGGCTTGCCACGCAAGAGCGTCATAGGATCGCTATGTCTGAAACATGCGCAAAGCTGGCTGTGGCGAAGAATCATCTGGAAAACGGTCCAGACTTTTATGATATAGCCGCAGAGGATTTGCGCGCAGCAACGCGTGCTTTGGCGGTTCTCATCGGCCGTGTGGACGTCGAAAACCTACTTGATGAGATCTTTTCAAGTTTCTGCCTTGGGAAATAATGGAGTGTTTCACGTGAAACAATTCGATGTTTTGGTTATCGGCGGAGGTCACGCAGGCTGTGAAGCGGCGCATGCAGCGGCGCGTATGGGTGTGAACACGGTCCTGGTGACCATGAAGGCGACAGATATCGGCGTCATGTCGTGCAACCCGGCAATCGGAGGCTTGGGTAAGGGGCATCTGGTACGTGAAATTGATGCGCTGGATGGTGTTATGGGGCGGGCGGCAGATGCTGCCGGTATCCAGTTTCGATTGTTGAACCGTCGAAAGGGCCCTGCGGTACAAGGGCCTCGCACGCAAATTGATCGAGTGGCCTATCAAAAGGCAATGACGGCTTTAACACGGACTCAAGATAATCTGACCGTCATCGAAGGTGAGGTGGTTGATTTTGTTATGAACGGTGATGCCGTTACCGGAATTTCGCTCGCTAGCGGCGAGACGGTCCAAGCGCATCGGACAATCCTTACGACTGGAACATTTCTGCGCGGTCTCATCCACATTGGCGATCAAAGCTACGCCGGCGGTCGGATGGGGGACAATGCCGCGACTCGACTGGCCGAGAGGATCGAAAGCTTCGAGTTGCCGCTTGGTCGTTTGAAAACTGGGACACCGCCACGCCTTGATGGTCGTACGATCAACTGGGATGGCCTGGATCAACAGGATGCAGACGCCGATCCCTCGTTATTTTCGTTTATGTCTGAGGCACCGCATCTTCCCCAGATTTCTTGCGGGATCACGCACACCAATGAAAAGACACACGATATCATTCGCGATAATCTCAGCCGATCTGCGATGTACGGAGGACATATTGACGGTGTTGGTCCGCGGTACTGTCCCTCGATAGAAGACAAGATCGTCCGGTTTGCGGATAAACCCTCGCACCAGATTTTCCTTGAACCAGAAGGGCTTGAGGATCACACAATCTATCCGAACGGGATTTCTACGTCTCTTCCACAAGATGTGCAGCAAGCCTATGTGCGGTCGATCAAAGGTTTAGAAAACGTAAGAATCGTTCAGCCGGGCTATGCAATCGAATACGATTATGTCGATCCGCGTGCCCTAAACCTCGATTTGTCTGTGCCACAGGTGCCAGGATTGTTCCTGGCCGGGCAAATCAATGGCACAACCGGATACGAGGAAGCAGCGGCCCAAGGTCTCGTGGCGGGCCTCAATGCCGTGCAGCAAATGCAAGGCCAAGAGCCTGTCACCTTCCGCCGAGACCAAAGCTATATCGGCGTTATGATTGATGATCTGACAACCCGTGGGGTGACAGAACCGTATCGTATGTTCACATCTCGGGCTGAATTTCGTCTGTCACTGCGGGCGGATAACGCTGATCAACGTTTAACTGGGCTCGGCGTGTCACTCGGATGCGTTGGTCAGGCGCGTCAGTGCAAGTTCGAGGAAAAAATGGCGACATTGGCGTCGGGGCGCAGCGAACTGGAGGCGGAGAGCTTTACTCCCAAGCAGATACAAGCCGCAGGAATTAGCATAAACCAGGATGGCACCAAGCGTACTTTATTCCAACTTCTCGCGTTCCCCGATGTGAGCTTCGATGATCTGCTGCCGCTCAAACCCGCGTTGTCGCGGATGGATCAAACCACCCGCGAACAACTGTCGCGCGACGCTCTTTATGCCAATTACATTGCCCGTCAGCAACAGGACGTCGATAGGCTGCGGAAGGATGAGCGGCATGTCATTCCGCCTGCTTTTGAATATGAGGCAGTCACCGGGCTATCGAATGAGCTTCGTAGCAAGCTGGAGCGTGTTCGTCCTCATGATCTGGCACAGGCAGGCCGCATTGACGGTATGACACCGGCCGCCCTTGCCTTGATCCTTGGTCGGCTTCGGCACATTGAGAAAAAGCGCGCATGATTTGCCCGCCTGATTGGCTCGAGCGCGATGTTTCACGTGAAACACTGGAAGCGTTAGCCCACTATGGCGAGCTGATCCGGAAATGGACCCATAAAATCAATTTGGTTTCGCACAACACGTTGTCAGACCTAGAAACACGCCACATCTGGGACTCGGCGCAAATCTTTAATGCTGACTCCGGAAAACTAGTCGATGTGGGCAGCGGTGCTGGCCTTCCAGGCGTTGTGCTGGCCATTTTGCGCAAAGGTGACGGGATTTCTGGAAAAACCGTTCTGATAGAGAGCGATCAACGTAAGTGTGCCTTCCTGCGTACTTGTGCGCGGGAATTGGGTTTGGATGTGGATATTATCGCATCGCGCATTGAAGCAGCCGAACCGCAATCGGCTGACATCTTCTGTGCACGCGCTCTTGCCAGTTTGACAGTTTTGCTGGGGTTTGCCGAAAGACACTTAAATCCCGGCGGCTACTGTATTTTTCAAAAAGGCGCAGCTTGGCGGGATGAAATTGATGCCGCACATGCGAAATGGCGGTTCTCATATGAGTGGCATGCCAGTAAAACAAACCCAGAGGCAGCGACATTGGTAGTAAGGGACATTGAACGTGTCTGATCCCACACGGGCGCATTCGGCGAAAATTATCTCCGTGGCCAATCAAAAGGGCGGGGTGGGCAAGACGACGACGGCGATTAATCTGGCCGCGGGCCTCGCTGAGAAGGGGTACACCGTACTTGTTGTGGACCTTGATCCGCAGGGCAATGCATCAACTGGTCTGGGCATCGAAAAAGAAGCTCGTGCACTGACAACGTATGATCTGCTCTTGGATGACGTGGATTTAGATGAGATTATCCTGGAAACAAACGTTCCTGGCCTCAGCATCGTACCCGCAACCGTGGATCTGAGTTCGGCCGACATTGAACTGGTTGCCAATGAGAAGCGGAGCTTTTTGTTGCATGACGCTCTGCGCCAGACCGCAATGGACGACTATGGCTTTGATTTCATCCTAATCGATTGTCCGCCATCGCTGAATTTGTTGACGGTGAACGCGATGATGGCATCGCATTCCGTTCTGGTGCCTCTGCAAAGCGAGTTTTTTGCGCTTGAGGGGTTGTCGCAACTGATGCTGACCATTCGAGAGGTGCGCCAGATCGGCAATCCAGATCTACGGCTTGAAGGCGTGGTTTTGACCATGTTTGATTCTCGCAACAATCTGTCGCAACAGGTGGAGCAGGATGCGCGTGACAATTTAGGCAAGGTCGTGTTTCGCACGCGCATTCCGCGGAACGTACGACTAAGCGAGGCGCCGTCCTTTGCCATGCCCGTCCTACAGTATGACCATACCTCTAAAGGCGCCGAAGCATATCGTGCTTTGGCAAAAGAACTGATTGAAAACAACGCGGTATAAGGATCGAGTATGGCGGGCGCGGATAAAAAACGGGGGTTGGGGCGCGGGTTGTCGGCGTTGATGGCGGACGTGCCAGAGCAGAGTACGCAAGGTGCGACTGGCTCCGCGGATCAAACTGTTCCCATTGAAAAAATCCGTCCCAATCCCGACCAGCCACGCAAACGGTTTGACGTAGAACCGTTGGAAGACCTTGTGGCGTCGATCAAGGAAAAGGGCGTGTTGCAACCGCTCTTGGTGCGCGCAGTTGGTTCTGAGTTTGAGATCGTTGCCGGCGAACGGCGTTGGCGGGCGGCACAGCAAGCGCAACTGCACGATCTGCCGGTGATTGTGCGCGACTTCACCGACACCGAAGTTTTGGAAGTTGCGATTATCGAAAACATCCAACGTGCCGATCTGAACCCGATTGAAGAAGCAGCCGGGTACAAGCAGCTGATGGATCGGTTCGGGCACACGCAGGAAAAAATGGCGGAGGCGCTGGGCAAGAGCCGGAGCCACATTGCGAACCTGCTCCGCCTACTGCAGCTTCCCGGCACGGTTCAGAATTATGTGCTCGAGGGTCAGCTTAGCGCCGGACACGCGCGGGCGTTGATCACATCAGACGATCCGGAGGGATTGGCGCGGCAAGTGGTGGCCAAGGGGCTCAGCGTTCGCGCGACGGAGGCGTTGGTCAAAAAGGGCACGACTGCGCAAGACAACATCTTTAAAGGGCCGCCGAAGCTTAAGACAGAGAAAGACGCTGACACGCGCGCGCTGGAATCTGATTTGTCAGCGGCGACGGGCGTCAAGGTTATTTTGAACCACAAAGGTGATGGTGAGGCTGGTGACATGGTGCTCAGCTACGCGTCATTGGACGAGCTTGACGAACTGTGCCGAAAGTTGAGCGCGCCTTAGGCCAGCAATTCGCGCAATATGCCATTGAGCAGCATAAACCCTTGATCTGAAACACTTAATCTGCTGTCAGAGAGCTTGATTAGGTTTTGTTCTTGCAAGTCTCGCAAAATATCCTGTTCCAGCGGTTTTCCCATGAGCGAAGAATAACGTTTTAGATCAATACCTTCGCGTAAACGCAGCCCCATGAGCAGCATTTCAACTGCGTTGTCCTCGGACTGTAATTTATCGCGCTGCTCTCGGCCCGCTCCTGCTAACCAGGACGTTGGTGCACGCTTTTGCTCGGTTGCGTAGCGTGCGCCGTTCACAGTCAGGCGGCCGTGCGCGCCCGGGCCGATGCCGCCGTAGTCACCGTAGCGCCAGTAAATCAGATTGTGCCGCGATTCCGCGCCGTCGCGCGCGTGGTTGGATGCCTCATATCGGGGCAGGCCCGCATCGGCGCACAGGTCTTGGGTCAGCGCGTACATGTCTGCATATGTGTCATCGTCAGGCAGGCCACGCAGCCGACCGGCATTGTAGCGGTCGCCAAACGCCGTGCCTTGTTCAATGGTCAGTTGGTAGAGTGACAGGTGGTCAAGATCGAGTGTGAGGGCATCGGACAGCTCCTTTTCCCATTGCGACAGCGATTGATTTTGCCGTCCGTAGATCAGATCGAAGCTGACTCGGTCAAAGATGTTGCGCGCGATGTCAAAGGCGGCCAGACCCTCGGCCGCCGAATGCATGCGGCCCAACGCCTTCAGATCTGGGTCATTAAGCGCCTGAATGCCCATCGATATGCGATTAACGCCGGCCGTGCGAAAGGCAGCGAAACGATTGGCTTCGACGGAGGTCGGGTTCGCTTCGAGGGTGATTTCCGGGTTATTGGCCATCGGCCAGCGCGTGGCAATGCTGTCGAGGATTGCACCGACCACACTCGGCTCCATCATGCTGGGCGTGCCGCCGCCAAAAAAGACTGAGGAAAGAACGCGCCCGGATGTTTCATCGGCGAGGCGGTCAATCTCTTCCAGGTAGGCCGTGCACCACGCATTATGATCGACGCTACGCGTGACGTGGCTGTTGAAATCGCAATACGGGCACTTGGCCGCGCAGAACGGCCAATGGAGATAGAGGCCAAAGCCGCCATTCTCCCAATCCTCAGCCAAAGCAACCTGCGATCAACTGTTTGAAACTGTCGGCCCGGTGCGAGATCGCGTTTTTCTCGTCAAAGGACATCTCGGCATAGGTGCGTGTTTCGCCGATAGGCTGGAACATCGGGTCGTAGCCGTGGCCCAGCTTGCCACGGATGGGCCAGACCAGCGTGCCTTCGGCAGTGCCTTCGAACACCTCGTCATGGCCGTCGGGCCACGCGAGCACGAGTGTCGAGCAGAACCGTGCCGTCCACGGCGTTTCTGCGTCTCGTTCTACAAGCTCACGGTGTGTTCGTTCCATTGCCATCAGGAAATCGCGCCCATCCGGAGTTTCCGCCCAGTCCGCGGTGTAAACGCCCGGTGCACCGTCGAGACCATCAACCATAATCCCGGAATCGTCAGCCAGCGCTGGAAGACCCGTTGCAACCACGGCTGCACGCGCTTTGATCCGGGCGTTGCCGATGAACGTCGTCTCAGTCTCCGCCGGTTCGGGCAGATCCATTTCCACGGCACCGACCACTGCAACGTCGAACGGGGCAAAAAGTTGCTCCATCTCCTCCAGCTTGCCAGCGTTATGGGTGGCAACAAGAATGCGGTCGCCGGTGAAACGACGTGTCATGCGGTGGCAGCCTCTTGGGCTGCGACGAGTTCCGACACGCCTTTGTCCGCCAGATCAAGGAGCGTGTTCATCTGATCGCGCGAGAATGTGGCGCCCTCGGCGCTCATTTGCACCTCGATCAATTGGCCGTTGCCGAGCATGATGAAGTTTCCGTCAACGCCAGCTTCGCTGTCTTCGGGATAGTCGAGGTCGAGCACGGGCTGACCTGCGTAAATGCCACAGCTAACGGCGGCAACGGGAGAGATCAGCGGATCGGAGATCACATCGCCCGCCTTCATCAGTGCGTTGACAGCCAAACGCAGCGCAACCCAGCCGCCGGTGATCGACGCGCAGCGGGTGCCGCCATCTGCCTGGATGACATCGCAGTCGACGGTGATTTGGCGTTCGCCCAGCGCGACGCGGTCAACGCCTGCGCGCAAAGACCGACCAATCAAGCGCTGGATTTCCACCGTGCGTCCGCCTTGTTTGCCTGCCGACGCCTCGCGCCGCATGCGCGTGTTGGTGGCGCGCGGCAGCATGCCGTATTCGGCAGTGACCCAGCCGAGACCTGAGCCCTTGATAAACGGTGGCACGCGGTCTTCGATGGTGGCGGTGCACAGAACGTGTGTGTCGCCCATCTTGATCAGCACAGATCCTTCGGCATGTTTGGTAAATCCCGTTTCGATTGAAACGGAACGCATTTCATTCAGCTCTCGGCCGGAGGGACGCATCACTTTTTCCTTTCTGACGATCATGTGGACCTATCCCTGCCCACGTCAAAGACGCAACCCCGATTGACCTTTGCCGGGGGCAACATTTTATTATTGCTATGACTGATACACGCAAATTGCTGGACGACATGAACGATCGCTCGCGCGAGGTGTTTCGTCGTGTGGTCGAGGGGTACCTCAACACGGGTGATCCGGTCGGCAGTCGCACGCTGACCCGCGATTTTAGCGAAAGGGTGAGTGCCGCGACGATCCGCAATGTCATGCAGGACCTTGAATTTATGGGCCTCTTGGACAGCCCGCATGTCAGCGCAGGTCGGGTTCCCACACAGCTTGGCTTGCGAATGTTTGTCGACGGGCTGCTCGAGGTGGGCATGCCAGATGACGAAGATCGGGAAAAAATCGAGGCGACGCTCGGCCCAAATGAAAATGATGTCGGTGGCCTGTTGGACAGGGTGGGCTCAGCGCTGTCGGGTGTGACCCATGGTGCCTCTTTGGTGCTTACCCCAAAACAAGAGGCACCCATCCGACATCTGGAGTTTGTCCCGATCAGTGGTGAACAGGCGCTGGTGGTCATCGTCTTTGCCGATGGTCAGGTGGAAAACCGACTGTTCCAGCCGCCGCCAGGTCAAACGCCGTCGTCCATGCGGGAGGCGGCCAACTTTCTCAACGCGATCATCGAAGGCAAGACTCTGTCTGAAATAAAAAGCACCGTGCAAACTGAGATTGCTGCACGGCGTCGAGAGCTGGATGCCCTGTCGCGCGAGATGGTCGAAAGCGGCATCGCCACGTGGGATGGTGAGGGTGACACACCTGAACGGCTCATTGTGCGCGGGCGATCCAACTTGCTCAGCGATTCGACCGAAGCCGAAGAGCTTGAACGTATCCGTACCCTCTTTGATGACCTCGAACGCAAACGTGACATCGCCGAGTTCCTCGATCTTGCGCAAGAGGGCGACGGTGTGCGCATTTTTATCGGCTCAGAGAACAAACTTTTCTCACTTTCGGGTTCCTCTTTGGTGGTTTCCCCATATATGAACGCGGATCGAAAGATCATCGGCGCGGTTGGGGTCATCGGACCCACGCGGCTCAATTATGGGCGCATCGTGCCGATCGTGGATTATACAGCGCAACTGGTCGGGCGCATGTTGTCGGACCGGGGTGAGAGGTAAGAGATGGCCGAACCGAAAAGCGAAGAGTTCCTGGATGACATCGAAGCCGCCGAGGACGAGGTCTTTGCCGACGAAATGGCCGAGATTGACGACGAAGCGCTTGAGCTTGATCAGCTGCGCGCCGAGCGCGATGAGCTGAAGGATCGGTTTATGCGGGCGCTGGCAGATGCTGAGAATGCGCGCAAACGGTCGGACAAGGATCGCCGGGAAGCCGAGAATTATGGGGGGTCCAAACTCGCCCGCGACATGCTGCCGGTCTATGACAACCTCAAGCGGGCGTTGGAAACGGCGACGGATGAACAGCGTGAGGTGTCAGGTGCCCTGCTCGAAGGGGTCGAGCTGACGATGCGCGAGCTGCTGAATGTGTTCAAGAAGCATGGGATCGAAGTGATCGCGCCCGAGGTGGGCGATGTGTTTGATCCCCAGCACCATCAAGCCATGTTCGAGGCTCCGGTGCCGGGGACCAAGGCAGGCGAGATCATACAGGTCAGTGCAGAGGGATTTATGCTGCATGATCGCCTGCTGCGGCCGGCGCAGGTGGGGGTCAGTTCTGCGCCAGCCAGCTGATCAATAATCAGCGAGTGCGTCAAAGAATTGGGCGTAGGTCATCGGCATGTTTCCCATCGCGTTGACCTTGTTGAAATAACCTTCTGCAAATCGCTTCATACCTTGCCCGTGGGCATGGCCCTTGCTGATCAGGTAAGCTGACACCATCGCGTATTTCAGGGCGAGCGGGAAAAACTGGTGGCTCAGAATGCCTGCGTGTCGGCGCATGTTCAGGCCAAGTTCCATGTGAACGCCTGCCTTGTTGCGTTCGTAGATCGACAACAGCTTCGCTTCGACGAATTTCGGGTAATGGTGGCTTTTGGTGAAGTCTTCGAAGAAGTGGTTTAACTCTTCGTATGTCAGAGCCTCGTTTTCGCAGCCACGATAGTAGTTCCGCCACGTGGCGACGCTCCAGTCATTGGCCATCACCGACGCGCCGACGCGCTCGAAAAATGCGTGGGAGACATTGAGCGTCCAGTTCTTTGTGACCTTCTTTTTGGGTCTGTTCGCATTGAAACCCATTTGCAAATGCTCAACATCGCCAAAACCGAGATCAGCCAAGCTTGTGTCTGGTGACAAATTGTCATTGGGGTGGCGTGTTCCGCTGCCTGTGTCGCGCATCAGGTAGCGAAAGTAGAATTGCTGCGGTGGGATTTCGTTGCGCGCGTCGTCGCACATGTCCATCCACGTCTCCAAATTGCGGCTTTTGAGGTAGGCGCGATAGATGTGTTTGGCGTTGCTGTTATCCGCGGCGGCCTCGACGATGTTCTCGGGCACTTTCATTAGGTCAAATGGCATTTGTCTGTCCCTCTGTTGCTGTCTGCACGAGGAAAAGGCGCGAGCTGTCGCTTTTATTCGGTAAGGAATTCCTTACCCGTCAGATTTGGCCGCGTCTTTGAGCGCATAAAGCGCATCGAGGGCTGCGCGCGGGGTCAGTTCGTCTGGGTGGATATTGGCCAGCAAGTCGAGTGCGGCGGAGTGGGAGACTGGCGCGGGTGGCGGAGGTGCTGCGGAGAACAGCGGCAGGTCGTCAATCAGCGCCTTTTGCTGACCGCCTTCGCGTTCGCCCTGTTCTAATGCATCCAAGACAATGCGCGCACGGGAAATGACGGCGGGTGGCAAGCCCGCAAGTTGCGCGACCTGCACGCCATAGCTGCGGTCGGCGGCACCTTCGCGCACCTCATGCAGGAACACGACCTCGCCCTGCCATTCTTTGACGGCGACTGTGGCGTTTTCAACGCCGGGCAGTTTGCCAGCCAGCGCCGTCATCTCGTGGTAGTGCGTGGCAAAGAGCGCCCGCGACTTGTTGACATCGTGCAGATGTTCGAGCGTCGCCCAAGCGATGCTGAGCCCGTCATAGGTGGCCGTGCCGCGGCCAATCTCATCCAGTATCACCAGCGCGCGGTCGTCGGCCTGGTTCAGAATCGCTGCCGTTTCTACCATTTCGACCATGAAGGTTGACCGCCCCCGCGCTAGATCGTCCGAAGCGCCGACGCGGCTGAACACCTGACTGACCAGTCCGATATGCGCGTCGCGCGCCGGCACATAGCTGCCCATTTGCGCGAGGATCGCGATCAGGGCGTTTTGGCGCAGAAAGGTCGACTTGCCGGCCATGTTCGGACCAGTCAGCAGTTTGATCGCGGCGGTGTCCTCGGCGCTTAGGTCGCAATCATTGGCGATGAACGGTGCGCCCGATTGTTTCAGCGCCGCCTCAACCACCGGATGGCGTCCGCCATCGATCTTGAACGCGCGAGATGTGTCGAGGGTCGGCTTGCACCAATCCTCGGTCACGGCGAGGTGGGCAAGTGCCGCACTCACATCCAGTTCGGCCAGCGCGCGCGTGGTTTGTGCAATTTCAGTGGCAGCGTCGAGGATTTGCTGGCGGAGCACTTCGAAAAGACGTTTTTCGATGTCCAGCGCTTGGGACCCGGCATTGAGTATTTTTGTCTCTAACTCGGACAGTTCGACGGTTGTGAACCGCACTTGGTTGGCAGTGGTCTGGCGGTGGATGAAGGTTTCTGACAGTGGTTCCGACATCATCTTGGCCGCGTGGGTCGCGGTGACTTCGATAAAGTAGCCCAGCACGTTGTTGTGCTTTACCTTCAGCGACGTGATGCCGGTTTGCTCGGCATAGGATTGTTGCAGCCTGGCGATGACCCCGCGCCCTTCGTCGCGCAGCGTGCGCGCTTCGTCCAGTTCGGTGTCGCAGCCCGACGCGATGAACCCGCCGTCGCGAGCCATAAGCGGCGGTTCTGCAACAAGCTGATGATCCAGCGTGTCGATCAGATCGGCATGCCCCGTGAGGTCAGCAACAGCTTTGCGGATCAGGTCGGGCAAATCACCCGATAGCGTGTCATGCAGCGCTTGGGCCTGTGTGAGGCCCGCGCGAACTGCCGCCAGATCACGCGGGCCACCCCGGTCAAGCGCCAGCCGCGACAGAGCGCGGTCCATGTCGGGGACGGGTTTAAGCGCCGCCCGCATGTTGTTGCGCATACCTGTGTTTTCAAATGTAAACGCAACCGCATCGAGGCGGTCCAAAACTGTCTCTAAATCGCGGGAAGGCGATGAAATCCGCCGTTCCAGCAGCCGCGCGCCTGCGGCGGTGACCGTCTGGTCGATGACGCTGAGCAGTGATCCCGCGCGACCGCCTGACAAGGCCTGCGTCAGTTCCAGGTTCCGGCGCGTCGCCGCGTCGATCTGCACCGTGCGGGTGATGTTTTCCTGCACCGGCGGGCGGAGCAGCGGCAGCTTGCCCTTTTGCGTGATCTCCAGATAGCTGACGAGCGCGCCCATCGCACCGACCTCGGCGCGCGAAAAACTGCCAAACGCGTCGAGCGAGTTGGTCCTGAAGAGCGCGGAAACGCGGTCTTCGCCCGCAGCGCTGTCGAATGACGCGCGCCCCAAAGGTGTTAGCGCGATGCCAAAGTCGTCGGCGATGGGACGCATCTCGGCCTCGGCGCTGTCGGCAACGATCAGTTCAGAGGGGGCGAGGCGGGCTAATTCAGGCCCTAACAGGGCTAAATCGACGGCCATCACCGAAAATGCACCGGTGGAGATATCGACCCAGGCGAGGCCCCCCGTGCCACGCACTTGAGCAAAAGCCGCGAGGAAATTGTGTCGCCGCGCTTCGAGCAGTGAATCCTCTGTCAGTGTGCCGGGCGTGACCAGTCGCACCACGTCGCGTTTCACAACTGCCTTGTAGCCACGCTTTTTCGCCTCTGCTGGGCTTTCCAACTGCTCGCACACAGCGACACGAAACCCCTTGCGGATCAGCGTAAGCAAGTACCCCTCTGCCGCGTGCACCGGTACGCCGCACATCGGGATGTCGTCACCGCTATGTTTGCCGCGCTTGGTCAGGGCGATGTCCAGCGCCTCGGCCGCCGCGACCGCATCTTCAAAGAACATCTCGTAAAAATCGCCCATGCGATAGAACAGGAGGGCATCGCCATGCGCCTCTTTGATCTCGAGATATTGCGCCATCATCGGCGTGACGGTCATGGCTGCCCCCTGAATTTAGCGCAGACTACAAAGGGGTTCCCCTGAGCGAAAGCCAATTGAGGGCACTCGGGCGCTGGTCTACAACGTCGCGACGGAGGAGACCCCAAGATGAGCAAGACCAAAGTCACGCCCGAAGACGCGCTGGCCTTTCACCTGGAACCGACACCTGGCAAGTTCGAGGTGCAGGCGACTGTGCCGATGACGACGCAGCGGGATTTGAGCCTTGCTTATTCGCCCGGGGTGGCGGTGCCGTGCGAGGCGATCGCGGAAAACCCCGAGACGGCCTATGACTACACCAACAAAGGCAATCTGGTCGCCGTGATCTCAAACGGGACGGCGGTATTGGGTCTGGGGAACCTTGGTGCGCTGGGCTCAAAACCGGTGATGGAGGGCAAGGCGGTCCTGTTCAAACGCTTTGCGGATGTAAATAGCATCGACATTGAGCTGGATACCGAAGATGCGGATGCGTTCTGCAATGCGGTCAAGCTGATGGGTCCGACCTTTGGCGGTATCAACCTCGAAGATATCAAGGCGCCGGAATGTTTCATCATTGAACAGCGCCTGAAAGAGGAAATGGACATCCCCGTCTTTCATGACGACCAGCACGGGACAGCGGTGATTTGTGCGGCGGGGTTGATCAATGCGCTGCACATCTCGGGCAAGAAGATCGAAGATGTGAAGATCGTGCTGAATGGCGCCGGGGCGGCGGGGATCGCTTGCATCGAGCTGCTCAAAAGCATGGGCGCGCGACACCAGAACTGTGTCATTTGCGACACCAAAGGTGTGATTTATCAGGGCCGGACCGAGGGCATGAACCAGTGGAAGTCGGCCCATGCGATCAAAACGGAACTACGCACGCTTGAAGAGGCGATGAAGGGCGCAGATGTGTTTCTGGGTGTCAGCGTCAAGGGGGCTGTGACGCCTGCGATGGTCGAAAGCATGGCGGACAATCCGGTGATTTTTGCCATGGCCAACCCGGACCCCGAGATCACCCCGGAAGAGGCGCATGAGGTGCGGATGGACGCGATCGTTGCGACCGGGCGCAGCGATTATCCCAATCAAGTCAACAACGTCCTGGGCTTCCCGTATCTTTTCCGTGGGGCGCTGGATATCCACGCCCGTGCCATCAACGATGAGATGAAAATCGCTTGCGCGCATGCCTTGGCGCAGCTGGCGCGGGAAGATGTGCCGGATGAGGTTGCGCTGGCTTATGGTAAATCGCTGACTTTTGGGCGCGATTACATCATTCCAACGCCTTTTGACCCGCGCCTGATCCACCGCATTCCGCCCGCCGTGGCCAAGGCGGGGATCGACACGGGCGCGGCACGCCGCCCGATCATCGACATGGAGGGCTATGAGCTGAGCCTGAAGTCGCGGATGGATCCCACGGCCAGTATCCTAACAGGCATAAATGCCCGTGCCAGGGCTGCGCAGGCGCGGATGATTTTTGCCGAGGGGGACGATGAAAAGGTCCTGCGCGCGGCGGTGATGTATCAGCGGTCCGGCTTTGGCAAAGCGCTGGTGGTCGGCCGTGTTGAAGACGTGAAGGCGCGTTTGGAAACGGCGGGGATGGGCGATGCCGTGCGCGAGTTGGACGTGGTCAACGCCGCCAACACAACGCATCTCGATCAGTATAAAGATCACCTTTACAACAGGCTGCAGCGTCGCGGCTTTGACCGTCAGGATATCCACCGGCTTGCGGCGCGCGACAGACATGTTTTTGCATCCTTGATGTTGGCGCATGGGCACGGCGACGGCTTGGTCACCGGTGTCACGCGCAAATCGGCGCATGTGCTGGATCGGTTGAACCATGTCTTTGACGCCAATGCGGACAGCAAAGCGGCAGGGATTACTGCAGTGATCCACAAGGGTCGGATCGTGCTGATTGGCGACACGCTGGTGCACGAATGGCCAAGTGAAGAAGACCTCGCCGATATTGCAGAGCAAGGCGCGCACGTGGCCCGTAATCTGGGGCTGGAGCCACGCGTGGCTTTCGTCAGCTTCTCTACATTTGGGTACCCGGTGTCCGAGCGCGCCGAAAAAATGAACCACGCGCCCAAAGTACTGGACGCGCGCAAGGTGGATTTTGAATACGAAGGTGAAATGACAGTGGATGTGGCGCTGAACGCTGTGGCGCAAGCGGCGTATCCGTTTCAGCGTCTCACGGGTCCCGCCAATATTCTGGTTGTACCAGCGCGGCATTCCGCCAGCATTTCGGTCAAGCTGATGCAAGAGATGGGTGGCGCCACCGTCATTGGGCCGATCCTATCCGGTGTTGGGTCATCCATTCAGATATGTTCGTCCGTTTCGACGGCGAATGACATCCTCAACATGGCGGTGATGGCGGCTTGCAAGGTCGGACGATGAGCGTCTGCAACCTCGGTTCGATCAACATCGACAACTTCTATGCGGTGCCGCACATTCCGGGACCGGGTGAGACGCTTGCCGCAACCGGTTTTAGCCGCGGTTTGGGTGGCAAAGGCGCTAATATGTCGGTGGCAGTTGCACGTGGTGCCGCGCGCGCAATCCACATCGGTGCTGTGGGGCGTGATGGTGGGTGGTGTGTCGATCGGCTGATGGAATACGGCGTTGACACGCGCCATATCGCAACGCTGCCAGACACGCCAACCGGGCACGCCAACATTTCGGTCGCGTCAGATGGCGAGAACCAGATTGTCATTCATCAGGGGACCAACGCGCTTATCACAGACGACATGATCGGTGCCGCGTTATCCGAGGCTTCGCCAGGCGACATTCTGGTGATGCAGAATGAAACGTGCGGACAAGTGACAGCAGCGCGCATGGCGACGGATTTGGGTTTGCGCGTGGTCTACGCCGCTGCGCCGTTTGACGCAAAAACAGTCTCTGACATTCGTGAATTTGCGAAAATTTTGGTTCTCAACGCGCTTGAGGCGCAGCAACTGCGCACGGCGCTGGGCCTTGGATTGACGGACCTCGGTATTGACCACGTCATTGTCACGATGGGCGGCGAGGGCAGTCTTTGGTTAGACGTCGCAGCGAGGTCGGAGTTGCGGGTCCCCGCGGTGTCTGTCACGCCGGTTGATACCACGGGCGCCGGTGACACGTTCACAGGGTTCCTTTTGGCCGGTCTTGATCGTGGGATGCCGATGGAACAGGCGCTGACCCTCGCCACACGGGCCGGTGCAATCATGGTGACGCGCCACGGCACAGCAGATGTGATCCCCGATCTCAAGGATATCGAGGATCGCTTTGGACCGCTGGCCTAGCTGCCGATAAACGGGGCGGCACTTCCCCAAAGCTGGCGCACGCGGTCATCGCGACCGCAGGCGTCGCGATAGGCTTTGTAAGCCTTGGCCTTCGACTTGGGACCAAAGCGGGTGAAGATCACTTGCGACTGCTTGTAGTAGTCTTGGTGGTACGCCTCAGCGGGATAAAACGCGCCGGCTTTCCGGATGGGTGTGACAATGGCCTGGCCAAGCTCGGCCTGCGCTTCGGCCTTTGCTTGTGTGGCTGCTGCTTCTTGGTCTGGGCTGGCGAAGATCGCAGTGGCGTATGTCGCCCCACGGTCGCAGAACTGCCCGCCTGCGTCGGTTGGGTCCACAGAGCGGAAGAAAAGCGACAGCAGCGTTTCCACCGACACTTGTGCCGGATCGTAGATGATCTGCACTGCCTCTACATGTCCAGTGCCACCACGCACCACCTGCTTATAGGTCGGATTTTCGACCGTGCCCCCGGTAAAGCCCGAGATAACTTCGCGCACGCCGCCGACCTTTTCAAAATCGGCCTCGACACACCAGAAACAGCCGCCCGCCACGGTGAGCGTCTCAGTGGTTTCGGCGCGGGCGGTTTTGACTTCGGCGATCAGGCCGAGGATGATCGTGACACCGAGGGCGATTGTTTTGACAGTGCGATACATGGCGCGTCTCCTTTGCGGCAGAGCGTGGCGCAGGACCGCTCGTTGCTCAATACACGCTGGCGCGAGGTCGCAGCCTCGTGACATTCTATTTCACCGTGGCTACTGGGGAGCCATGACCAAACGCATTGCCATGTGGTCCGGCCCGCGCAATTTGAGCACCGCCATGATGTACAGCTTTGCCGCGCGCGGCGATACGCGGGTGGTGGACGAGCCCTTTTACGCAGCTTACCTGGCGCGGACTGGGGCGGAGCATCCGATGCGAGAAGCAGTGCTCGCCAGTCAGGATCAGGATCCTGTCACTGTGGCGAAATCGCTGACATCGCCTGTATCAGAGCCTATTTTTTATCAAAAACACATGACCCATCACATGCTGCACGGCTGGCCCATGGATTGGCTGGAGCAGGTGCAAAACGTCTTTCTCATTCGTCACCCGGTAAGGGTTGTCGCCAGCTACGTTGCCAAACGCGAGGCGCCGACGCCTGCCGACCTTGGGTTCGAACAGCAGGCCCAGATCATGGAGCGTGTGACCGATCCGATTATTATCGACGCGAGTGACATCCGCACCGACCCGGCAGGTATGTTGCAAAAGCTGTGCGCAGCGCTGGGCATTCCATGGACGCCTGCGATGCTGTCCTGGCCTACGGGCGGTCATGCCGCCGATGGCGTCTGGGCTGCGCATTGGTATGGCGCGGTGCATAGGTCGACAGGCTTTGCCGGGCCTGAAGGGCTGTTGCCCGAATTGGGCATCGGTTATGCGGACTTGGCCGCGCTGGCTTTACCGACTTATGAGAAGATGGCGGCGCGCCGGATCACTTGAGCCTGCGGTCTCGTGCCGCCAGCAGCTTTAGACGCAGCGCGTTCAGCTGGATGAACCCGGCAGCGTCCGCCTGGTCATAGGCGCCTGCATCGTCTTCGAATGTCACGTGCGCCTCAGAATACAATGAGTGATCGGACCAACGACCGACTGTGCGGACGAGCCCCTTGTAGAGTTTGAGCCGTACCGTGCCGGTCACGTGTTCCTGGCTTTTGTCGATGAGCGCCTGCAGCATTTCACGCTCTGGCGAGAACCAGAAGCCGTTGTAGATCAGTTCGGCATAGCGTGGCATCAGTTCATCCTTGAGATGCGCTGCACCCCGGTCGAGCGTGATCTGTTCAATGCCGCGATGCGCCTCGAGCAGGATGGTGCCGCCGGGGGTCTCGTAAATGCCGCGGGATTTCATGCCGACAAAGCGCCCCTCAACCAGATCGAGGCGACCGATCCCATGTTTGCCGCCCAGCTCATTCAGCTTGGTCAAAACAGCTGCGGGAGACATCATTTCACCGTTGATAGAGACGGCGTCGCCTTTCTCAAAACCAACCTCGATGTACTCGGGCGTGTCGGGTGCATCCTCGGGCGCGACGGTGCGTTGGTAGACGTAATCGGGCGCGTCCTCGGCTGGATTTTCGAGAACTTTGCCCTCGGACGAGGTGTGCAGTAGGTTGGCATCGACAGAAAACGGTGCCTCGCCACGCTTGTCCTTGGCAATTGGGATCTGATTTTTTTCGGCAAAGTCGATCAGCTTGGTACGGCTGGACAGGTCCCATTCGCGCCACGGTGCGATGACCTTGATCTCGGGGTTGAGCGCGTAGGCCGCCAGTTCAAAGCGAACCTGATCATTGCCCTTGCCGGTCGCGCCGTGGGCGACGGCATCGGCGCCCTCCGCGGCTGCGATTTCGACCAACCGTTTGGAAATCAATGGCCGCGCGATGGATGTGCCCAAAAGGTATAGCCCCTCGTAAAGCGCGTTTGCCCGGAACATTGGAAAGACATAGTCGCGCACAAACTCCTCGCGCAGATCTTCGATGTAGATTGCCGACGCGCCCATCATCTCGGCCTTGTCACGTGCCGGTGCCAGCTCTTCGCCCTGGCCCAGATCTGCGGTGAAGGTGACCACCTCGCAGCCATACTCGGTCTGTAGCCATTTCAGGATGATCGATGTATCGAGGCCACCGGAATAGGCCAGCACAACTTTCTGGGGCGCGCTCATTCTCTGTTCTTCCTTGTGCGACGTTTCGGGCGCGATACCGCGTTTGCAAGAGGGGGGCAAGATTGACCGCTCTGGGCGCCCGCTTTACCACTTGGCGCCACGATTTAAGGAACGGCCTCATGTCATTTGTCGAAAACGCGCGTGCTGCCGAGGTTGCGATGCGGTCGGTGTTTCCGCGCACGCCGCTCTTGCGGAATGAACTGCTGTCCGAGCGGTACGCGGCCGATATCTGGCTCAAGCGCGAGGATTTGAGCCCGGTGCGATCTTATAAAGTGCGCGGTGCCTTCAATGCGATGCGCAAGGCGCAAGCAGATCTCTACGTTTGTGCGAGTGCAGGCAATCACGCGCAGGGTGTCGCGTTTATGTGCAAGCATTTTGGTGTGCGCGGCGTTATCTTTATGCCGGTCACGACCCCCGAACAGAAGATTATGAAAACCGCAATGTTTGGCGGTGACACAGTCGAAGTGAAGCTGGTGGGCGATTATTTCGACGACACGTTGGCGGCGGCGCAGGCCTATTGCACAGCGCATGGCGCGCATTTCTTGTCGCCCTTTGACGACGAAGACGTGATCGAAGGACAGGCCGTTGTCGGTGCCGAGATCGCGGATCAATTGGACGGTGTGCCAGACGTGATTGTCGTGCCTGTGGGCGGCGGTGGCCTATCTGCCGGGCTGCGCAGTTTCTTTGGTACAGAAGTCGACATGCGCTGTGTCGAACCAACGGGGGCTATGTCGCTGGCCGCCGCACTCAAGGCTGGGGCCCCGGTAGATATTTCGCCGGTCGATAGTTTTGTCGATGGCGCATCAGTGGCGAAATTGGGCGAACGCACTTACGCGCGGTTGAAGGATATCCCGCTTGATCACGTGCTTGCGCTGGATGAAGACCGGATTTGTTCGACAATCCTTGAGATGCTGAATGTTGAGGGCATCGTTCTTGAGCCGGCGGGTGCATTGGCCGTTGAGGCGCTGTCAGAACTGCGCGATGTGATCAAAGGTCAGCGCGTGGTTGCGATCACGACCGGCGGCAATTTCGACTTCGAACGCTTGCCTGAGGTCAAAGAGCGATCGCAGAAATACACTGGCAAAAAGAAGTACTTCATCCTGCGCATGCCGCAGCGTCCGGGCGCCTTGAAAGACTTTCTCAATATCCTCGGCCCAGACGACGATATCGCCAGGTTTGAGTATCTAAAGAAATCAGCACGTAATTTCGGGTCTGTTTTGATCGGGATCGAAACGACCCTGCCCGAGAATTTTGACCGCATTTTTGCCGCCCTGGACCAGGCTGGGTTCACCTATACGGACATTACCGGGAACGAGACGCTGGGTCAGTTTGTGATCTAAGCGGCGAGGCCCCGAGCAAGACCATCTTCAAACATTGCTTGCGAGCTGTCGAAACTGGCGATGATGGCTGCAATATCGACGCTGTCCGCATTGCCGTCTGCGGCGGCTTTCTCGCCTGCGCTGCACAGATCGGAAAACGCTTTGAAACCCAAATTCAGTGCACTGCCTTTGAGAAAATGCAGGTCCTCTTCGAGCCGAGACAGATCGGCGCCAGCCCGCAGCGTGTCAACCAATCCGCCGACCTCTTCGATAAACAGCGGCACGACTTCGTCGAAGTCCTCACTGCCAATCTCAACTCGTAACTCAGCGACGCGCTTCCATTCGATCATGGCCTGCTCCTTTGACGCCACATAGGATTAAGACAGTTAAGCAATCGTAACGCCTACAAGTTTAAGAAACGGATTTTCTGAATTAAGCGGCTATTAATGCGATGCCTTCACACCGCGCCGTAGGTAACGGTGCGCAGGAAATGGCTTCACCCATTCAATCTCAGCTTTCGGTCGATCCCAGCGAAAACAACGCGGCGGGTTTGCGGCGTCGTGTTTTGATCGTCGACGATAGCGCGATGCAGCGTAAGATCCTTAGCAGTTCGGTCAAACGCTGGGGATATGACGTCTTCCAGGCCGAGTCCGGAGACGCGGCAATTGCGCTCTGCCGCGACATGCACTTTGACCTGGTTTTGAGTGATTGGATGATGCCCGGAATGACCGGGCTTGAGTTCTGCGATGCGTTTCGCAAGCTGCCGGATGAGCAATACGGCTACTTTATCCTTCTCACCTCAAAAAGTGAAAAGAATGAGATCGCGATGGGCCTCGAGGCTGGCGCCGATGATTTCCTAACCAAACCGGTCGATGGAAATGAGCTACGCGCCCGGATCGCAGCGGGCGAGCGTATTCTTGAGATGCAGCGCGAACTGACCGACAAGAACGCGGTCATTTCGGAAACACTGGGTGAGCTGCAGAGGGTCTATGACAGTATCGACACAGACCTACGAGAAGCAAAAAAACTGCAGCAATCGCTCATTCCGGTGCGGCAAAAGACGTTCCCACAGGGAAATCTGACACTGATGTTGCAATCAGCGGGTCACGTTGGTGGTGATTTGGTCGGGTTTTTTCAGGGGCAGTCTGATCACCTTGGGCTCTATTCCATCGATGTGTCTGGACATGGGATCAGTTCGGCGCTGATGACGGCACGTTTGGCAGGATATCTGTCCGGTTCGGCGCCTGATCAAAACGTGGCGTTGCGCAAAACTGAGGATGGAAGTTTTGCAATTCTGCCACCGGTTGAGGTGGTCGAGACGCTGAACCGACTGATCCTGAATGAAATGGACACAGAACACTACTTCACGGTGCTGATCGCTGATGTCGATTTGAAGACAGGCCATGTGCAAATGGCGCAGGCCGGTCATCCGCACCCTGTCATTCAGCGAGCAAACGGCGACATTGAACAGGACGGCCCAGGAGGGTTCCCCGTGGGTCTGTTGCCGGATGTTGAGTTTGTCGGGTTTGAGGCCCAGTTGAACCCGGGTGATCGGTTATTGATGCTCTCGGATGGGGTCGTGGAATGTCCAACGGTGGACGGTGCGTTGCTCGAAGAGCAGGGCTTGGCCACGATCATTCACGAACTTGCCACGGTCCGAGGTCAGGCGTTTTTTGATTCCCTGCTGTGGAAGCTTGATTCTTTCGCGGGATCTCGTGGATTTCCCGATGACGTGTCAGGGATTTTGTTTGAATTCAATTCGGATGGGTCAAACGACCTGGACTGCGCCTAGTACAAATACCGGCGCAAAAAGTGTCCGTCGCCATCATTGCTCAGCGCCGCGGCAGCCTCATCGGCGGGCAGCCATAGCACGGTGTGATCCGGTTCAGACGGTGGGCCATCGGCGCGGGCTGGCCGTGCCAAATAGATGTGGCACAGCTTTTCCGCCCAAAGGTCGTAGTCCGGCATAAAGGTGAATCGCCGGTACCGACCCAAAAGACGCGGCGTCCCGATCCGCCATCCGGTTTCTTCCATGACTTCGCGGTGTAACGCTCGCACTGGGCTTTCGCCCGGATCAATGCCACCGCCGGGCAACTGGATTTCAGGTTGGGGTTGGGACTGCAATGTGAGCAATACTGCACCGCCTCGCGGCAAAATCGCGTAGACCCCGGGGCGCAAAGTGTACCTTCGGTGTGGCTCAGGTTGCGCGCCAAAGCGGCGGATCATGCAGGGCCTTTCAGTTTTGCGTCGGTCGCCTATATAGGGCCGATATGCCAATCAACGGCGTGTAAGGAAACCCCAATGACCACTGGCGCGCAAATCGCGTGGGACGATCAGGTCCTGCCATTCCAACTTGATGCCTCCGATATCCGAGGGCGGCTGGCCCGTTTGGACGGCGTGTTGCAGGGTATTTTGAAGCAGCACGATTATCCCCCGGTGGTTGAGGCGTTGGTGGCCGAGATGGCGTTGTTGACTGCGCTGATTGGTCAGACGATCAAGCTGCGTTGGAAGCTGCAATTGCAGGTCCAATCCAAAGGGCCGGTGCGCATGATTGCCACCGATTACTACGGTCCGGAGACAGAAGGCGAGCATGCGCGCATTCGAGCGTATGCCAGTTATGATCGTGATCGCCTGTCCGATGGTGCGCCGTTCGATCAGGTCGGCGAAGGATATTTTGCTATCATGATTGACCAGGGTCAGGGCATGACGCCTTATCAGGGCATCACGCCGCTTGCGGGCAAGTCTCTTGCGGCTTGCGCCGAGGCGTATTTTGCCCAGTCAGAACAATTGCCGACACGGTTTCAGCTGAGTTTTGGTAAATCGACAGAGCCCGGTGTTGCGGAACACTGGCGCGGCGGCGGCGTCATGTTGCAGCACATGCCCAAGGCGTCGCCTTTTGTGGCGCAGGGTCAGGGCACTGGTGATGTCTTGCAGGCCGCGGACCTGGTTCACGGGGATGAAGAAGAGAACTGGAACCGTGTAAATATTCTGCTCGACACGGCGGAGGACATGGAACTGATGGGGCCGCAACTGGCACCCAACGATCTGCTGGTGCGCCTGTTTCACGAAGAACAACCGCGTGTGTTTGATAGCCAGCCGGTGCGATTTGGGTGCACCTGTTCCGAAGATCGCGTGCGGCAAAGCCTGTCCATCTATTCGGCGCGGGACATTGAAAAGATGACAACGGACGAGGGGCGTGTGACAGCGGATTGCCAGTTTTGCGGCGCACATTACGACCTTGATCCGGCGACAGTCGGCTTTGAGGCTGAAACGGGTGAATGATCTGATCGCGGCGACCCAAGCGGCCTTGACCCGACCCCAAGGCCCGTCATCCGATTACGATCTGAACCCCGATGTGGTGTTGCCAGAGGGACGCAAGCTTCGGCCCGCTGCGGTTTTGGTGGCAGTCCGAGACGCGCCTGATTGCCCCGCTTTGATCTTGACCAAGCGGTCTTCGGCACTCAAGCACCACCCCGGCCAGATTGCCTTTCCCGGCGGCAAACAGGATCCCCAAGATCCGACGATTGAGGATGCTGCGTTGCGAGAGGCTGAAGAGGAAATTGGCCTGCCCCGCAGTCAGGTCGAAATACTCGGGCGTTTTGCGGCACACGAGACAGTCACCGGATTTCAAGTGACGCCAATCCTTGCCCGTGTCGTCGGCGATTTCGATCCGCGACCAGAGGCAGGCGAAGTGGACGAAGTGTTTCATGTGCCGTTGGCCCACGTGCTCGATCCAGAGAGGTTTGTTGTGCACTCGCGGCGCTGGCGCGGCGTCAGGCGGCACTACTACGCGGTGCCCTATGGCCCCTATTACATCTGGGGTGCGACTGCGCGTATATTGCGCGCATGGACCGACGCACTGATATCCTGACGCCGGACACTGCGTTCCTGGCCGATCCGTCGGCACAACGCGTGTGTGCCATGCTCGAAGATGCGGGGCACCAGGTGTATTTCGTTGGTGGCTGCGTGCGGAATGCGGTGATCGGTGCGCCCATTTCGGATATCGATGTCGCAACCGACGCACACCCCGAGGTTGTGATTGATCTCGCGGGTGCAGCTGGGATCAAAGCTGTGCCGACGGGCATCGACCATGGAACGGTGACGCTGGTCATCGACAGCACGCCGTTTGAGGTCACCACCTTTCGCCGTGATGTGGACACCGATGGCAGGCGTGCGGTGGTTAAGTTTTCGGATGACATGGCCGAGGATGCGCGGCGGCGCGATTTCACCATGAACGCGCTTTATGCAGATGCACGCGGCGTCATTCATGACCCTGTCCAAGGCCTGGAGGATGCCCGCATGGGTCGGGTGCGGTTTATCGACGATGCCAGCCAACGCATCGCCGAAGATTACTTGCGCATTTTGCGATTTTTCCGTTTCAGCGCCTGGTATGGCGATCCTGCTCTGGGATGGGCGCCGGATGCTTTGGCCGCAATTGCGGCGGGTTTGGACGGTTTGGCCGGGCTCTCTGCCGAACGGGTTGGTGCGGAAATGCTAAAACTGCTCGCCGCTCATGATCCCGCGCCGGCACTTTCTGTGATGGCGCGAGTGGGCGTGCTGAGCGCGTTGCTTGCTGGCGCGGACCCGCGGTTTTTAGGTCCGCTTATTCATCTTGAGGCACAGAACGAAATCGCACCTCATGCATACACACGTCTCGCCGCGCTGGGCGGCGATGACGTGGCTGAGCGTTTGCGGCTGTCGCGCAAGGGCCAAAAGCAGCTTGAAGCGATTCAGACCATGGCAGCATCGACGCGTGGGCCGCGTGCCTTGGGTCATCTTGTGGGCGTAGACGTTGGGCAAGGCGCGATGTTGCTGCGCGCCGCAATGACGTCAGGTGATTTGCCTGATGGCTGGGTCGACGCGCTGTTGGAGGGTTCGAAAACGACTTTTCCGGTTCGCGCTACAGACCTGCCAGATTTGAGGGGCGAGGCGCTTGGGCGCAGGTTGAAGGCGCTCAAGCAGCACTGGCTCGATTCTGATCTGACACTGTCATGTGACGCTCTTTTGGCGTTGCCGTCGTGATGGCGTGACTTTCCCGCCGACTCGCGTTAAGACAACACCAACTCAAAGCAGGGTTGTACGATGATTTACGGATTTTTTCCGGGCGCCTGAGATCGCCCACGCTCCGTCGGTGATCGCCGCGTACGCGCGACGCGCCTTCATGTTATCCTCTGCTCTCGTAGGTCAATCCCATGTTCAAGTACTTTGAGTCGCTCGTTGATCCCTATTGCGACTACGCCGAAACCGACACGCCACCTAGCCGTTTGTGGCCGTTCTTACGCGAATATCTGCGGCCGTTTAAGGCGATCATTGTCTATGCGTTGCTCACCAAACTGGTGCTGGCATTTGGTGAGCTGGCGCTGATCTGGTACGTCGCTCGGATTGTTGATTTGCTGGCGGATGGCACGCCCGAATTGATCGTGCCCGAATACGGGCTCGAGTTCACGCTGGTGGCGATCTACGTGCTGATGCTGCGGACCGTTTTGGCGTTTGTTGATGTCGCGCTGCTGCACAACACGCTCATGCCGAACCTCGGCACTTTGATCCGCTGGCGGTCGCACCGGCACGTGCTGCGGCAATCCGTTGGTTGGTTCGAAAACGACTTTGCTGGCCGCATCGCCAACCGGATCATGCAGACCCCGCCCGCCGCGGGCGAGGCGATGTTTCAGGTGTTGGACGCCGCTGCATTCTTTGTCACTTCTGTGGTTGGCGCAGTCCTGATGCTGATGAGCTTTGATCTCTGGCTTGCGCTGCCTTTGATCATCTGGATCTTCGGCTATGGCTTCTTGTTGCGCTGGGTCATCCGCCGCGCGGGTCCGGCTGCAAAGGCAAGTTCGGATGCACGCTCTGCAATAACGGGCCGGGTTGTGGACAGCTATACCAACATCCATTCGGTTAAGATGTTTGCCCACCACGATCGCGAAATCGACTATGCCAAGGATGCGATCGAAACCGCGCGGCAGACGTTCATGACCGAAATGCGGATCGTGACAAAGATGGACGTGATGTTGACGCTGCTGAACGCCTCGATGATCGTGTCGATGGGTGTGCTGGCGGTGTGGCTATGGCTGCAAGGCATGACCACCGAAGGCATGGTCGCTGCCGCACTGACAGTGGCATTACGGCTGAATAACATGACCTATTGGATCATGTGGGCGATGACGTCGCTAGTGCAAAATCTGGGCATCATTTCAGAAGGGATGGAGACGATTGCGCAACCGGTGACGCTGGTCGATGCCAAGGCAGCCAAACCGCTGTCGATAGGCAAGGGCGAGATCACATTAGATGGGCTAACCCACCACTATGGTCGTGAGAGCGGTGGCCTTGATGCCGTGTCGACGGTGATACATCCGGGCCAAAAGGTTGGCCTTGTGGGTCGCTCGGGCGCCGGTAAATCAACGTTGGTCAAGCTGCTCTTGCGCTTTTACGACGCTGAGAATGGCCGCATCCTGATTGATAGGCAGGATATCGCACAGGTGTCGCAGGACAGTTTGCGCCTGAACATCGGCATGGTGCAGCAGGACAGTTCGCTGTTGCACCGTTCGGTGCGCGACAACATCCTATATGGCCGTCCTGACGCATCAGAAGAGGACCTGATCGCCGCGGCCAAGCAGGCACAGGCGCATGAGTTCATTCTCGACCTTGCAGATCCCGAGGGCAACACCGGCTATGATGCGCAGGTGGGCGAGCGTGGGGTCAAGCTGTCCGGTGGCCAGCGCCAACGCATTACTTTGGCCCGCGTGATTCTGAAAAATGCTCCGATCCTCGTTCTGGATGAAGCAACCAGCGCCCTCGATAGCGAAGTTGAGGCAGCGATACAGGATACGCTTTATGCGATGATGGAGGGCAAGACGGTCATCGCCATCGCGCACCGCTTGTCGACCATCGCGCAAATGGACCGGATCCTGGTTCTTGATGGTGGTAAAATCGTCGAAGACGGAAGTCACGACGCGCTTTTGGCAAAGAATGGCCTATATGCCGAGTTCTGGGCGCGTCAGTCGGGCGGGTTCATCGACACCGGATTGACTGAGGCCGCCGAGTGAAAATTGAAAACTGGATCGACGCGTTTCGGCCGGCCGAGGGCCCGCCGCCGCAGACCCTGTGGCCGTTCCTCAAATGGTGCATGGGCGGCGCCTGGCCCATGTTGTGGCTGGCGGCGATCACCTCTGCGCTTGCCGGTGCGCTTGAGGCCGGGACCGCTCTGATCCTGGGTCGGGTGATTGACGCCACGGTTGGGCTTGGGCCCGACGGATTTTTCTCGGTCTCAAATTTCGGGCTGATCGCGGTGGCGCTGGGCTTTTTTCTCATCGCGCGACCGCTGCTTTTTGGTCTCAGTTCAGCGACCAACTCAATCATGGTGCAGCCCAACATAAACCCGTTGGTGTTGTCGCGGTTGAACCGCTGGACGTTGGGTCAGTCGGTTGGTTTTTTTGATGACGATTTTGCCGGTCGAATTGCGCAAAAGCAGATGCAAGCCGCGCGGGCCGTAACGGATGTGGCGTCCGAATTCATCAATGTTGTCGCATTTGCCCTGGCCTCTCTGGTGGGTTCGATCCTTTTGCTTGCCGCAATTGACTGGCGGGTGGCAATCGGCTTTGCGCTTTGGCTCGTCGCCTACTTTGCGCTGATCCGCTGGTATCTGCCGCGCATCCGTGTCCGCAGCGCGGCGCGTGCAGGCGCACGCGCGATGGTGTCGGGGCAAGTGGTGGACACCATCACCAATATCAAAACGGTCAAGCTGTTTGCCCATGACGACCACGAAGATCAGGCTGCTTTGGGCGCGATGCGCCGGTTCCGCGACACGGCTGTTCACTTTGGCTATCTGTCTGCCGGTTTCCGATTCATGCTGATGAGCCTTGCCGGTGTGCTGCCGGTCCTGCTGCTCGGTGGGACAATCCTGCTTTGGAACCTGGGCCAAGCGACGCCAGGCGATATCGTGGCTGCGGGTGCCGTATCGATCCGCATCGCGCAGATGACTGGTTGGGTCAGTTTCACGCTGATGGCGATATACTCCAATATTGGCGAGGTTGAGGATGGCATTCGCACGCTCACACCGCGGGTCCGGGTGGATGATGCACCGGGTGTGCCGGATCTGGCCGTGCGTGCCGGGCGGATCGCATTTGACAATGTCACATTCCGGTACGGCCGTGACGTGGGCGGGATTGACGCGCTGTCACTGGATATAGCGCCGGGCGAAAAGGTCGGCGTTGTGGGTGCATCGGGCGCTGGCAAGACGACGCTCGTGGCGCTGCTGCTGCGACTTTATGAACGCGAACTGGGCGCAATCCTGATCGATGGACAGGACACAAGCGCGGTCCGTCAGGAAAGCCTGCGCCGGTCCATCGCCCTGGTCACTCAGGAAACCGCGATGTTCAATCGGTCGGCGCGCGAAAACATCCTTTATGGCCGCCCGGACGCACCCGAAAACGATATGATCGCTGCAGCCGAAAAAGCCGAGGCGCATGAGTTCATCTTGGGGCTCGAAGATCACATGGGGCGCAAGGGCTACGACGCCCATTTGGGGGAGCGTGGGGTGAAGTTATCTGGCGGACAGCGACAGCGGATCGCGTTGGCCCGGGCGATCCTGAAGGACGCGCCAATCCTTGTGTTGGATGAAGCGACCAGCGCGCTCGATAGTGAGGTTGAGGCATCAATTCAATCGGCGCTGAGCAGCGTGATGGACGGGAAAACCGTGCTTGCCATCGCCCACCGTTTGTCAACGCTGACCGAAATGGACCGGATCGTCGTTATGGATAACGGCCGCATCGTTGAAGAAGGCCCTCATGAACTGCTTTTGGCGCGCGGGGGGCTTTATGCGAAATATTGGCAGCGGCAATCGGGCGGCTTCATAAACACGCGCGCTGCGGAATGAAACGCGTGATGATCCTGGGTCAGCCGGGATCGGGTAAATCCACCCTCGCCCGGCAGATTGGGTCGGCTACAGGTCTGCCTGTTGTTCATGTTGATCACATCCACTGGATGTCCGGCTGGGTCGAACGGCCAAAGGACGAAAAAATCGCAATGGCATTGGCCGAACAAGCCAAACCGGAATGGGTCTTTGAGGGTGGTCTGAGCGCGACCAAAGAGGATCGTTTGCGGCGCGCCGACACGCTGATTGTGATCGAGCTACCCTACGCTTTGCGCATGTGGCGGGTGATCAAGCGGACGGTGCGCCATTACGGTCGCACTCGGCCTGATCTGCCTGACGGGTGCCCGGAACAGGTGAGCCTCGAGTTCTGGCGCTGGATCTGGAACACGCGCCACACGGCGCGCGAGGCCAACCGGAATTGGGCCGCCAAGGCGCGTGAGTTGGGCAAAGCGGTTTTCTTCCTTGCGTCGCGCAAAGAGGTGCATGCCTTTGTCCAAGGCCTCGGCTCAGCGGCACGATCCAAGCAGTAGGCACGCACCAACTGTCTTTCGACGGGTCGAGTGGTTGCCGAGCGCTCGGTCCTCATTGCCGATACCCTGAGCGGTCGTGTTCCTCGGCAAATGGCAGATTTGGAACCCGTCACAGCGGCAAACAATCGCCCACTGTGCCTAGGATTTGGTCATTTGCAGCGCCGCAGGGCGCGGCACGCGCTTGCGAGCTATTGCTCAGAGCGTCGTCTGCCTGTTGATCCATCTCACTGGTCCGTCCATGTGTAGCTTGTCGCCGTGTTTCGGCGTCACCATATGGCCGCGGAGTGCCCGGCCCCGCACGGCCCCGAAGGAGAGCAGACATGACCACCCGCGACCGGCTTGTTCGGTTTCTTGAGCAACCCCGCGTAACGAATTTCATTCTCGGGGTTATTATCCTGAACGCAATTACGCTCGGGCTTGAAACATCCAGCGCGGCGATGGCCGCAGCGGGTGATTTGATCCTGCTCGTCGACAAGGTCTGTCTTGCAATATTCACGCTCGAGATCATTCTGAAACTGATCGCGCACCGCGCGGCATTTTTTCGAAATGGCTGGAACATTTTTGATTTTGTAATTGTGGGCATCGCGCTCATGCCCGGGGCAAACGGTCTGTCGGTGCTGCGCGCTTTGCGGATCCTGCGCGTGTTGCGCGTGATTTCGGTCGCGCCAAGCCTGCGCAGGGTGGTCGAAGGGTTCGTGACCGCACTGCCGGGGATGGGGTCGGTGTTTTTGCTGATGGCGCTGCTGTTTTACATCGGCGCCGTGATGGCGACCAAACTCTTTGCTGCAAGTTTCCCGGATTGGTTCGGAGACCTGGGCCGCAGCGCCTATTCATTGTTTCAGATCATGACGTTGGAATCCTGGTCCATGGGCATCGTGCGCCCGGTTATGGAAGTCTATCCCTATGCATGGATGTTCTTTGTGCCGTTTATCATGGTGACGACATTTGCTGTGGTGAACCTTTTGGTCGGCCTGATCGTGAACTCAATGCAGGATGCGCACGCCGAAGAAAGCAATGCAGCCACCGAAGACTACCGGGTCGAAGTACTGAAACGGCTTGAAGCGATTGAAACGCGCCTGAACGCAGAGAAATGATCACGCGTCGGTGATCAGGACGTGGCAAAAACAGGCTAGGCCGCGGGCATTGGTCAGTGGTATCCACCTGGCCAAGAACAAAAATCACGTTTGGGACAGGTTTTCATGAAACGCAGGCAACTATTGCTGAGCGGGGTCGCGTTGGCCGCCTTGGCGGGCTGTTCCGCCCCCTCTTCCAAGTTCAAGACCTACACCGGCCCCGAGGTCACCTTTGTGGTCGTAAACAAGGGCGCGCGGCGCATGTATCTGATGCACAATGATGAAGTGCTCAAGGACTATGACATTGACCTGGGATTTGCGCCGATTGGTGACAAATTCATTGAGGGCGATGGGCGCACACCCGAAGGGCAGTATTTCATCGACCGTCGCAATCCAAACAGTCGGTTTTATCTGTCGCTGGGTATCTCTTATCCCAATGCAAAGGACCGGGCCGAGGCGCGCGCGCTGGGCAAGTCACCGGGCGGGGACATCTTTATTCATGGAGAACCGCAACGGTTCAAACGTGATGCGGATTGGACCTGGGGCTGCATCGCCATCCCGAATGAACAGATGGAAGATGTCTACGCCATGGTGCGCAACGGCACGCCGATCCAAATCAATCCCTAAGCGGTTATATGGCTGGGGTGGTGACGACAATCGGGGTTTCGGTGTCGTCCACTGCAGTCTCTTCGGGCGCGTCCACTGCCGGCGGTACCAAGCGCGAAGCGGACGGGTTCGACGCAGGGATGGCCGGGTTGCGTGACGGGTCGCCCATCACCATAGTCCACCAGATTTTCCCGTTGCTTTCCTGAAACCAGGCAAAGCCCATTTGCCCCGCCTGCGGCGACAGGATCGTGCGCCGCGTGTCGGATTGTTCCATCCATGCGGCAAGCGTCTCAAGCTCGGTCTCGTAGGTTTCGGAAATGTTCTCTCCGACCAGAGTGCCGGAATATCCCACCCGCGCCAGTCGGTCGATCGGTGATGATCCGTCCGATCCAAAGTGCCAGGGCCGGTTTTGCAACGACATGTCGCGCGCGTGGGTGGCGGCGGCTGCGTTTAATTGCGGGTCCAACTCGACCGCCGCAACCCCGCGAGCGTTGCGCAGTGCATTCACCGAGTCGAGCATGCGAAACTGTAGCTTTGCTGTGTCACCAGATCTGATTTTGTAGAATTTTGGCAGCGGCCGACCATCGGCGCCCACTTGCGGTGTGCTTGGCACCGGGGCGCAAGCAGCGATCACCACAAAGAGCGTTAGAACGGCAAAAAGGCGTGTCAGCATTTGGAAGACCCAAGCAAATCATGTGGCACGTCGTTACCGCTCCGGCCGTGGCTTTTCAAACGCACATCGGCGTGAAGCGGCGTGATGACGCTTGTTTGATTTGCGACTGCGGCATTCCCGCCATATCTACCCACCGTTGGCAGGATAACCGATCTGGAGAAAAAAGATATGTCCGACGCTCCTTTCAAGATACCCACCCGCCGCACCTTCCTAACGGGAAGTGCTGCGCTTCTTGGCGCGCCGGCGCTGGCGCAGGAAGGTATTCCAGCAGGCCAGGCGGAACGCGACCCGACACAATCGGTGCGCCGCAACATCTCAAGCTTTCGGACGCTGGATTGGCAGCCCTATTTCGAAAACCTCCGCGGTGGTGCAATCCTGGTCGATATCGACAGCCGTGCAGTACACTACTGGGATGAGGCGCAGACCACCTACAAGCTTTATCCGTCAAGCGTGCCATTGACCGAGGATTTGACACGCCGTGGCCGCACAAAGGTGGTTTTAAAGGACCCAGAGCCGGACTGGCGCCCAACCCCGTCTATGAAAAAGCGTAACCCGGAATGGCCAGACTATATCGGCCCTGGTTCAAACAACCCGCTCGGTACGCGGTCTCTCCACCTGAGTTGGACCTATTACCGGATCCACGGTACCCATGACACGCGCAAGATTGGGCGCAAGTCGTCCAATGGCTGCATTGGGCTCTACAATGAGCACATCGAAGAGCTGTACGAAATGGCCAAAGTCGGTACGCAAGTGTTGCTTATTTGACGACACTTTTGCCGTATTGGCCGGAAGCCGCCTGAATCAAGGTTTTCAACCGCGCGGCTTTCCTGTTTACACCAAGCTACGAGGTAAGTCTTGGGCGCGTTCCGGCACATTGTCGGGGCGCTTTTACTGGAGGTTAACATGAAAAAACTCGTTCTTGCTGCTGCACTGACAGCCGCTGCTTCGACCGCGTTCGCCGGCGCTCCTGCCGATCCTGTCATCGAAGCACCCGTGATCGTTGAAGAAGCGAACAACTCTTCCGGCGGGATTATTCTGCCGCTGTTGGTTTTGATCGCAGTTGCAGCGGCCGTAGCCGACTAAAACGAACGCATTCAATTGCGTGAAAACGTGCGGTGCTTCACGCGCCGCGCGTTTTCTTTTTGCGCTCAACCTGCGAATACGTTAATCATGACGGCGCAAATTGTGCCGGGCATTCGGCATCCATACCTGGAGACGACTATGAAGAAATTTGTATTGGCCGCTGCTCTGACCGCTGCCGCATCGACGGCATTTGCCGGTGCACCTGCTGATCCCGTGATCGAAGCGCCTGTCATCGTGGAAGAGGCAAACAACTCCTCCGGCGGAATTATCCTGCCTCTGCTGGTCTTGATCGCTGTGGCGGCGGCTGTGGCCGACTAACATACAGTCCGTTAGCCAAATCGAACGGCGGTGCCAGCGGCGCCGCCTTTTTTGTGGCGAACAGTCTACGTTAGTCGAGCCAGCCCTTTAGATTATCCTCGATAACCGTTCCCAACGCTTCGATATGTGCGTCATCGTCGTTGAGGCAGGGAATATATGTGAAATGCTCACCCCCAGCCTCTTCGAAGCTCTCTTTGATCTCTTCGTTAATCTCTTCCAGCGTTTCGATGCAGTCCGAAGAAAAGGCCGGGGCGCAAACGGCTATATTGCGCTTGCCTTCAATCTCAGCCAGCCGCGCGACCTCTTCGACCGTGTACGGTTTTAGCCATTCTTCCGGTCCAAAGCGCGACTGGAACGTGGTGCGAATTTCGGTGTCGTCCCAACCCAACCGCTCTTTGAGCAAGCGCGTCGTCTTCTGACACTGACAATGGTAGGGGTCGCCCTCCATCAGATAGCGCAGCGGCACGCCGTGGTAGGAACACACCAAGATATCGGGACGTGTGTCCATTTTGGCATAGGCGCGTTCGATGGATTGCGCGAGCGCGTCGATGTATTTTGAATTGTCAAAATACGGCGCGACGGTGCGGGTTGTGGGCTGCCATTTTTCTTCCATCATCGCGCGAAAGAACTGGTCGTTCGCGGTCGCCGATGTGGCACCGGCATAGTGCGGGTATAGCGGGAAAAACAGGACTTTCTGACAACCCGCCTCAACCATCTCCCGCACTTTAGATTTGGTCGACGGGTTGCCGTAGCGCATGCAGAAATCGACCATCACCTGATCACCATATCGGTCGGCCATCATGGCTTTGATCTTGGCGGTTTGATCCTTGGTGATCGTCATCAACGGGCTTTCGCCCTGCTCGTGGTTCCAAATCGATTTGTACGCAGCACCCGACGAAAATGGACGCTTAGTTAGAATTATAAGTTGCAGCAGTGGTTGCCAGATCCAAGCAGAGTAATCGATCACCCGTTTGTCCGACAGAAACTCATTCAGGTAGCGCCGCATGGACCAGTAGTCGTAATTGTCGGGCGTTCCGAGATTGGCCAACAGAATGCCGACGCGCGCCGGCGGGATGGCCGGATGATCGGTTTTGGCGTGCACTGGTATCGTTGCGGTCTTGCTGGTGTCGAGCATCACAAAGCTGGTCCCGATTGCGTTCTGCGTAGCGAGATAACGGGATTTCGTTCTGCGTCAATCACGCAGCGACGTTTCGTCCACACCCAGCGCATCCGCCAGACGCGCCTGCGCTGAGCCCGGCCGCAGTGGGTGCGGTTGACTGCTGTCAGGCGCCCAACCGGTCAGCGTGATAATTTCGAACGTGGCGCGTATTCCGGTGTCACTGGGAAACCGTTCAGCATAAAGCTTGGCAGCTGCGTCAAATATCGCGCGACGGCTTTGGTGTCGAATGCGGTTATGCAGCGCGTTCCCCTCGCCCATGGCCCTGAGGTCGCGCATGAGGTGCCACATGTCACGGTACTCCAGCGTCAGCGTCCGTGCATCCGCCACTGGCAGCGCAAGCCCTGCGCGTTGCAAAAGCGCCCCTAGATCGCGCAGCTCTGCCATGGGTGCAACGCGAGGTGACAACCCGCCGGTCACCTGCACCTCGGCCTGGCCCAGGCAGGCGCGCAATTCGTGCAGCGTTTGCCCACCCAAGCTCAGCGCCAACAGCAGCCCATCCGGGCGCAACGCGCGACGGCACTGAATAAGTTGGCCGACTGGATCATTCGCCCAGTGCAGCGACATGCTATGCACCGCCAAGTCATGACCTGATGGCGTGAGTTTGAGCACTTCGTCATCCGCGACCACGACAGCCTGCGGCAATGCCTTTTGCCAGACTTCAGGAAAACCGCTCACCACTACTGGCGCACGAAACGGTTTGTTAACCATCGAAAGACGATCCTGCACGTCGTCGCGTGCAGCGATTTGCAAGAGCATTTCATGCGCCCGGGCACGGTTGCGCGTCAGCGCTCTGGGATCGGTCAACATCGACATGGTGAAAGGATAGGAAGGCGATGTCTCTTTTTCAAACCGCCCTGGCGGCAGTCTATCCGTCGCGCTGCCTCTCATGCTCGGATATGGTTGAAAGTGACTTTGGCCTGTGCGGTACGTGTTGGGGGCAGACACCCTTTGTTGGCGCCACTATTTGTGCGCAGTGCAGCGTGCCTTTGCCCGGGCAAAATCATGATGACAGGTTGCTTTGTGACGATTGCATGCGCGCACCCAAACCTTGGGATCAGGGACGTGCCGCGCTGATCTACGAAGGGGTTGCACGCAAGCTGGTTCTCGCCTTGAAACACGGTGACCGGCAAGAGATTGCGCGCCCTGCGGCACGGTGGATGCGGCAGGTGACGGCACCGCTGATCACGCCACAGACGTTGATCGCGCCGGTGCCGTTGCATTGGCTGCGACTGGCCAAGCGGCGCTACAATCAGTCCGCTCTGTTGGCTAAGGCTTTGGCCGATTTGACCGGAAATGACTGGTGCCCAGACTTGCTTGTCCGCCGTAGCTACACCCCGTCACTTGACGGGAAAAGCCGCAGCGCACGGCAAACCATCCTGGAGGGCGCAATCGCCATCAACCCGCGCCGTCGCCACCGCATCGTGTCCCGGCCGGTGCTGTTGGTCGACGATGTGCTGACCACAGGTGCGACGCTCGCCGCGTGTACCCAGGCCTGCCGTGCGGCCAGTGCCGGGCCTGTGTGCGTTTCCGTACTGGCACGAGCGGTGCGCGAAACATACATAGCAGGCGACACTAACTCACCGTGATGGAGCCTGCCCGTGAAACCTGTTGAGATTTATACTTCGCCGCTGTGCGGCTTCTGTCATGCAGCCAAGCGGTTGTTGAACGACAAAGGCGTCGCCTTCTCCGAGGTGGATGTACTGGCCAGCCCGGATCGCAAACCCGAGATGATCCAGCGCGCGGGTGGCGGGCGCACTGTGCCGCAGATCTTTATCGGCGATACCCATGTTGGCGGGTGCGATGACCTTTATGCACTGGAACGTGCTGGCAAGCTTGACCCGCTGCTGGCCGCCTGAATGCGCACTGCGCTGCTGCAGCTGACATCGTCGGATGATCCCGCGGCCAACGCGCGGGACGTCGCGGCAATGGTGCGGCAGGCGGCAAGCGATGGGGCGAAATTCGTCCTGACCCCTGAGGTTACCAACTGCGTCAGCCTCGACCGCGCCCATCAACGCGGCGTGCTCGCGTTGGAAAAGGATGATCCCACGCTCGCCACGCTGCGAGATATGGCGGCGCAAACGGGCATCCATCTTCTGATCGGCTCGCTTGCGGTGCAGACCGGCGATGCGGATGGTCGGTTTGCCAACCGGTCATTCTTGCTGGGTCCAACGGGTAACGTCCTCGCCCGATACAACAAGATCCACATGTTCGACGTCGCGATTTCAGACGATGAAAAGTTCCGCGAATCAAGTGGCTACCGCCCAGGAGACCAGGCGATTGTGGCGCGAACTGAGTTTGCCGCAATCGGCATGGCCGTGTGCTATGACATGCGCTTTCCGTTGCTGGCAAACGCCATGGTGGGCGCAGGCGCTGACATCCTGACCTATCCGTCGGCCTTTTCGCCGATCACAGGTGCGGCCCATTGGCACAGCCTGCTGCGCGCCCGCGCGATTGAGGCGGGCGCCTGGGTCCTTGCCCCGGCCCAGACGGGCAAGCATCCGAACCGTTCGGGCCGTCAGCGGCAAACCTATGGCCACAGCCTTGCCGTTGATCCATGGGGCGAGGTTGTCCTTGACGCGGGCGAGGCCCCCGGCATCTATATGCTCGACCTCGATATGGGACGGGTGGCTGAGGCGCGCAGACGGATACCTTCACGGCAGAATGCGCGCCCATTTCAGGGCCCCTGACGCACGTGCATGAGCGATGACACCTCTGGCCTGACCATCTCGCTGCTGAGCGAGATGATTGCCGCGGATCAGCTGATCCGTAACAGGCTCAGCCGTGTGTTGCCCAAGGGCATGGAAATTTCGCATTTCTCGGTGCTCAACCACCTCTCCTGGCACGAAGGAGAACGTAGCCCGGCGCAATTGGCTGAAACGTTCAACGTGACCCGCGGCGCCATGACCAACACGCTGGCGCGGCTGGAATGGGCCGGGCACGTGCACATCCGCCCCGATTGGGACGACGCGCGGCGCAAGATGGTGGCCATAAGCCCCGCAGGACGCCGCGCTCGGGAGGCAGCGCTCGCTGCCATCGCACCCACGTTTAGCACGCTGGTTGATGATCTGGGTGAGGACAGCGCCCGCACGATGCTGCCGATCCTGCGTCAGATGCGCAAGGCGCTGGCGGGCAAGGTCTAGACCGACTTCAAGGCTGCTGCGACGTAATTTACGTCAAGATCGCGGTCCGACAGGCTAAATTCCCATGTCAGCGGATTGAACACAAATCCCTTGCGATCCACCGGTTCCAGCGCTGCGCTTTCGATCATCGCAAACAGCTCATCTGGCGTGATGAACTTGGACCAATCATGGGTGCCGCGCGGCAGCCAGCGCATCACCTGCTCGGCCCCGACAATCGCGGTCAGGTAGGATTTGCGCGTGCGGTTCAGCGTCGAACACAGCAGCAATCCACCAGGTTTCAACAACTGTTGGCATGCTGTCAGAAAACCCTGCGGATCGGCGACGTGCTCGATCACTTCCATGTTAATCACCACGTCAAACTGCTCGCCCGCGGCGGCCAAGTCTTCGGCGGTGGTGTGGCGGTAGTCTATCTCAAGGCCCGACTGTTCTGCATGCAGCCGCGCGACAGGCAGGTTCGCCCCACCCGCATCCGCGCCCACCACATCCGCGCCCAGCCGCGCCATCGGTTCCGACAGCAAACCGCCGCCGCAGCCAATGTCGAGCAGGCGCAACCCTTCAAACGCGCGCGGCGCGGTCAGATCCCGATCAAACTCGGCAGCAATCTGGCTGGTGATGTAGTCCAAGCGGCACGGATTGAGCATGTGCAGCGGTTTGAATTGGCCATCAGGATCCCACCAATCGCTGGCCATTGCCTCAAATTTGGCAATTTCACCGGCATCGACCGTGGATTGAGGCGATTGCATTTTCCGCTCCGTGTGTATCATGTGTGCCCGAGCCCTATATAGGTCGGCAATGGACAAACACAGCGATCAAAAGCGCGCGGTTCAGTATCTGTACCCACCGATCGATCCCTTCGATCAGCAGATGATGGACGTCGGAGATGGCCACAAGGTCTATGTCGAACAGTGCGGCAATCCTGACGGGCTTCCGGTGATCGTCTTGCACGGTGGGCCGGGCGGTGGCTGCAGCCCGGCGATGCGCCGGTATTTTGACCCAGAGGTGTTCCGCGTCATCCTGTTTGATCAGCGCGGCTGCGGTCGGTCCCGTCCGCACGCGTCGGTCAAGGACAACACAACCCATCACCTGGTCCGCGATATCGAACAGATCCGCAACACGCTGGATGTGGATGCATGGATTGTCTTTGGCGGCAGTTGGGGCGCAACACTGGCGCTGATCTATGCGCAGTCGCACCCTGACCGGGTGCGCAATTTGGTACTGCGCGGTGTATTTTTGATGACCAAGGCCGAACTGGATTGGTTTTACGGTGGCGGCGCGGGCAAGTTTTGGCCCGAGGTCTGGCAGCGCTTTGTCGGGTTGATCCCCGAAGATGAGCGGGACGATCTGATCTACGCCTATCATCGGCGTCTGTTCTCCGGTGACATCAGTCAGGAAACGCGGCACGCGCGGGCCTGGTGTGCATGGGAAAATGCGCTCGCTTCGATCCATTCTGTCGGCAACGGCGGCGAGGCGCCTGGCGATTATGCGCGTGCCTTTGCCCGATTGGAGAATCACTATTTCAGCCATGGCGGGTTTTTGGATTTCGACGGTCAGATTCTCGCCCATGCCACGCGGATCAAGCACATTCCCGGCACTATCGTGCAGGGTCGCTATGATATGATCTGCCCGCCAAACAGCGCTTATGCCTTGTCCAAAGTGTGGCCCGGTGGACAATTGAAAATGGTGCGCAACGCCGGGCATGCCTTGTCCGAGCCGGGGATATCGGCTGAACTTGTGCGCACAATGGACCGAATCGCAGGGAAATGACGCTGCAATGACCCGCTTTGATCGCCGTGCTTTGCTCGCCTCCGGTGCCGCCGCAGCTTTGTTGGCGGCAACCGGGGTGTCTGCATCGCCGGCGCGTGGCGGCCGGTTGCGGGCGGCGTTGTCGCCCAACTGGTTTAATCGCGCGGTCACCGCCACCGTGTTCGACAGCCTGACCGAGGTTGCTGCCGACGGCACCCTACGCGGTGAGCTCGCCACAGCTTGGCGTTCTGATGCCGCGGCGCGTGTTTGGACCTTTGATCTGCGCGACGGCGTTGTGTTTCACGATGGAACGCGCTTTGGCCCGCAAGACGTCGCGCGGCTGCCGTTCGACATCAAAGTCACCGCCGCGCATCAAGTTGAGTTTCACCTCGATGCACCGGATCCCAACCTGCCATACCGTCTTGCCCAGCCGGGGTTCGAATTGCGTTCCCAAGCGGGTGAAGGCACCGGGCTCTATCGCGTACGCAAGTTGGATGCGGATCGTCATTTCGTGGGTGAACGTTTTGACCAGCATTGGAAACGCGACGCGGGTTGGTTCGAAGCAGTGGATTTTGTTCAAATCAGCTCTGAAAACGTACGTTTTCAGGCGCTGGTCGAGGGCCTGGTGGACGTCGCCGACGGTGTACAGCGCAGGCAGGACATGTCTCGCGACCGTTTTATCGCCTTACCAAACGATGATGACCCGACGCATTTCGCCAGTCGCACGGTGACCGCTCCGATGACGGTGGGCAAGATCTGGCCGTTGGACAATCTGCGCATGGCCGAACGCTGGTGGACGGCCTGAGCACCGTTAGGGGACGTCGCGACGCTGACCCTCTTCCGCCTGAGGTTTCAGGACTTGGGCAAGGCATTCTGCAACCGCCAACCTGAGGTCATTGAGAAATTCCTCGTGCATCTGCGTAAGGTCAGGCCCGACCGCCCCAGACGCCAACGCGCGATTTGCATGTGCCAGATCGGTCACAGCTTGCAGCACATCTTTGGTTTGCAGATCATCAGAGACGGGCCCGGAGTTTTCCTGCGGTTGATCCATCCCAGGCGCTTCGGCGGCATGCGTTGCATTGATACGCGCAGCTAGGCCGTCAATTTTGCTGGCAATGTCCTCTATCCTGGCTTCGATAACAGATGCTGGCGCTGGTCGCGCTTGCAAAACGGCGGTCGCGTCGCGCAGCGCACGGGTTGCTTCGCACGTGGCTTCGTGGGCCTCGGCAAATGCAAACTCCATCTGCTCGAACCGGTCCAAAATCAACTCCGCAACGTCGGACAACCGGACCTGCACATCGTTTCGACGCGCTGTGGCGCCGTCTTTCATTGCAGCGTTCCATGTGATGCTATGGCGCGCATCTGTAGATCACGCAGGTTGAGGATCGTGCCAACCGCGCCCAGGTCTTGGCACAGGCTTGCAGCGTCTCGCTCAATGAGCGCGGCACGCGCGTGTACGCCGCAAGCGCCGAGCGCCCAAACCAGTCCCGGGCCAACGCCCGAAATATCTGCCAGATCATTCATCGGTGCGGGATGAAAAGGGACAATAGCCTGCCTTGCGAATATTGCAGGCATGGTTCGCCGCGCACGTAGCAGATGCTCCAGTTCAGCGCGCACGGTTCGCATTTGTCGTATCCACGTTAATGCAAGGCGTCGCTGCTCTTGGATGTCTTGCGGAACCTCTTTTGCGGTATCCATGATTGCGCCTCGCGTCGTTGTGCGTTGCGTTAACCAATATCACCACCATGCTTAACCACTGGTTAAACCGAGACGTGCGCCGGCGCTTCGATGGGAGTGCTTGCAGTATCACTGATTCCCGCATATACGCCTCTCAACAGCGGCGGCGCTGGGGTCCAAACCCAACGCTCCACCGAAAGACATAACGGGCCGCGCGCCCGTTTTTTTGTGCCCAAACCGCAAGGACAGCATGTCAAACGACCTCATTGCCAAGGCCGCCATAGACCGCAGGCTCGCCGAGATCGTGACACCCGTGATCGAGGATCTCGGGTACGAACTGGTGCGCATCCGTCTGATGAGCGGCAAGGAAACCACTTTGCAGATTATGGCGGACAAGCCCGATGGCGGGATCGAGGTGGATGATTGCGGCGTCATTTCAACGGCGGTAAGCGCCACGCTGGATGTCGAGGACCCGATTCTCGATGCCTATACGCTCGAGGTGTCGAGCCCGGGCATCGACCGCCCGCTGACGCGGCTCAAAGACTTTGACATGTTCGAAGGCTACGACGCCAAGATCGAGACCGAAGAGTTGATCGATGGTCGCCGCCGGTTCAAGGGCGTGCTCGCCGGCGTCGACGGCGACGAGGTGCTGATCAACGTGCCTGGCCCGGGCAAGGGCGCCGAGGACATTACCATCGGTCTGCAATTCGACTGGCTCAGCGATGCCAAGCTGATCCTGACCGACGCGCTGATCAAAGAAATGCTGCGCCAGCGCAAAGAAGCGGGCGTGCTAAACGAAACAGATTTCGATGAGATTGAGACCGAAGGGTCAGAGGAGGACCACTGATGGCCATTACTTCTGCAAACCAGCTTGAGCTGTTGCAAACCGCCGAGGCGGTGGCGCGCGAAAAGATGATCGACCCCGCGCTGGTGGTTGAGGCGATGGAAGAATCGCTCGCCCGTGCGGCCAAGTCGCGCTACGGCAGCGAAATGGACATCCGCGTGTCCATCGACCGCAAGACCGGTAAGGCGACCTTTACCCGCGTCCGCACCGTGGTTGAGGAAGAAGAGCTGGAGAATTACCAGGCCGAGTTCACGGTAGAGCAGGCCAAACAGTATCTGGAAGAACCCAAGGTCGGCGATCAATTTGTCGAAGAGGTCCCGCCCGTTGAAATGGGCCGCATCGCGGCGCAGTCGGCCAAGCAGGTGATCCTGCAAAAGGTCCGCGAGGCAGAGCGTGACCGCCAATTCGAAGAGTTCAAGGATCGCGCGGGCACCATCATCAACGCACTGGTCAAGCGCGAGGAATACGGCAACGTCATCGTCGATGTTGGCGCGGGCGAGGCTGTGCTGCGTCGCAACGAAAAGATCGGCCGCGAATCGTACCGCCCAAATGACCGCATCCGCTGCTATATCAAGGATGTGCGCCGCGAACAGCGCGGGCCGCAGATCTTCCTCAGCCGCACCGCGCCCGAGTTCATGGCCGAGCTGTTCAAAATGGAAGTGCCCGAGATCTACGATGGTATCATCGAAATCAAGGCCGTCGCCCGCGATCCTGGGTCGCGCGCCAAGATCGCCGTGATCTCTTACGACAATTCCATCGATCCCGTTGGCGCCTGCGTCGGTATGCGCGGCAGCCGTGTGCAGGCCGTGGTGAACGAGCTTCAGGGCGAAAAGATTGACATCATTCCCTGGAACGAAGACCAGCCCACTTTCCTCGTGAACGCATTGCAACCTGCTGAGGTCAGCAAAGTTGTGCTGGACGAAGAGGCCGGCAAGATCGAGGTGGTTGTCCCCGAAGAGCAGCTGAGCCTCGCCATCGGCCGTCGCGGCCAAAACGTGCGTCTGGCCAGCCAGCTGACCAACCTCGACATCGACATCATGACCGAGGCCGAAGAATCAGCGCGCCGTCAGGCCGAGTTTGAAGAGCGCACCAAGCTCTTCATGGACACGCTGGATCTGGACGAGTTTTTTGCCCAGCTCTTGGTATCCGAAGGGTTCACCAATCTCGAAGAGGTGGCCTATGTCGAGATTGACGAGCTGTTGGTCATCGACGGTGTCGATGAGGACACTGCCAACGAATTGCAGGCCCGCGCCCGCGATGTGCTTGAGGCGCAGGCCAAGGCTGCGCTCGACAATGCGCGCAGCATGGGGGCCGAGGACAGCCTCATTGAATTTGATGGCCTGACACCCCAGATGGTTGAGGCGTTGGCCAAGGACGACGTGAAAACACTGGAAGATTTTGCAACCTGCGCAGATTGGGAACTGGCCGGTGGTTGGACAACCGTCGACGGTGAGCGGCACAAAGATGACGGCGTGCTTGAACCGTTTGACGTCTCGCTCGAAGAGGCGCAGACGCTGATCATGACAGCCCGCGTGTTGCTGGGCTGGGTTGATCCGGCGGAACTTGAGGCGCAAGCACAAGAGGCCGAAGAGGATGCGGACGCATCCGATGAGGCCGAGGTCTAATGGCCCATGGCGCGCGGCGGGGCGGCAAAACAGCGGGATGACGGTCCCGAGCGCAAGTGCCTTGCCACCGGCGAGGTGCAGCCAAAATACGGGCTAATCCGTTTCGTCGTGGGGCCAGACGATCAGGTCGTTCCCGACGTGACAGGCAAATTGCCGGGACGCGGGATGTACGTATCCGCCTCCCGCGCCGCGCTGAACCGGGCTGTGGACAAGCGGCTCTTTTCGCGCGGTGCCAAACGGCAAGTGTCGGTGCCCGAGGGCCTTGTGGACGAGGTAGAGCGTCAGTTGGCGCGCCGTACCGTTGATCTGATCGCCCTCTCGCGCAAGGGCGGGCGGGCCGTGGCTGGCTATGAAAAGGTCAAGGCCATGCTGCAAATGGAAGAGGCGCAGGTGCTCATCCAGGCCTCTGATGGGTCGGGCCGGGGCAAGTCGAAACTGAGCACACCGCATTTCGGCCACTACATCGGCTGGCTGACCGCGGATGAGCTTGGCTTGGCGTTTGGGCGCCAAACTGTGATACACGGGGCGCTGGCCTCTGGTGGACTCACGAAACGTGTTGTAGAGGAAGCGCAACGTTTGCGGGGCTTCCGCGAGAAAGAGGGCGGCCAGGGCCGTTCGGAAGGATAGAAAAGCTTTGAGCGATACAGACGGGAAAAAGACATTGGGGTTGCGCCAGGGTGGCGCACGGCCGGGCAACGTAAAGCAAAGCTTTAGCCACGGCCGCACCAAGAATGTCGTCGTCGAAACCAAGCGCAAGCGCGTTGTGGTGCCCAAACCGGGTGCCGCCAAAACCGGTACCACCGCGCCCGCAGGCGATCCCAAAAAGCGGCCTGCCGGTATCTCTGATGCCGAGATGGAGCGTCGCTTGAAGGCCGTTCAGGCGGCCAAGGCGCGTGAGGCCGAAGAGGCCGAAAAGCGCGCCGTCGAAGAAAAGGCACGCGAGGCCGAACGCGAACGCCGCCGTGCCGAAGCCGAGGCCAAAGAACGCGAAGAGCGCGAGCGCGAAGAAGCGCTCAAGGCCAAGGAAGAAGACGAAAAACGCAAAGCGGCCGAAGCCGCCGCTGCGGCACAGGTGGCCGCTGCCGCACCGGCCGAACAGCCCAAGCAGGCGCAGCGTCAGGCAACACCTGCCGCAACGCCGCGCAAGAACGAACGCGAACGCGAGCAGCGCCCGTCAAACCGTGGCCGGGACGAGGGTGGCCGCCGCTCAGGCAAGCTGACCTTGAACCAGGCCCTGTCCGGTGGCGAAGGTGGCCGGCAACGCTCCATGGCTGCGATGAAGCGCAAACAGGAGCGCGCTCGCCAAAAGGCCATGGGCGGCAGCCAAGAGCGTGAAAAGGTCATTCGCGAAGTGCAGGTGCCCGAGGCGATTGTCGTCTCGGAACTGGCCAGCCGGATGTCGGAAAAAGTGGGCGACGTCGTCAAAGCTCTCATGAACAACGGCATGATGGTCACACAAAACCAGACAATCGACGCTGATACCGCCGAACTGATCGTCGAAGAGTTTGGCCACACGGTTCAACGCGTCTCTGATTCTGACGTTGAAGACGTGATCAAGGAGATCGAGGACAAGGACGAGGACCTGTCCTCCCGTCCGCCGGTCATCACCATCATGGGTCACGTCGACCACGGCAAAACCTCGTTGCTGGACGCGATCCGCGACGCCAAAGTTGTCGCCGGCGAAGCCGGTGGCATCACTCAGCACATCGGTGCCTATCAGGTCAAAACCGAAGCCGGGGTCGTGTTGTCCTTCCTCGACACGCCAGGCCACGCGGCGTTTACGTCCATGCGCTCACGGGGCGCTCAGGTGACGGACATCGTGGTGCTTGTGGTGGCGGCGGATGACGCGGTCATGCCGCAGACCATTGAAGCGATCAACCACGCCAAAGCGGCCGAAGTGCCGATGATCGTCGCGATCAACAAGATCGACAAACCTGACGCCACGCCGGACAAAGTGCGCACCGATCTGCTGCAGCATGAGGTCATCGTCGAAAAGATGTCCGGTGAGGTCCAAGACGTCGAAGTGTCGGCCATCACGGGCCAAGGCCTTGATGAACTCCTCGAAGCGATTGCGCTGCAGGCGGAGATCCTTGAGCTCAAAGCCAATCCCGACCGCGCCGCGCAGGGTGCGGTGATCGAAGCGCAGCTTGATGTGGGCCGCGGTCCCGTGGCTACCGTGCTCGTGCAAAAGGGCACGCTGCGCCAGGGCGATATCTTTGTCGTAGGCGAGCAATACGGCAAGGTCCGCGCGCTGATCAATGACAAGGGCGAGCGCGTCAAAGAGGCCGGCCCGTCCGTCCCAGTCGAGGTTTTGGGCCTCAACGGCACACCCGAAGCCGGCGATGTGCTAAACGTGACGGAGACAGAGGCGCAAGCCCGTGAGATCGCCGAATATCGCGAGAAAGCGGCCAAGGACAAACGCGCCGCTGCCGGTGCCGCCACGACGCTCGAACAGCTTATGGCCAACGCCAAGGCGGATGAGAACGTGTCCGAATTGCCCATCCTGGTCAAAGCGGACGTGCAAGGGTCAGCCGAAGCCATTGTTCAAGCAATGGAGAAAATCGGCAATGACGAGGTGCGCGTGCGCGTCTTGCACTCGGGCGTCGGTGCGATCACCGAAACCGATGTCGGTCTGGCCGAGGCGAGCGGCGCGCCGATCATGGGCTTTAACGTCCGTGCCAACACGCCAGCGCGCAATAGCGCCAACCAAAAGGGTGTTGAGATCCGATACTACTCGGTGATCTATGACCTAGTCGACGATGTGAAATCTGCCGCATCCGGCTTGCTGTCCGCTGAGATCCGCGAGAACTTCATCGGCTACGCCGAAATCAAAGAAGTGTTCAAGGTGTCCGGGGTTGGCAAAGTGGCGGGTTGTCTGGTGACCGAAGGTGTGGCCCGCCGGTCCGCTGGTGTACGTCTGCTGCGCGATAACGTGGTGATCCACGAGGGCACGTTGAAAACGCTGAAGCGTTTCAAGGACGAAGTGCCCGAGGTGCAGTCAGGGCAAGAATGCGGCATGGCATTTGAAAACTATGATGATATCCGCGCCGCTGATGTGATCGAGATTTTCGAGCGCGAGGAAATCACCCGCACACTCGACTGATCCAATCGGCACCAGCCAATAAAAAAAGGGACGGCCCAGAAGCCGTCCCCTTTTTTAGTTTCCCGCTGCCGATCAAGCGGCGCGGGCAATGGGTCTTCCGGAATACACCGAGCCGTCCACCTTAACTGTCACGCGACCATCCGGCAGCGTGGCAACATATAGGCCTTGGATCAAAATCGATGTACCCTGCGCTATGGTACGCAGCATTGCACTTTCCTCCCCAAAGAAAAGACTGGTCAACAGATAACCTATGCGCGCATCCTGTCACGCTATTTTTTGCGCGACGCTAATTATTTGTGCGGCTTGCTGCAGTAAGTGGCGCGTTTTCACAGCCAATCGCGCAAAATCGGGATCAGCGGAATGTCGGCGGCTGGCATAGGATAGTCCCGCAACTGATTTGCGCGCACCCATTTTAGAGTTTGCTTTTCGCGTGATTGGGGTGTTCCGTTCCATTTGCGGCAAGCAAATAGTGGCATGAGAAGGTGAAAGTCATCGTAGCTGTGACTGGCAAATGTCAGCGGTGCGAGGCAGCTTTCCCACGTGTCAATGCCGAGCTCTTCGTCAAGCTCGCGGATCAATGCCGCTTCGGGCGTTTCGCCGGGCTCAACTTTACCGCCCGGGAACTCCCAAAGGCCCGCCATGGATTTACCTTCGGGACGTTGCGCCAACAGCACGCGGCCATCGACGTCGATCAGAGCGACAGCGCTGACTAGGATGACGTTCATGCGCACGACCCCTGCGTGTCCATCACGATCTGTAATCCGCGTTGATGGAGATGTAGCCATGTGTCAAATCGCAGGTCCACACCCTGGCCGTGCCGTTGCCGATGCCGATATCGACGCGGATGTTGATCTGTTTGTTTTGCATGACCGCGGCGCCGTCCTCTTCGCGGTAGTTTGGGCTGACCCATCCTTTGTCCGCGACCAACACATCACCGAACCATATCGACAGTGTGTCACGGTCGGCGGCTGCGCCGGATTTGCCCACGGCCATCACGACACGGCCCCAATTCGGGTCCTCGCCCGCGATGGCGGTTTTCACCAGCGGTGAGTTGGCGATGGCGAGGCCATGGGTTTTGGCGTCTGCATCGGATGCCGCGCCGGTCACGGTAATTTCGACAAATTTGGATGCGCCTTCACCGTCGCGTACCACTTGGTGGGCGAGATCCAGCATGACGTCCTCAAGCGCCGTTTCAAACTCAACCTTATCTGTAACGTCGACGCCCGATGCCCCGGTTGCGCAGCACAGGAGCGTATCAGAGGTGGACGTGTCGCTGTCAACGGTGATGCAGTTGAACGTCCGCTCGTTGATGCGGCTGACCAGAGTTTGCAACTGCGGCTGTGCGATCTGCGCGTCGGTAAACAGGTAGACCAGCATTGTCGCCATGTCGGGCGCGATCATGCCCGAGCCTTTGGCGATCCCGGCGATTTGTACGTTTTGCCCCCCGATTTGAACGTTTTTGCCTGACCCCTTGGCATAGGTGTCGGTGGTCATGATCGCTTGTGCGGCGTCCTCGATTGTGTCCGGCCGCAAAGAGCCGACCAAACCATCGAGGCATCCGGTAATCCGATCTTGCGGCAATGGCTCGCCGATCACGCCGGTGGAGGCCGTGAACACGCGCGCCGCGGGCAGCCCTGTTGCCACCGCAGTGGCGTTCACAACCGATGCCGTTGCGTCCACCCCGTTTCGGCCAGTAAACGCATTGGCGTTGCCTGAGTTCACGAGGATCGCAGCGCCGCTGTCGGCAGCGCCGCCGAGCTTTGACTGACAATCCAGCACCGGTGCGGACCGTGTGGCCGAGCGCGTGAACACACCCGCAACAGCCGTGCCTGGATCGCACACGGCCAGCATCACATCCTTGCGCGCGGTGTACTTGACCCCTGCTTCGGCAACAGCAAACCGCACGCCGTCGATGACCGGTATGTCAGGAAACGCGTCCGGCGCCAATGGTGAGCGCGGGGGAGTGCCGCCCATGGATTACTCGACCAAGCTGAGGTCTTTGAGGATCGCCGGGTCGATAGCGAGCGCGCCACTTTGATCTACCGATCCGGCATTGCGCAGCGCGGTCACCCGCGCGTCCAGTGTTTCATTGCGGATCGTGTTTTCCAATTCGCCACGCACATCTTCGAGCGTGGGCAGGCCAGCGGTGCGCGTGTCGTTGAGGATGATCACGTGCCACCCAAACTGCGTTTGGACCGGATCCGACACCTCGCCCTTGGCCAGTGACATCACTGCGGTTTCGAACGGGGCGACCATCGCGCCTTGGCCGAACCAGCCGAGCGATCCGCCATTGGGACCGGACGGTCCGGTCGACTTTTCCTGAGCTGTGGTCGCGAAATCGGCGCCGCCGTCCAGTTCCGCCTTTATGGCTACGGCCTCTTCTTCGGTTTCAACGAGGATGTGCGAAGCGTTAAATTCCTCGGACGGCCCGGCATCGCCGTATTGCGCGTCGTAGACGGCCTGCAAGGCTGCGGGTGTGAGCGCCTTGGCCAGCATCTTTTCAATCTCTTCGCCGGCAGTTTGTGAACGGGTTTCGTTTTCCAGCAGCAGACGGGCACGGGCTGGGAGTTCGCCCTCAAAGCTTTGCGCCAGGAGCTCTTGCTGTATGAGCTGGTCCAGAATGCCGGTGAACAGCACGTCGTCAGGCAGATTTTTGAACCGCGGTGGCAAGCTCTCGCGCGCCACGATCATGTGACCGACGGTGATGTTCACCCCGTTCACAGATGCAACAACGGTATCGGCATCTTGGGCCGCGGCAGGCAGGGCAAGGGCGGCCGAAAGAGCTAGTGCAGAGAGACTGAACAAACGCTTCATTTATCTATGTCCTATGGGCTTGGCGCGCGCCTGAAGCGCGCATTGACACGGTTTCACGTGACCCTTACATCGCCCTATGGACGCAGACGGGGCCGGTTGGCTGCCCTGGTATGTATGGGCTAGGCGCGCGCCCGGCAAGCAAATGCTGCGCAAGATGATTTGATCCGGCTGGAGACGTAATGCTCGGTTTTTCGACCCTCACCAAAAAGGTATTTGGCTCCCCAAATGATCGCAAGATCAAAGCCGTCCAGCCAATCATCGCCCAGATCAACGCGCTTGAGCCCGAGTTCGAAGCACTAAGCGATGAGGGGTTGAAAGACCGGACCGAAGCCTTGGCCAAACGCGCGATGGGCGGCGAGGATCTCGATGCGCTTTTGCCCGAAGCGTTTGCCAACTGCCGCGAGGCTGCGAAACGGGCGCTGGGCCTGCGCGCCTTTGATACCCAGCTGATGGGCGGGCTGTTTCTGCATCAGGGCAACATCGCAGAACAGAAAACCGGCGAGGGCAAAACCCTGACCGCGACCTTTGCTGCCTATCTGAATGCGCTGACGGGCAAAGGTGTGCACGTGGTCACGGTGAACGAATACTTGGCCAAGCGGGATGCAGAATGGATGGGCAAGGTGTTTTCCGCCCTCGGCCTGACCACCGGCGTCGCCTACACCAACATGCCCGAAGAGGAAAAGCGCGCGGCATATGCCTGTGATATCACCTATGCCACCAACAATGAGCTTGGGTTCGATTATCTGCGCGACAACATGAAACCCAGCATCGACCAGATGATGCAGCGCGGGCACAACTTTGCCATCGTCGATGAGGTGGACAGTATCCTGATCGACGAGGCGCGGACGCCGCTGATCATTTCGGGCCCGCTGCAGGACCGGTCCGAGATGTATGTGACCATCGACGGGCTAATCCCGCTGATCGAAGATGATCACTACGAGTTGGATGAAAAACAGCGCAACGTGACCTTTACCGACGAAGGCAACGAGTTCCTCGAAGAGCAACTGCTGGCCCGCGGTCTGCTGGAAGAGGGTGCCTCGCTCTACGATCCCGAAAGCACAACCATCGTGCATCACGTGAACCAGGGTCTGCGCGCGCACAAGTTGTTCACCAAAGACAAGGATTACATCGTACGCAACGGCGACGTCGTCCTGATTGATGAATTTACCGGGCGCATGATGACCGGGCGCCGCCTATCCGATGGTCTGCACCAGGCCATTGAGGCCAAGGAAAGTGTCGAGATCAAGCCCGAGAACCAGACGCTGGCGTCGGTCACGTTCCAGAACTACTTCCGTCTCTACGGTAAACTGTCTGGGATGACCGGCACTGCCGTCACGGAGGCTGAGGAATTCCAGGAAATCTACGGCCTCGGCGTGGTCGAGGTGCCAACGCATCGTCCCATCGCACGGGTGGATGAGGACGATCAGGTCTACCGCACGGCCCCCGAAAAGTACAAAGCCATGATCGAAGAGATCAAAGCCGCCCATGAAAAGGGCCAGCCGGTTCTCGTCGGCACCACCTCGATCGAGAAATCCGAGATGTTCAGCACGCTGCTGACCCAGGAAAAGATCAAGCACAACGTTCTGAACGCGCGCCAACACGAACAAGAGGCGCAGATCATCGCCGATGCCGGCAAGCTGGCCGCCGTCACCATCGCCACAAACATGGCGGGCCGCGGCACCGACATTCAGTTGGGCGGCAATGTTGAGATGAAGGTGCTGGAAGCGATCACCGCCGATCCGCAGGCCGACCCGGAAGAGGTGCGCGCGCGCATTGAGGCTGAGCACGAGACAGAAAAGCAGCAGGTCCTTGAGGCGGGCGGTCTGTTTGTCCTGGCCTCTGAACGGCATGAAAGCCGCCGCATCGACAACCAGTTGCGCGGCCGCTCGGGCCGTCAAGGCGACCCGGGTCGTACGTCGTTCTACCTGAGCCTCGAAGACGATCTGATGCGCATTTTCGGTTCCGACCGGCTGGACCGCGTGCTCAAGACCCTTGGCCTCGAAGAAGGAGAAGCGATTGTCCACCCCTGGGTGAACAAGTCGCTGGAGCGTGCACAGGCCAAAGTTGAAGGCCGTAACTTTGACATCCGCAAGCAGCTGTTGAAGTTCGACGATGTGATGAATGATCAGCGCAAGGTCGTGTTCACCCAGCGCCGTGAGATCATGGAAGCCGAAGATCTGCACGAGATCACCGCCGATATGCGCGACGAGGTCGTGGACGATTTGATTGATCAGTACATGCCCGAAGGCACCTATGCCGATCAATGGAACACCGAAGGCCTTTATGCTGGCACCATCGAACAGCTTGGCCTCGATGTCCCAGTGATGGACTGGTGCGACCAAGAGGGCGTGGACGACGAGCAGATCCGCGAGCGGTTGATCGAAGCCAGCGACAAGATGCTGGAGGAGAAAAAAGCCGCATTCGGCGAAGAGAATATGCGGTCCATTGAAAAGCAGCTGATCCTGCAGGCGATTGACGGCAAGTGGCGCGAACATCTGCTGACGCTGGAACATCTGCGGTCCGTGGTGGGCTTTCGCGGTTATGCGCAGCGAGACCCGTTAAACGAATACAAAAACGAGGCGTTCCAGCTGTTTGAGGGCATGTTGGAAAGCCTGCGCACCGAGGTCACGCAAAAGCTGTCTCGTATCCGTCCGCTGACCGAAGAAGAGCAGCAGGAGATGTTGGAGCAGATGGCCGCACAGCAAGCAGCCGCGCAACAAGCCGCTGATGCTGCCGCAATGCCTGAGCCGACGGCCGAAGCGTTGGAAAACGGGTTTGACCAAAACGATCCCACCTCGTGGGGCAATCCGGGGCGCAATGATCCCTGCCCATGCGGTTCGGGCAAAAAGTTCAAGCACTGCCACGGCCGTCTCTGACGCCGCATTCCCGCCCTAAAGTTTCCCCGCCGCCGCCTTATCCAAGCCCCAGTTCCTTGTCACCCAACAATGGGAGACATTTGTGGAGAGGGCGTGGGACAATGTCGTACAAGAAGGAATGCGTGACAGCCGCGGGCACGCTGGCGATAGCTGTGGGCATCGGCTTTATCATGCAAAACACCGACTCGGCGGACCAGCGCTATGGCCAGGCATCCCTGGGCGTGCCGCTTCCGGTAGCGGCGGCGGACCCTGAAGCAGGTCCTGATGGTCCGCTTGATGTGCAAGAGATCGAGTTGACCTCGGCACGTCCCTCGGGACCAGAGATACTACCCGCTGCCGCACCCGTCATCGAGTTCAGCGATGATCCGTCGATCACGCGTGCTGTTGCGCCAGTCGACGCATTGCTGACCGCGCCGCTGGGGGAAACCCTGCAGAGCATAGACAGTTGCGACGTCACAGCCAATGCACGCGCAATGCCGGGCGCAATGGTTAGCCTGTCCTTTGATGCGCCATGCGCACCCAATGAGCGGGTCACAGTCCATCACAACGGGCTGATGTTCAGTTATGCCAGCGGCCCGGATGGGGCGTTGGACATACTCGTCCCGGCGATGGTCGAAGAAGCTGTGTTCATCTTTTCCCTGCCCGGCGGTGACGGTGCCGTCGCGCAGGCCAGTGTGACCGACATCAATCGCTTTTCCCGCGTTGCATTGCAATGGCGCGGCCAGGCCGGTTTCCAGCTGCACGCACGGGAATTTGGCGCCAACTACGGCGATGACGGGCATGTCTGGTCGCAAACCACACCCGACCTGGCCCGTGTCGAAGCAGGCCAAACCGGCTTTCTCATGCGGCTTGGTAATGAGGGAATGGCCGATCCTCTTGTGGCGGAGATTTATTCCTTTGCCGCCGCAGACACAGCCCGCACCGGCGTGATCGATATGAGCATAGAGGCCGAGGTGACGTCGTTGAATTGCGGGCAGACCATCGAAGCGCAATCCTTTGAAATGGAAGCGACTGGCGACGTGACAACACATATCCTGACTTTGGATGTGCCAGGCTGTGAGGCGACGGGTGACTTTCTGGTGTTGAACAATTTGCTCCCAGATATGAAAGTCGCTGCGAACTGATCGCGACCCGAGCACGTCACCATGACCAAACTACGTGCGGCGTTTTGCGCCGCACTTTTCATTTTGGGAGTTGCCTTTGGCACTGGGCTTGCGGCTCAGGACGTCACACTGACCTCGCCCGATGGACAGGTTGAGATCAGTGGGACGCTGCTAGGATTTGATGGCGAATTCTATCGTGTCGAAACGATATACGGCGAACTGACAGTCGATGGGTCCGGTGTCAGGTGCGAGGGGCCCGCTTGCCCCAATCTGCAGGATTTCGTGGCCGAGGTTAGTGTCTCTGGCTCTGCCACAATAGGCGCTGTTCTTATGCCCGCCTTGATCGAAGGGTTTGCGTTGCGTGCGGGCTACACGCCGCGTCGGATCGATCAGGATGCGCAGCGCTTTATCTATGAATTGACCCACGACGCGACGGGTAAGGTGGCGGCCCGCTTTTACTTTTGGGTGACAAACACGGACGAAGGCTTTGCTGATCTTCTGGCAAATGACGCCGATATCGTTATGGCCATGCGTGAAATCCGCCCGGCGGAGCGCCAGCGCGCGCGCGAGGCCGGGATGGGTGATCTGACAGGGATCAACCGCAGTAGGGTTCTGGCGTTGGATGCAATGGTGCCAATTGTGGCGCCGTCAAACCCGCTTGATACGATCTCGCCCAGCGATCTGGCCGACGTTGTTTCAGGGCGGATCACCAACTGGTCCCTGCTGGGTGGCCCGGATGCGCCTATCGTGCTGCATTTACCGGGCGAGCGAACCGGGCTTGGTCAAGCGGTCGAAGACAAGTTGGTTGGTCCTGTTGGCTTAACGCTGGCCACCAAACGCATACAGCATGATCGCGGTTCTGATTTACAAAGTGCGGTGCTGCGCGACCCGTTTGCCTTGGGAATAGCAAGCTTTTCCGAGGTTGGCAGCGCGCGCGCGCTCAGTTTGACAGGGCCGTGTGGTTTCTCACTGTCGGCCACGCGCGGAACCATCAAGACCGAAGACTATCCGCTGACCGCGCCGATGTTCCTTTATTTGCCGGCGCGTCGTTTGCCCAAAGTTGCGCGCGATTTTCTCGCATTCACCCGCGGTGCGTCGGCTCAAGTGGTGACCCGGCGCGCAGGCTTTGTCGATCAGTCGCCCGAAGAGGTATCTATTGATGCCCAGGGTTACCGGTTTGCTAACGCGGTCACTTCTGCGGGGCCCGAAGTAACTCTGGAAGAGCTTCAGCGCATGACGCGGACACTCTATGCGATGAAGCGGCTGTCGATCTCTTTCAGGTTTGAAACAGGTTCGGTCCGGCTGGATGCGCAATCGCGTTCCAACATTCAGCAACTCGCCCGCGCGCTCGAACAAGGGACATATGACGCCCGCCGCCTGCTGTTGGTCGGGTTCAGCGATGGAGACGGAGCAGCCGAAGCCAATCGCAACATCGCCCTGCGCCGCGCCGAGGCTGTGCGGCGCGCTCTAACCGCTACGGCGGAGACGGCAAATTTCGAACGCATCGATCTGGGCGTCGACGCCTTTGGCGAAGCCCTGCCTATGGCGTGCGACGACAGTGCGTGGGGTCGACAGGCCAACCGCCGGGTTGAGGTTTGGGTCCGCTAGATCAATCGCCCGCCGCGTGCCGCCTTCCCTCTTCTCTGTTTTAAAAAATCCTCCCCGAAGGGCCGGTTTGCCAAAGTGCCGCCGCGCTCATCTTAAAGATAACCCGCTGACTTAAAGCTTAGCTCACGCGACTTTCCGACAATCAGATGGTCGTGCAAAGTCAGTCCCAGAGCATTGCATGCCTGTTCGATCTGCCGGGTCATGTCGATGTCGGCCTGGCTGGGCGTTGGATCGCCCGACGGGTGATTGTGCACCAGGATCAGCGCGGATGCGTTCAATTCAAGCGCGCGTTTGGCCACTTCCCTGGGATAGACCGGAACGTGGTCCACTGTGCCGCGGGCCTGTTCCTCATCTTCAATCAGAACGTTCTTGCGGTCGAGGTAGAGCACGCGGAATTGCTCGGTTTCGCGATGCGCCATGGTCATGTGGCAGTAATCCAGCAGCGCATCCCAGCTTGAGATGATGTGCTTGTTAATGATGCGCGCGCGCGCCAGTCGTTGCGATGCGGCCTCAACGATCTTGAGCTCGCAAATCACCGCTTCACCGACGCCCTTGATCTGGCGCAGACGATCAGGCGGCGCAGTTATGACCCGGTTGAAATCGCCAAAGGCATCCAGCAGATCGTGCGCCAGAGGTTTGACGTCCTGTCGCGGGATGGCGCGAAAAAGCACCAGTTCGAGGATCTCATAGTCGGGCATCGCTGCAGCGCCGCCAGCAACAAACCTGCCGCGCAGGCGCTTGCGATGGTTGGCGATGTAGCTAGGAGTGCGCCCCTTTGGCAGCGGGATCGGCCGCGCTTCATCAAGGTCAAACGGGAGAGGTTGTTCGGCAAAATGTGACATGATGCCAAGATGCGCGGGTCTTGGTTAGAGAAGCGTTAATTGCCCTCGGGCCGATGCATAGAAAACGCCGCTTCTTTGACTTCGTTATTGGTTTCGAAGCCTTTGAACGCAAAGCCGGCGCGTTCGGCAAGTCTGCGCGATGGTCTGTTGCGTATATCGGCCCAAACGTTGATGACTTGCGCGGAAGTTTCATCCCAAATCAGCGCGCACGCCAATTGCGTCGCGCGTAGGCCATGACCAAAGCCCTGCGCATGGGCGGCGAGGGTGATACCCAATTCAACCTCCATCTGGTCGTCTGAGAGCATGATCCCTAGGTCACCGATCAACGTATCATCCGCCGGGTCGGCGATCGCGATTTGGACCCATGCGCCAGGGCGTATCAGGGGGGTGATCTTTTGATTGAATGCAAGAAAGGGCCGTGCGCGGTCACGGTCCATGACCTCCCAGCTTTGATATCGCGCGACATCTGGGTCGGCGCGATAGGCCAGAAATTGGTCCAGATCATCCGGCGATATTCGCCGGATCACAGTGTTTTCCCTTTTTCGGCGCATGGGCGCACGGTGCACGACGGGACCGTGTCAAGCAAGTTGAGCGTGCGCCCAGCTCTTAACCTTTCATGCCGTCCCAGAAGGATTTCACGCTGGAAAAAAAGCTGCTCGATTCGGGGTTGTTCTCTTCGGAGAGATCTTCGAATTCGCGCAGTATTTCCTTTTGCCGGGCAGTGAGGTTTACGGGGGTCTCCACGGCCAATTCGATGAACATGTCGCCGGTGCCGCCGCCGCGTAGAGCCGGCATTCCTTTGCTGCGCAGTCGCATTTGCCGGCCGGATTGGCTTCCTGCCGGGATCTGCACCCGGCCGCGCCCACCATCGATGGTTGGGACCTCGATGCTGCCGCCGAGGGCCGCGGTTCCCATGCTGACCGGGACACGGCAAAACAGGTTGTTGCCGTCGCGCTCAAAAAGCTTGTGCTCTTGCACGTCTATGAAGATGTAGAGATCGCCCGATGGGCCGCCGCGCATGCCAGCTTCGCCCTCGCCAGCGAGGCGGATACGGGTGCCGGTTTCTACGCCTGCGGGGATATTGACGTTGAGCGCACGGTCCTTTTCGACGCGGCCTGCGCCGGCGCACACTTTGCACGGATCTTTGATGATTTGACCCATGCCGTTGCAGGTGGGACACGTCCTTTCGACGGTGAAAAATCCCTGTTGAGCGCGGACCTTACCCATCCCGGAACATGTTGGGCAGGTTGTGGGTTCGCTGCCGCCTTCGGCGCCGGTTCCGTTGCACGAAGCACAAGTGACCGATGTTGGGACATTGATCGTTTTTTGCATGCCCTTAAAGGCGTCTTCGAGGCTGACGCGCAGGTTATAGCGCAGGTCTGAACCGCGGGCAGCGCGACGACCGCCGCCACCACCGCGGCCGCCCATGATGTCGCCGAAGAGATCGTCAAAGACGTCTGAGAACGAACCGAAGTCGCCCTGGCCGCCGCCAAACCCGCCGCCGGGTCGACCGCCACTGCCGCCCATGCCGCCTTCGAAAGCGGCGTGGCCAAAACGATCATAAGCTGCCTTTTTCTCGGCATCTTTGAGGATTTCGTAGGCTTCGTTTGCCTCTTTGAATTGTGCTTCGGCGTTCGGGTTATCGGCGTTGCGGTCAGGGTGCAGTTCCTTGGCCTTGCGCCGGTAGCCCTTTTTGATTTCGTCCGAGCTGGCACCTTTCGAGACGCCCAGCACGTCGTAGTAATCGCGTTTTGCCATGGATCAATGTCCTTTGCTGGAACGTGCAAGGCCGGCCATTGCGGGCCGGCCTTTTGATTGGTTCCTTTGGCAGCCCAAGATCAGGCGCGCTTGTCTTCGTCGAGGTCTTCGAATTCGGCGTCGACGATGTCGTCTTCGTCAGCGCGCGGCTCATCCGTCGCCTGCGGCGCGTCTTCGCCTTCTTCTTGGCTTGCCTTGTAGATCGCTTCGCCCAGTTTCATGGCCGCTTCGGTCACGTTCTGGATGCCGGATTTGATCTTGTCGGCGTCTTCGGTCTCAAGTTCATCCTTGAGCGCGGCAATGGCCAACTCAATCGCCTCAACCGTGGTCGGGTCGACTTTGTCCGAATGCTCTTCGATCGACTTTTCGGTCGAGTGGATCAGGCTTTCTGCTTGGTTCTTGGCTTCGACCAACTCCTTGCGGGCCTTGTCCGCTTCGGCGTTGTCCTCGGCGTCCTTAACCATTTGTTCGATGTCTGCATCCGACAGACCGCCCGATGCCTGGATCGTGATCTTTTGCTCTTTGCCGGTTCCCTTGTCCATGGCGCCGACGGACACGATGCCGTTGGCGTCGATGTCAAACGTCACTTCAATTTGCGGCATGCCGCGCGGTGCCGGCGGGATATTTTCCAGATTAAAGGCGCCCAAGAGCTTGTTATCTGAGGCCATCTCACGCTCACCCTGGAAGACGCGGATTGTCACCGCGTTCTGGTTGTCCTCGGCGGTCGAGAAAATTTGGCTCTTCTTGGTCGGGATCGTGGTGTTGCGGTCGATCAGACGGGTGAACACGCCACCAAGCGTTTCGATACCTAGCGAGAGCGGGGTCACGTCGAGCAGAACCACGTCCTTGACGTCGCCTTGCAGCACGCCAGCCTGAACAGCCGCACCCATGGCGACCACCTCGTCCGGGTTCACACCCTTGTGCGGGTCTTTGCCAAAGAACTTGGTGACCTCTTCGATCACCTTCGGCATGCGGGTCATACCGCCGACCAGCACAACTTCATCCACGTCAGATGCGCTCAGGCCCGCATCCTTGAGCGCGGCCTGGCACGGCTTAATCGACGCTTTGATCAGATCGCCCACCAGGCTTTCCAGCTTTGCGCGGGTCAGTTTCATGACCATGTGCAGCGGCTGACCATTGGACCCCATCGAGATAAACGGCTGGTTGATCTCGGTTTGGCTTGCGCTCGACAGCTCGATCTTGGCCTTTTCGGCAGCTTCCTTGAGACGCTGTAGGGCCATCTTGTCCTGTGTCAGATCGACGCCGTTTTCCTTTTGGAACTCTTCGGCGAGATAGTTGACGATGCGCATGTCAAAGTCTTCACCACCCAGGAATGTATCCCCGTTGGTCGACTTCACTTCGAACAGGCCATCGTCAATCTCAAGGATTGTAACGTCAAACGTACCACCGCCCAGGTCGTAAACCGCGATGGTCTGGCTGTCTTCTTTGTCGAGCCCATAGGCCAGCGCGGCAGCGGTCGGTTCGTTGATGATCCGCAGCACTTCCAGACCGGCGATCTTGCCCGCGTCTTTGGTGGCCTGACGCTGGGCGTCGTTAAAATAGGCGGGGACAGTGATGACCGCTTGGGTCACATCTTCGCCAAGATAGCTTTCAGCGGTTTCTTTCATCTTGCCCAGGATGAAAGCGCTGATCTGGCTGGGCGAGTATTTCTCACTCCGCGCCTCGACCCACGCGTCACCATTGCCGCCGTCGATGACAGCAAAGGGTAGGTTTTTCTTGTCTTTGGCTAGGTCCGCGTCGTCAAACCGGCGACCGATGAGACGCTTGACGCCAAAAATGGTGTTATCGGGGTTGGTGACTGCCTGACGCTTGGCCGGTTGACCAACGAGGCGTTCGCTTTCGGTGAAGGCGACGATGGACGGTGTTGTCCGCGCCCCTTCGGCGTTTTCAATGACCCGCGGCTGGCTGCCGTCCATGATGGCGACGCAGCTGTTGGTGGTTCCAAGGTCAATACCAATGACTTTTGCCATGTTTTCGATCCCTTTTAATCTTCAAGGCGATGTCCCGAGACGGCGACCCGCAGAGGCATCGGCGCCACGATTGATTGCACGTTTCCGTGCGCTGCGGCGTATATAGGTGGGGTGCCTGTCCCCTGCAACCATTGCGATTTGCATCCGACCGGCAAAAATTTGGTTAAAATTGCGGAGAAATGAAAGATGAAGCTGCGCGTGCGGGGATTCGACATCCTAAAGGGGTATCTTTCGCCTTCGGAGCAGGCCGCATTGGTTGCTGAGGTGCGTGGTGTTGCGGCCGCGGCGCCGATGTTTTCGCCGCAAACGCCCTATGGCAAGCCGATGAGTGTGCGGATGACGTCGGCGGGTCGTGTCGGTTGGTATGCGGACGCATCCGGCTATCGCTATTCCGAGACGCATCCATCCGGTAACCCTTGGCCACCGATCCCGCAATCTGTTCTGAACATATGGGCCGATGTTACGGGTCTGGACCGACAGCCTGACTGCCTGTTGATCAACTATTACGGCGAGGGCGCGCGCATGGGCATGCATCAGGACAAAGACGAGGCTGATTTTTCCTGGCCGGTTATGTCTGTGAGCCTCGGCGACGCGGGTCTTTTTCGGATGGGAAACACAACCCGCGGCGGCAAGACTGAAAGCCAGTGGTTGGAAAGCGGGGACGTCGTGTTGATGGGCGGTGCGGCGCGGTTGACGTATCACGGGGTCGACAGGATCCGATTTGGGTCGTCGACGCTGCTGCCGAAGGGTGGGCGGATTAACTTGACCTGTCGCGTGGTCGCGTGATCAACGTCGCGCGCCCCAGCTCAGCGATGCGTGGCGGCGCGTGTAAAACTCACCCATCAAACCAACCATGATAAACACAATTGCGAACCAAAACGCGTATTCCCAGGTGGAATGGTGCGGGTTGTAGTTGATGAAGACATAGCCGCGCGCCTGGTCGATGCAGTGGAACAGCGGGTTCCAATCGAACATGGCGAGCATGTAGCCCGGAAGAGTGTTGGCCACAAACATCTTGCCCGAGGCAATCATGTTCGCGCGCTGATAAATTGTCGAAAATAGCGATACAAATGTGGGAAACCACGGTTTCAGTGCCATTAGGACCAAGCCTATCGAGCAGCCGGTAAACCAAGCCAGAACAAGCATGCCAAAAGCTGGGAAAGCCTGATCTATCACCACTGGCGTGAACGCGACGTGATAAATGAACAAGATCAAAAAGAGCGACAGAATCTGTACGTAGAGCGCCCCAAGTGCCGCCGAAACAATCGATACGATTGTGTTCATCGGTGCATGCTGCATCATGGGGCTTGCAGGTCCTTCGGCTCCCATGACCGCGCTGAGCGATTTGGTGTGTGTCAGGAACAAGAATATGCCCGACATGATGTACAACAGAAAATCGCCGCGCAGTGCAGCGCCGCGCAGCCCCAGGACCGAAAACATAACGTAGAACGCCATGACGAAGATCACGGCTTGTAGCATGTTCATGCCAATCGCCATAAAAGCGTTGTTATGCGTCTTGCGCACAGAACGAACGATGGAGTGGTAGATCACCTCGGACATTGCAAAGGCGGAACCAATGCCGGTTTGCGGCTTGCGTGATGAGGTGAACATGCGTGCCTCTGCCTCGACTGCAACAGGGTCAGGGATTTCTTGATGATCCGCTGTGTTCGCATCATAAGGTGCAGGCAGTAAAAATTCAACAAATCCGCAAAGGCAGCAGGTTTATGGTGTACGAGGAATTGATCCCCGTGATCCGCCGTTTGGCGATCGAGGCAGGCGCATTGATCATGGAGATCTACGAGGCGGACGATTTCGAGGTGAAGTCGAAGTCGGATGACAGCCCGGTAACCGCCGCGGATGAGGCAGCGGATGCACATATCTCTGCCGGTTTGCGGGCTACGTTCCCTGACGTGATGCTTGTCACCGAAGAGCAGGCGGCGACGCATGCCACGACAGGCACATCGTTCCTGATCGTTGACCCCCTTGATGGGACCAAAGAGTTCATCCACCGCCGCGGCGATTTCACAGTGAATATCGCGTATGTCCAAGATGGCGTGCCGGTACGCGGCGTCGTTTATGCGCCCGCGAAGGGTCGGATGTTCTACACCGCGGCGGATGGCACGGCGGTTGAGGAAACCGGCGCGCTTGATCCTCGCGCGCCCGGCGTCACGCAGCCGCTTCGTGTCGCGAGCAGCGACAACGCAGCGCTCATGGTTGTCGCATCGAAATCCCACCGCGATGAAGCGACCGATGACTACATCAGCAAGTACAACGTCAAAGATATGAAAAGCGCAGGATCGTCCCTGAAATTCTGCCTTGTCGCAACCGGTGAAGCCGATCTTTACCCGCGCTTGGGGCGCACAATGGAGTGGGACACGGCTGCGGGTCATGCTGTGCTGGCTGGCGCAGGCGGGCAGGTTGTCCGTTTTGATGATCTGAGCCCGCTGCGATACGGCAAAGACGGCTATGCCAACCCGTTCTTTATCGCATACGCCCCGGCGGTTGCACTCAAGGAGGGCTGATGTCCGTCCTCCTCGTGATTCCGGCGCGCTTCGCGTCAACTCGGTACCCTGGCAAACCGCTTGCGTCGCTGACCGGTGCAACCGGCAAGGCGCGCACGCTGATCGAACGCAGTTGGCGGGCAGCATGCGATGTGGACGGCGTGGATCGCGTTGTTGTGGCGACGGATGATGATCGGATCGCAGACGCTAGCGCTGGTTTCGGGGCCGATGTGGTCATGACGTCAGAGCGCTGCGCCAATGGCACCGAACGCTGCGCGGAGGCGCACATAGCGCTGGGTGGCGGCTATGACATAGTCGTCAACCTTCAGGGCGATGCGCCTTTGACACCCGCATGGTTTGTCGAAGGCCTGATCGCGGGCTTAAACGCCGCGCCCGAGGCCGAGATTGCAACGCCCGTTCTACGCTGCGACGGCGCCACGCTCACCGGTCTGCTGGAAGACCGCCGCGCGGGCCGCGTTGGTGGCACAACCGCTGTGTTCGGCACGAGCGGCAAAGCGCTCTATTTTTCCAAAGAGGTGATCCCGTTCACTGGCACCTCCTACATGCCCGAAGAGGCGACCCCGGTCTTTCACCATGTCGGGGTCTATGCATATCGCCCCGACGCTTTGGCAGCCTATCCGAACTGGCCCACCGGTCCGTTGGAAACTCTCGAAGGTCTTGAGCAATTGCGCTTTCTCGAAAACGGGCGACAAGTGTTGTGCGTCGAGGTCGCGGCGCGTGGACGACAGTTTTGGGAGCTGAACAATCCCGAAGACGTTCCAAAACTTGAAGCGATGATGGCGCAGATGGGCACGCCATGAGCGCAGCAATTCCGGTGAGTGTTGTGGTGGTGAGCCGCGACCGGCCGGACGCGCTGAAACGCTGTCTGACCGGCATATCGCAACTGCGGTACCCTGCATTTGAAGTTGTCTTGGTGTCAGATGCAGACGGGCTGGCCAGTGCGCAAAGTTTGCCCTTCGCCGGCGATTTGAAGTTGGTGCGCTTTGATCAGGCCAATATCAGTTGTGCGCGCAATCTGGGTATCAGTCACGCGGCGGGCGATGTCGTGGCGTTTATCGACGATGACGCAGTACCAGAGCCCAGCTGGTTGACGCATCTTGTGGCGCCTTTTGCGCGAGATGACGTTGCTTCATCTGGTGGATTTGTACGGGCTCGCAACGGCATTTCTTTTCAATACAAGGCGCGCAGCGTCGATACCCGCGGGCACTTTACGCATCTCGACCGATCGGATGATTCTTGCACAGTTTTGACGCCTAAGACGGGGCGCGCCGTCAAAACCGAAGGCACAAATATGGCGGTGCGCCGGGATGCGCTTATTGCGTTGGAAGGATTTGACCCGGCGTTCGCATTTTTTCTGGATGAGACTGACCTAAATCTGCGGCTGGCCCGCGCCGGTCTAGCAACGGCAATTGCACCCTTGGCACAGGTGCATCACGGGTTTGCCGCCAGCCGACATCGAAGACCGGATCGCGTGCCACGCGATCTGTTTGACATCGGTGCAAGTTGGGCGGTGTTCCAACGCAAACACTTACCGCAGGCACATCGATCAGATCATTGGCGCACGTTGCGCAGTGGAGAACGCAAGCGGCTGATTGGTCACATGGTCGCTGGTCGGCTGGAACCACGGGATGTCAAAAGGCTGTTGCAGAGATTGGACCAAGGGTACACGCAAGGCCTTGAACGCAAGCGCGGCGGCGCAGAACTTGCCAAAAGCCCGATCCAAGCTTTTCGTCCAATGCCCATGGCCACAGGCGAAAGCCGGTTTTTTGCTGGGCGCATCTGGCAAAACTCACAGCTTTGGGCGCAGGCGCGTGCGACGGTCGAAGCGGGAGGGATCGCAACAGTTCTCAGCCTGTCACCGACAACATTGTATCACCAGCATAGCTTTTTGGATGAAGGTTTTTGGCTGCAAAGCGGGGGTTTGTGGGGCCGCTCCGAGCGGTCGGAACCGCTGATCCAAGCAACCACATTTTCTCGCAGAGTTAAGCGTGAGCAGGCGCGGCTGGCGGAAATTCGCCTTATTTCTGGTCGTTTGCTTAGTCCTTAACCAATTTGCCAACAGTCATTGATGGTGTGGCGCGAATGAATTGGGTAAGCTAAAGAAAGGCGATCGCCAAGCAGAAGCCATTTGCCGGTGACACAATGAAAAGAAGGTAAAGGTGACGCGATGCGGAACAAACTGACTAAGGCAATCTTCCCGGTTGCCGGGATGGGTACGCGGTTTTTGCCTGCAACCAAGTCGGTGCCAAAAGAGATCATGACGCTCGTTGATCGTCCGTTGATCCAATATGCGATTGATGAGGCGCGCGCGGCGGGCATCAAGGAATTCATATTTGTAACGTCCCGCGGCAAAGGCGCACTCGAGGATTACTTTGATCTGGCTCCGACGCTGGAGCAGGAATTACGCCGCAAAGGGAAAACCGAGCTTCTCGAAGTGCTGAAAGACACGAACATGGACAGCGGCGCCATCGCTTATGTCCGCCAGCACAAAGCATTAGGTCTGGGGCATGCGGTGTGGTGCGCGCGGCGCTTGATCGCGAACGAACCGTTTGCGGTTATCTTGCCGGATGATGTGATTGCAGCGGAAAAGCCGTGCTTGCAACAGATGGTCGAAGCGTTTGAAGAAACCGGCGGTAATATTGTTGCCGCGATGGAAGTGCCGCAGGAAAAAACCTCGGCCTATGGTGTTCTTGACATCAAAAATGACATGGGCCCGATGGTGGACGTGGGGGGTATGGTCGAAAAACCGGAACCTGACGACGCGCCATCAAATCTGGCGGTGATCGGCCGCTATATTTTGACACCATCGGTGCTGCGGTCGCTGAACCAGATGAAATCAGGCGCGGGTGGCGAGATTCAATTGACTGATGCCATTGCTGCCGAGATTGGCGGTGAGCGCGGTGTATATGGGTATCGTTTTCGAGGCAGGCGATTTGACTGCGGCTCAAAATCTGGATTTTTGCAAGCGACCGTGTCCTTTGGGCTTGCACGGGATGAGTTGCGCGATGACCTGATGGCTTACATCCAAGACGTCGCGAAGATGGATCAAGCAGCTGAATAAACCGGAGTAATGCGACGTGGGCAACGTATTGGTCACGGGCGGTGCAGGGTATATCGGGTCGCATGCGTGCAAAGCCCTGCAGGCCGCCGGTTTTACACCTGTAACCTTTGACAACCTCGAAACCGGTTGGGAAGACGCGGTTCAGTTCGGCCCGTTTGAACGCGGTGATTTGCTGGATCGTGCGCGGTTGGATGACGTTTTTGCCGCCTATCAGCCGCAGGCTGTCATGCATTTCGCCGCGCTGAGCCAAGTGGGCGAAGCAATGCAGGAGCCAGGCAAATACTGGCGCAACAACGTGTCCGGATCACTGACCTTGATCGAGGCCGCGGTGGCGGCGGGATGTCTTGATTTTGTGTTCTCTTCGACCTGCGCCACCTATGGCGACCAAGACAACGTGGTACTGGACGAAGGCAGCGCGCAACACCCGCTCAACGCCTACGGTGCGTCCAAACGCGCGATCGAAGATATCCTGCGCGATTTCGAAGCCGCGCACGGACTGCGGCACGTGATCTTTCGTTATTTTAATGTGGCCGGTGCGGATCCTGACGGACAGGTGGGGGAGTTTCATCAACCCGAAACGCACCTTGTCCCGCTGATGTTGGATGCCATTGCTGGCAAACGGTCGGCTCTGACGGTGTTCGGTACTGATTATGACACGCCTGACGGCACCTGCATCCGCGATTATGTACATGTCTGCGATTTGGTCGATGCGCATGTGCTGGGGTTGAAGTGGTTGACCGATGGCCACCCAAGCCGGGTGTTCAACCTTGGCACGGGAAGCGGTTTTTCAGTGCGTGAAGTGATCGATCATTCCCGTGCGGTAACAAACCGCGAAGTGCCTTATGTCGAAGGAGATCGGCGCCCGGGTGACTGTACCAAGCTTGTTTCGGGCTCAACACGGGCGGAGCAAGAGCTGGGTTGGCGGCCGTCCCGATCAACTTTGGAAAAGATGATTACCGACGCCTGGAGATGGCACCAAACTGGCCACTACCACAAATAGCCCTCCGCACGCGAGACTGTTGGACCTGACGCGTCTGATGCGGCGGGCGGGTCGTGTGATGACTGGGGTGGATCGGGTTGAGTTGGCCTATGCGCGCGCGCTGCTTGATGATCCGATCCCAGTTTACGCGCTGATCCGGTCCCGTTGGGGATACATCCTGCTGGATGCAGAAGGGCTGCGTATCGTCCTGGGGCGGATCACAGGTGATGCAGAAAACATCTGGAACGCCACCCGCCGTGTGGCGCGTGCGCGAGTGATCCCACCGCTGTTGGGTCTGATGCTCCGTCGAGCGGGGCTTGCGGGATGCAGCTACATCAATGTTGGCCATTCGAACCTGACGCTGCGGGTTCTGGCGACACTGCGAACACTGAACGCACGCATCGCCGTGCTTATTCACGACGTGATCCCTTTGGAGTTTCCGCACTATCAGCGCGACGGAGCGTCGGAAAAATTTGCAGCTATGCTGGGCAAGGTCGATGCACATGCAGACCTGATCATCTTTAATTCGACGGATACACAAACCCGGGCGCGGCGGTACTTGAGTCGCAACGTGCCCTCTGTTGTTGCGCATCTGGGAACGGTGCGACACGCCCCTGACCCTTCTGTCAGCCTCCCGCTTCAGTCATATTTTATGACCGTCGGCACTATTGAGCCGCGCAAGAACCATGCCTTTCTGCTCGATATGTGGGAAGAAATGGGCGCCGATGCACCGACATTGATCATTGCGGGCAATCGCGGTTGGAAAAACGAAGCCGTGTTTGCGCGACTGGATCAGTTGTCGGCCGGGGCGCAAATCGAGGAACGAAATAATCTGGGCGACGCACAGCTCGCAGCGTTGATGGCGGGGGCGCATGGTTTGCTTTTCCCGTCCTTAGCGGAAGGCTTTGGATTGCCCGCTGTTGAGGCAGCAACGCTCGGAAGGCCAATCATCGTGAACGATCTTCCAGTTTACCGTGAAGTGCTGGGCGACATTGCCATTTACGCAAGCGTTTCCGATCGTTATCTGTGGATAAACAAGGTCAGAGCACTGGCCAAAGCGGAGCGTCAAGAGGCTAGCCCAAAGCAGTTCACCCCACCCACCTGGGCGGATCACTTCAAGACTGTCTTAAGGTTAACCTGATAGCGCACCGATAGCTGCAGCATCGCAGCGGGTAGAGGACGGGATGAATTGGGCGCGTTGCAGTCATATCGGCTGAGGCTCCAGCGCAAGCGATGGCGTTTACGCGCGTTTCGCAAGCGTCGTGAATTGCGTGCTCTGGTTGATCGCACCAAGGATATCCGCGCCACAGATCTGCTCTGTTTCACGACATTGCGCAATGAGGCTGTGCGCCTGCCCTATTTCCTCGACTACTACCGCGATATGGGGATCAACCATTTCCTGATTGTGGACAATGACAGCACGGACGGGTCGACAGATTACCTCGCGGCGCAGCGCGACGTGTCGCTGTGGCATACCAAGGCGAGTTACAAGCGCGCGCGGTTCGGCGTGGACTGGTTGAATTGGTTGCAGTTGAAACACGCGCACGGGCATTGGGCTCTGACGGTCGATGCGGATGAATTCCTGATTTATCCGTTCTGCGACACGCGGCCCCTGCGCGCGTTGACCGATTGGTTGGATGCATCATCGATTCGGTCATTTTCGGCGATGCTGCTGGACATGTATCCCAAGGGTCGACTTGACGCACAGCCTTATCGCAAGGGGCAGAACCCGCTTGAGATTGCGAGCTGGTTCGACAGTGGAAATTACACAATCTCGCGCAACAAACGGTTCGGAAATCTCTGGATACAGGGTGGGCCGCGCGCCCGGATGTTTTTTGCTGAGGACCCGGCCAAAGCCCCAGCGTTGAACAAGATCCCACTGGTGAAATGGGACCGGCGCTACACGTATGTTTCCTCCACGCACATGCTGCTGCCGCGCGGGCTCAATCTGGTTTATGACGAATGGGGCGGAGAGAAAGCATCCGGAGTGCTTTTGCACGCCAAATTCCTCGATACCTTTACCGCTAAGGCGGCCGAGGAATTGACGCGCAAGCAGCACTACGCTGCATCTGTCGAATACAAGGCCTACGCTGCAACCATGCGCGACGACCCGGACCTGTGGTGCAAATGGTCGGAAAAATACATCAACTGGCGCCAGCTTGAGATCCTCGGCCTCATGTCCAAAGGGAACTGGGCATGAGCGTTGGTATCGTCATGCTTGTGCACACTGCGCTGGATCGCGCCGAACAGGCCGCGCGGCACTGGGCCGCTGCCGGATGCCCGGTTGTCATTCATGTCGACGCCAAAGTGCCGCGCAAGACATATGCAAATTTTGCGCAAGTGTTCAGCGACGTGCCAACCATCCAATTCAGCAAGCGCTTTCGCTGTGAATGGGGTTCGTGGGGAATTGTTTCAGCCAGCCAGGCGGCTTCAGAGATGTTGCTGCGAGATTTCGAGGATGTGCGCCATGTCTATCTGGCTTCTGGATCGTGTCTGCCGCTGCGCCCGGTGGAGGAACTGATTGAATACCTCGCAGCGCGTCCGCGAACGGATTTTATTGAAAGTGCGACAACGTCGGATGTGCCGTGGACGGTGGGTGGCCTGGATGAGGAACGCTTTACACTGCGTTTTCCGTTTTCTTGGAAACGCCAGCGCTTTCTTTTTGACCGGTACGTCGCATTACAGCGCAAGGTGGGTTATCGACGCCGCATTCCCAATGGGTTGGTTCCCCATATGGGCAGCCAATGGTGGTGCCTCACACGTCAGACCTTGTCAGCAATTCTGCAAGGGCCAGATCGGCCAGAATATGACCGATATTTCAAGCGCGTCTGGATCCCTGACGAAAGCTACTACCAAACCCTCGCCCGGCAGTTTTCCACCAACATAGAAAGTCGGTCGCTGACCCTGTCCAAGTTCGATTTTCAGGGCAAGCCACACATTTTTTACGATGACCATCTGCAGCTTTTGCGCCGTTCGGACTGCTTTGTCGCGCGCAAGATCTGGCCGCAAGCAAACCGCTTGTACGATGCATTTCTGACCGATCCGGCCGGCGCCATGAAGCGCACAGAACCCAATCCGGGCAAAATTGACAGGATTTTTGCCAAGGCTGTGGACCGTCGGACCCGAGGGCGGCCAGGGCTTTACATGCAAAGCCGTTTTCCGAACGAGGATTGGGAAAACGGTGTCACAGCAGCGCCTTATTCTGTTTTTCAGGGCTTCACCGAGATATTTGAAAATTTTGAACCTTGGTTGGCCAAAGCAACCGGTGCACGTGTACACGGGCATTTGTTCGCGCCTGACCGCGTACACCTTGCCGACGGACAGAGCAATATAAACGGGGCGCTGGGCGACAGTGCGAGCGCGCGAGATTACAACCCGCGCGGGTTCCTCACGAACTTGATCTGGAACACGCGGGGCGAACGACAGTGTTTTCAATATGGCCCAAGCGACAACCAAGCCGTGTCTTGGCGCATGTCCAAAGACCCAAATGCGCAGATTTCGGTCATATCCGGAGCCTGGGCGGTGCCGCTTTTTCGATCAAACCGAAATTTCATGGACATAAGGAAAGAAGCGGCGCGATTGCAAAAGATCGAAAGCGAGCATCTCAACGTCCTGCGCTCTCCCTATTCCAAGGCGCGGATCCGGATCTGGACCATGGCCGAATTTGTCGAAGCGCCGATGGAACCGCTGCAAAGCATACTGGACGAGATCGGTCATTTTCAGACGCGCCGGTTGTCTGAGGTGCCAAAGATGGTCGACCTGAAAGGCTTTGGACAGTTTCTGCAGAACCTGAAAAACCAGGGGATGCACCCTTACCTTATGGGCGATTTCCCGGTTGCTTTGGGGCACGAGCTTGCCCCGGCTCCGTCCCGAAAACCTTATCTCGTGCGATAACCCGCAATGCCGCAGTTCGACTATTTTGTGGTGTTCGCCGAGATGCGCACCGGCTCGAATTTTCTGGAATCCAATCTGAACGCGTTTGACGGCTTGGCCTGTTTGGGTGAGGCGTTTAATCCACATTTTCTAGGTTACCCGGAAGAAACCGCTATCCTCGGGGTGACACAGGCCGCGCGGGACGACGACCCAAAGGCGTTGCTGCGCGCTTTCAAAAAAGCGCCAGAGTTGAGCGGCTTTCGATATTTTCACAACCATGATCCGCGCGTTTTTGACAAGATCTTGGATGATCCGAAATGTGCAAAGATCATTCTGACCCGGAACCCGGTCGACAGTTATGTCTCCTGGAAGATTGCCACAGCAACAGGCCAATGGAAGCTGACAGACGCGAAGGCGCGCAAAGATGGCAAGGCTGAGTTTGACGCCCAAGAATTTCAAAATCATCTGGATGCGCTGCAAAATTTTCAGGTGACATTGCTCAATCGCCTGCAGATATCTGGGCAGACTGCGTTTTACATATCCTATGAAGACCTGAACAAGATTGAGGTGATGAATGGTCTTGCTGCCTGGCTTGGCGTCCCATCACGGCTTGATGCTTTGGACAAAACGCTGAAGGTGCAAAATCCAGCGGCGTTGTCGGAAAAGGTCAGCAATTTTGGCCAGATGCAAGAGGCGCTCACTGCGCTAGACCAGTTTAACCTGTGCCGCACGCCGAATTTTGAACCGCGACGTGGTGCTGCGGTGCCAACCTACTTTGCCTCGGATACGGCGCGGCTGGTCTACTTGCCGGTGCGGAGCGGTCCAAAAGATCGAGTTGTCGAGTGGTTGCGCCATGTTGATCGACTGGGCGGCGCAAATCTGCGGTCCAAGCTGAACCAGGGCATATTGCGCGACTGGATGCGCGCGACGCCAGGTCACCGGCGGTTCACGGTGCTGCGGCACCCGCTGGCCCGGGCGCATACCGTTTTTTGCACGCGTATCCTAACGACCGGCAAAGGCGGCTATGCTGGCATTCGCGCAACGCTGGCCCGGCGCTACAAGCTGCCTCTGCCCGATGATCCTGCTGACACCGCATATGACAAGGTCGCACATCGCGCTGCCTTTGCCGCCTTTCTGGCCTTTCTCAAGGCGAACATCGCTGGCCAGACAGCTATCCGCGTCGACCCGGATTGGGCCACCCAAAGCAAGATCATAGAAGGGTTTGCGGAATTTGCGTTGCCGGACATCCTGATCCGCGACGACCGTTTGGCAGAGGAGTTGGCCCGCTTGACGTATGGGGTTGCGGTGGAACATCTGCCGCCAGTTACCGCTGACACTCCCTACACGCTTAGCGATATCTACGACGCAGAGATCGAAAAGCTGTGCCGCGCCGCTTATGGGCGCGACTACGTCACCTTTGGCTTTGAAGACTGGTCCGGGGCCGGCTAGGCCGCTTGGGCTGGCTGCCCCTCGCACAGGATTGTGTAAAGCGTGGCACTGTCACGATTGGCGCGCAGCTTTTCGCACAAAGACTGCTCACGCAGCGTTCGCGAGACCAGTGCAAGGGCCTTGAGATGTTCGACACCGGCATCCTCCGGTGCAAACAGACCAAAGGCCAGATCAACGGGCTGCCGGTCCACTGCATCGAAATCGATTGGTTTTTCGAGCAGGACAAACACGCCCATTACCGTGAAAATACTGTCGAGACGCGCATGCGGAAGCGCCACGCCATGGCCAACTCCGGTCGGCCCGAGCGCTTCGCGCGCGGTGAGCGCTTCGACGACTTGTCCTGCATCGACACCATTTGCCTGCGCCATCAGATCACCAATGCTGTGCAGCAACCTCTTTTTCGACGTTGCAGAAGAAAGCACTTTGACCGCTTCCGGCTTCAGAAGTGTTTCAAAATCCATGGTTCTCGCTTTGCTGGCGCTTGTTCGGCGCCCTGAATATCAGGGATCGATCCAACCGATATTACCGTCCTCGCGGCGGTAAACCACGTTCAATCCATCTTTTCCTTCGTTTCGGAACACCAAAACCGGCGCACCTGCCAATTCCATTTGCATGACCGCTTCGCCTACGGACAGCGATGGTATTTTGGTCTCCATCTCTGCGACGATGATCGGTTGCAGCGTTTCCGGTTCCGATTCTTCGGAACTGGAGTCTGCGGCGAGGATATACGAGGCAGCGCCAGACAGTTCAACTGGTTGTACACGTTCCTTGTGGTGATCTTTCAAGCGCCGTTTGTAGCGTCGCAACTGTTTGTCCATCTTCTCTGAACACGCGTCAAAAGCAGCATATATTTCAGTAGCATGCGCTTTTGCTTGCGCCGTTAATCCCGTGGACAAATGTACCGTGGCTTCGCAGACATATTCATGCGCCGATTTGGAAAAGATCACCTGAGCGCTTGTTGGTCGGCCCGCATATTTTTCGATGACGTTGCCCAATTCATCGCGCACATGGGTCTGCAGCGCCTCCCCGATGTCGATCTGTTTGCCGCTGATTGTAAATTGCAATGCCTTCTCCTTTATTGCGCCGAAACAGGCAAAGACACAACCATCGCGGGAACTACGAAGGGTGGCTTAGCTGGACGGGAGGGCCGGTTCGATGCTCATTCCGTGGCGTGTCGGAGATATCCGGTGCCGATATTTGATGGAATGTCGCTGCGCGCAGGCCATGTCACATTGCACGCCAGAACCGCACCGTCTGTCAATCAAAAGCGACGAAACCTGCCTCAGGAAATACGGAAATTATCGCCTAAATACACGCGGCGAACATTTTCATTTTCAACCACGTCTTTCGGTGTGCCTGCCATAAGTACTTGACCATCGTGCAAAATATAAGCGCGATCGACGATCTCGAGGGTTTCTCGGACGTTGTGATCGGTGATCAAAACACCGATCCCGCGCGTCTTCAGATCAGATACCAGAACGCGGATATCACTGACTGAAATCGGGTCGACGCCAGCAAATGGTTCGTCCAAAAGCAGGTACTTGGGATTGGCCGCAAGCGATCGGGCAATCTCAACCCGGCGGCGCTCGCCGCCTGACAGCGCGAGTGCCGGTGCGCGCCGCAGGTGTTCGATGGAAAATTCGCTCAGCAACTCTTCGAGTCGTTCGCGTCGTTTGTGACGGTCGGATTCTGTGATGTCGAGGATAGCGAGGATGTTCGCTTCGACGGACAATCCGCGAAAAATGCTCATTTCCTGTGGCAGATAGCCGATGCCCATTTGCGCCCGGCGATACATGGGCAGGGCGGTCACATCGGTGCCATCGATTTCGACCTTACCACCTTCGGGGCTAACCAGACCGGCGATGGCGTAGAACGTCGTTGTCTTGCCCGACCCATTTGGACCCAAAAGCGCGACCACCTCTCCGCGGTTTAACTCCATTGAAAAATCGCGGATCACCAGCTTTTTGCGGTAGGATTTGCGCAGTTTGGATATGCGCAATCCACCGCCTGTCTCGGCCAGTGTCAGAACAGGTTTAACCATTAATTGTTGCCGGATTGCAGGATCGTTCTGACCCGGCCTTGCATGCGTGCCGTGCCGTCATCGAGGTTTACGGTCATCCGCTCAGCGCTGAGCGCGCTTTGGCCTTGGGCCAGCAGTACGTTCCCGGTCATCACGATGACGCCGTCCGTTACGCTGTAATCGGCGCGCTGCGCTTCTGCTGCGTCGGGTCCTGACACAAGCGTTACGCCGCCGGTGGCCTCCATCCTGTCGATGCCAGTTTGACCTTCGGTATAGACAACAAGAACGCGGGGTGCCGAAAGGCGCATGTCACCTTGGCCAATCACAACATTTCCCGTGAACGTCGCCTGACCGGTTGCTTGATCTACCGCCAATTCATCCGCGGTCACCTCGACCGGGGCGTCTGTGTCCTGTTGGATCGCGCCAAATGCGACGTTGGTCCCTTGGGCAGATGCGATAGAGCCAAAACAGAGTGCGGCCACAAGGATGAGGCTTGGGAAAAAGGTCACGTTAAATCACTCTTTGCTACGTTTTGGATCGTATACCAATTTCACACCGTCTGTGAAAACGAAATGGGAGCCGGTGGCATCGCCCCTTTTTTCCATGCGCATCTGACCGGACGCAAGGCGCCCCAGCGGCCCGGTCGCAACGATGTCTGGCGTTGCGAGTGTCATGTCGTCAAGATTGGCAATCAGAGTTTCAGTGTTCATCTGCATTCCGGTCGACGTTGTGATCACCACATTCCCGTCCAATTCAGATGTTGATCGGGTCATATCGAACTGGCCACGGTCGGATGTGAGGACCACGCGGACACCGGACACCAAGTCTATCTGCGCGGAAAGTTTGGTCAAATCGCTGGTCATACTTTGCCCGGTGCGCAGAGTTCCTGCCTCAACGACAACACGGTCACCGTCTTTCGTTGTGCCAGAAAAGAACGGGCCAGTGATTTGCTCGCCCGCGATGCGACGCGCCACCTCACCTTCGGCAAAAGGCACCGCGACGGCTGCATCTGGGTTGCGCGAAAAAAGGAATAGCGTCGACAGCAGGGCCAACGCCATGAGCGGTAGCAGCACCTTGAGCCACGCGATCACGCGCGAATAACCGTCCATTTTTCAGTCCTTTGGCTGCGATAAGCGGCCTAGCCTAATCCCAATCGAAGACAGTCGTGGATATGTAAAATCCCAGCGGGCGCGCCGTTACCGTCGGCATCAACGGCAAACACGCAGGTAATTTTACGCTTGTTCATCAGCGCCACAGCTTCCTGTGCCAGCGCATCTGGTTTGATCGTTGTAGGTGACATGGTCATCACGTCTGACGCGTTCAAGTCCAAGAGACCGGTCATGTGTCGGCGCAGATCTCCGTCGGTAATGATCCCGGTAAGCGCACCATTACCGTCTAATACGCCGACCACCCCCAAGCTTTTCTGACTGATCTCGATCAGCGCATCGGGCATAGGTGTATCTTCGGCAACCAGCGGCATATCTGCGCCTGCGTGCATGACATCTGACACGCGTGCCAGTTTTGCACCTAAGGTGCCCCCGGGATGAAAATCTCGGAAATGTTCTGCCGTGAACGCGCGGTGTTGCATCAGTACGACCGCCAGAGCATCGCCCAAGGCCAGAGACATTGTGGTGGAGTTCGTCGGAACCACACCCGTCCCGCACGCTTCGCCCAAGTCAGGCAGTTGCAAGATAACGTCCGATTGCGCGCCGAGCGTGCTGTGCGGTGCCCGTGTCATGCCGATCAGCGGAATGCCAACGCGGCGGGCAAAGATTATCAGGTGGCTAAGCTCTGGCGCTTCCCCAGAATTGGAAACGGCGAGGACAACATCATCGCGGGTCACCATACCCAGATCGCCGTGGTTTGCCTCGGCGGGATGCACAAATTGTGCTGGGGTACCGGTGCTGGCAAGCGTCGCCGCGATCTTGCGTGCGATATGGCCGGATTTGCCGATGCCGGTGACAATCACCCTGCCTTTGGTGTCCAACAGCAGGCGCGCCGCTGCATCAAATCTATCATCCAGCGTCTCAGCCAGTGCCTGCAGTGCTTGCGCTTCGGTTTCGATGACTTTCCGCGCTGTATTGAGAACCTCAGCGTTCATGAATGAGCAAAAATGTCGGTGTCTGGCCATCCAGCGAGATCGAGTTGCGCGCGCATCGGCAGAAAATCAAAACAGGCCTGCGCCATCTGCATGCGCCCCTCTCGGACCAGCCGTTCATTCAGCGCGTCGCGCAGCCGGTGCAGGTGCAAAACGTCTGACGCAGCGTATTCAAGTTGCGCATCGCTCAGGTTCGGCGCACCCCAGTCGCTTGATTGTTGCTGCTTTGATATATCTACACCCAACAATTCCTGCAGCAGGTTTTTCAGTCCGTGCCTATCCGTGTAGGTGCGGATCAGCCGACTTGCGATCTTGGTGCAATAAACGGGCGCGGTCACCACATCAAAGGCGTTGATCATCGCAGCAATGTCGAAGCGACCGTAGTGAAACAGCTTGAGCACGTCCGCGTCGGTCAACAATTTGCACAGGTTTGGCGCCTCGCTCTGGCCGATGCCGATCTGCACCATATGGGCATCTCCGTCTCCGCCACTGAGTTGTACGACGCACAACCTGTCACGATGCGGATTGAGGCCCATAGTTTCGCAGTCGATGGCGACCACGGGGCCAAGTTCGAGGTCGGCAGGCAGATCGCCCTTGTGCAGATAATTGGTCATGGCGGTGCTATACCGCGCGCTGCGTCACGGGGGAAGCGCGGTTTAGCGCGCATTGAAGTCGTCGGGATCCGGGCGACCCAGCCGTGCCAGAAGGTCGCGAACAATCTCACGGGCGTCGTGCCCTGGCCAGTCCGGGCTATGCGCGGCACGGGGCAGCAGCGCGTGCCTGAGCGCAAGCCGCCGCCAACTGTGAACAATCAAAACGCGCAGCGCTGCACTTTGGAGCGGACCCTCAAGAAACGTCAAAGGTTGGTCGGCCACACTGCGCAACACGCGCAATAAGTTGGTATAGGCCTCTCGCAAGGCTGGCGTCTCAATTTCTGCGGCTGTCCAGTCTGGCATATGAACCGCATTCAGGACGAGCGCTCTATCCGGCACCGAGTTTTTCTGCGCAACCGAATAGAGCCGTGGCGCGATTTTGGTGA
>JBCCLL010000007.1:0-111831 GCA_039026855.1 Pseudomonadota bacterium | reverse complement strand
TTGATATGCGGCAGCCGCGCTTCGGATTTTCGGCACACGACGTAGTAGCTGACCCCCAGTTCGACGAGCGGGTCAAACGCCACTTGCAAGCGCCCTTCGCTGAGCGCCTCAAAGCACTGGATTGACCAGCCCAGCAACAACCCGTTGCCCGCGAGCGCCATGTCGAACGCGTAGTCGGCGGATTTGTCGTCAAAGGACATCGCGTAGGGGGGAACACGGCCCTTTAACCCCGCGGCTTTCCACCAAACCTCCCACCCGGCGGCGCCGGAAAAATGGTGGATGACCCCGTCATTGAGCAGCGGCAAACGCCGCGCGTCCTCAGGCACCCGCACCTGATTTTCCCGCAGGAAGCTGGGGCTTGCGACGGGGATGAGCAGCAGTTTGTGGATTTCGCGGGCATAGAGGTCGGTGGGCGGGTGCCGCATCGCACGGATGCAGACCTCATTTTCGCCCACCTCATCTTGATCCCACGAATTGACCGCCCGCACATTTGTTTGCACCTGCGGATTGTGCGCGGTGAAGCCGTGCAAGCGCGGAAAGAGCCAGTTGCGCATGATCATGCCAGCCGTGCAGATGGTCAGCCGGGGGCCCTGCGCCGGTCTGATGCGGTCCACAGCATCGCGGATCATCATGAAGCCTTGTGTCACATCTGGCATCAGCGAGCGGCCCGCGGGCGTCAGTGTCACCGACCTGGGCGCGCGGTCAAACAAGCTCACGCCAAGCTCAGTCTCTAAGCCGCGGATCTGTTGGCTCACGGCGCCGGGTGTGACCGACAATTCGGTTGCCGCGTCTTTGAACGACAGGCGCCGGGCGGCGGCCTCAAAGGCGCGCAGGGCCGACAGTGACGGCAGACGGCTCATCGGCATCGGGCACCCTCCATAGGATAGATGAGCTAAACTATAGCGCCAATTCTTATCGTTTGTCGATCCGTCGGGCGCCCCCAATTCCGAAACAACAACAGACGCAGACACGGAGCGTGCAATGTCTTGGACCCCCTATGCCCTTTCTCTTGGAGCCGGTGTTTTGATCGGCGTGATCTATGGCCTGATCGCGGTGCGCAGCCCGGCGCCGCCCATTATCGCGCTGTTGGGCCTGTTGGGTATGCTTGCCGGTGAGGCAGCGGTCCAATGGCTGCGCGGCCACAGCGACGTGGTCGCAAAAACGCTGCACATGAAATCCTTTCAAATCGCGAAACACGACGCGTCCGGTCACAAGACCGCGCCCCAAACGTCCAAGACATGAAGAGGAGTATGCACATGTCAAAACATGAAATGATCACCCCCGAAAACGCCGCCCTGGTTTTGATCGACTATCAGCCGGCGATGTTCCAGGGCGTCGAAAGCCATGATCGGCTGTCGGTTGTCAACAACGTGCAAATCCTGGCCAAAGGCGCCAAGTTGTTTGGCCTGCCCACGGTGATCTCAACCGTTGCCAAAGACAGCTTTTCAGGCCCGTTTATGCCCGAGGTGACGGATCTGTTCCCGGGTCAGCAGGTGATTGATCGGACATCGATCAACTCGTGGCTGGACGCTGAGTTTCGCGCGGCAGTGGCCGCCACCAAGCGCAAAAAGATTGTGCTGGCGGGGCTATGGACTGAGGCGTGCGTGATGTTTCCGACGCTCGACCTGCTGGCCGAAGGCTATGAGGTCTACGTGCCCGCCGATGCCTGTGGCGACGTGACCCCCGAGGCGCATGAACGCGCCATGGACCGGTTGGTGCAAGCGGGCGCGGTGCCGATGAACGCGCTGCAGTTCATCTTTGAGTTGCAGCAAGATTGGGCGCGCGGCGAAACCTATGACGGTGTGATGGACATTCTGAAAGCCCACACACCCTATGGCATTCAGGTGCGGTTCTCGAAATGGGCACTGGGCGAACATGCCTCGGAAGCGGGGATCGCTGCTGAGTAAGCGCCCCGCCACGCCGCTCTCACCTTCCCTCTCTTACTCTCCCCGGGGGCGGCCCCCTTCCATTCAGAAAAACGGCAAAGGAGCCGGATATGGCTGACACAATTCTGTTTAATGGACGCATCACCACTATGGACCCTGACCTGCCCGAAGCCAGCGCTGTGGCAATCAGCGACGGGCGGATCGCGGCGGTGGGATCGGACAAAGATATGCTGGCGCTTGCCGGGACAAACACGCATACCGTCGATCTGGGGCGGCAACGGGTGATCCCCGGCCTGATCGACAGCCACACGCACATCATCCGGCAGGGCAACAACTTTGCCATGGAGCTGCGCTGGGACCACGTGCCGTCCCTGGCCGACGGCCTGCGCATGCTCAAGGCGCAGGCGCAGCGCACGCCGCCGGGCCAGTGGATCCGCGTTGTCGGCGGCTGGTCTGCCGACCAATTCGCCGAAAAGCGCCTGCCGACCATTGACGAGATTAATGCGGTGGCGCCGGAGGTCCCGGTTTACGTGCTGCATCTCTATGACCGTGCGTGGTTGAACCAAGCGGCCTTGCGGGCCCTGGGCATCGACAAGCATTTTTACGAGCCGTTTGTGTCGGGCCGTCTGGAGCGGGACGACAGTGGCGTGCCCACGGGGCTTGCCATGGCGCGCCCCAATGCGCAGCCGCTATACGCCCTGCTCGACATGGCGCCGAAGCTCGATTTCGAGCAGCAGGTGACGTCGACCAAGCACTATTTCAGGGCGCTCAACGGTCTGGGTCTGACATCGGCGCTGGACTGTGCCGGTGGTTTTCTCAACTACCCCGACGACTATGGCGTGATTTCAGAGCTGAACAGACGCGGTGAGCAAACGGTGCGCATCGGGTACCAGCTTTTTGCGCAGCGGCCGTTGTTCGAGCTGGATGACTTTAAGCGATGGAATGACCTGGTGAAACCTGACGCGGGCGACGACTATCTGAAGTGCGTCGGCGCGGGCGAGATGCTGGTTGCCTCGGCCTATGATTTTGAGGATTTTTCCTACCCGCGTCCCGATCTGCCCAGGCGGATGGAGGGCGACCTGCGCCCGGTGCTCGAATTCCTGTTCGAAAATCGCTGGCCGATCCGTTTCCACTGTACCTATGAGGAAAGCGCCCACCGCTTGCTGTCGCTGATCGAGGAGGTTGGCCGCGATCAGGGGCTCGAAGAGCTCAATTGGATCTTTGATCACGGTGAGACGATTTCGGAGGCGACGATGGAGTGGGTCGCGCGCTTGGGCGGCGGCATCAGCTATCAGAACCGGATCGCGTTCCAGACGACCGCCTATCGCGATCGCTATGGCGAGGCGGCCCTGCGCGATGTGATGCCGGTCAAAAAGATGATGGGCTCGGGCGTGCCGCTGGCTGCGGGCACCGATGCGACGCGGGTGTCGTCTTACAACCCGTGGCTCGCCATCCATTGGGCTGTGAGTGGCAAGGGGCGCGGCGGCGATCAGATTTGGTCCGCGGCAAACCGTCTGAGCCGCCATGACGCGCTGCAACATTGGACGGCCGCCGGCGCGTGGTTTTCGCGCGAAACCGGGAAAAAGGGGCAGATCAAGGTCGGGCAATTTGCCGACATTGCGGTGCTGGATCGCGACTATTTTGCGGTGCCGGAGGACGAGATTACCGAGATTGCTGCCGATCTGACCTTTACCGGCGGCAAAGTGGTGCATGCCAAGGGTGCGTTTGCAGATCTGGCGCCTGCAGCGCTGCCAACCCTGCCGGATTGGTCCCCCATTCCGGTGTTTGGCGCACCGGGTGCGGCGCCGACCCATCCGCAGCGATTGGCGGCTGAATGATCGGCGCGAGAGGGCATTTCGATGTTTGATCTGAACGGCCGGGGTCTCGCGACACCGGTGTCCCTGGAACCCCCGCCGTGGCGATACACGCCCGTTTCGCCCGGCGGCCACATTTCGCCAAAAACGCATGAGGATGACGCGATGCCCGAGACGATCACAATCGAACGCGAAGACACGGGCAGCAAGGCACGTTACGTGGCAAGCGTCGCGGGCGTCGATGGGCAGGGTGAGCTGACGCTTTCCAAAGTGTCCGACGTGCTGGTCATTGTCGATCACACGCAGGTTGATGACAGCCTGCGCGGGATGGGCGTGGCGGGCGCTTTGGCCAAGCGCGTGATCGCCGATGCCCGCCAAGCGGGTCAGCGCATCGTCCCGCTGTGCCCGTTTTTGCGTAGCTACGCGCTCAAACACCGCGAGGAGGTGTCTGATGTCGTCCAGTGGTAGCGCTGTGGCGGCACGGCCGGGCGCGTTTTCGCCGTTTGCATTCAGCGCCTTTGCGTTGCTGTGGAGCGCGACACTGGTGTCCAACACCGGCACGTGGATGCACGAGGTTGGTGCGGGCTGGTTGATGACCACGCTCAATCCCAGCCCGGCGGTGGTGACCCTGGTGCAAGCCGCAACCACTATGCCGGTGTTTCTGTTTGCGCTGTTTGCCGGAACGCTGGCGGACCGGCTGGACAAGCGGCGCATGCTGCTGGTGATCAACGTGCTGCTGACGCTGGTGATTGCAACGCTGGCGCTGTTGGTGTGGACCGCGCGTGTCACGCCCGTTCTGCTCATTCTGTTTACCTTTGCGATTGGCACGGGGGCGGCGTTTATGGCGCCGGCCTGGCAGGCGATAGTGCCCGAACTGGTGCCGCGCGACCGGCTGAAGCCTGCGATTGCGCTCAATTCTATGGGCATCAACATCAGTCGCGCCATTGGTCCAGCTTTGGCAGGTATCTTGATTGCCAGTGTGGGTCTGGCTGCGCCTTTTGCGGTGAATGCAGCGAGCCACACTGTCATCATTGTCGCGTTGCTGTTGTGGCGCCCCGACCCGCAGCCTGGCACGCGCCATCATGGATCGATGCTGTCTGACATGGCCACGGGGGTGCGGCACGTGCGCTATAACGCGCCCATGCGCGCGACCATTATCCGCGCGGCGGGCTTTTTCCTGTTCGCGTCCGCCTATTGGTCGTTGCTGCCGCTGATTGCCCGCGGCGCAGATGGCGGCGGATCAGAGCTCTATGGCGTGCTGATGGCGCTGATCGGTGGTGGCGCAGTGGTCGGCGCGCTGTTGCTTCCCACTGTGCAGGGACGGCTCAGCCTGGATCAGACTGTCAAGCTGGGCACCGTAGGCACGGCGGCCGCGCTAGGCGTGATGGCACTGTCTGGGACCGCCGCATCCCTGATGATTGCCGCGTTTTTGGGCGGTGTGTCGTGGATCGCTGTCTTGACCTCGTTCAATGTGTCGGCGCAGACGGCGTTGCCCAACTGGGTGCGCGCACGCGGGTTGGCGGTGTTCCTGACGGTGTTTTTTGGGTCCATGGCGCTGGGTGCGCTGGCCTGGGGTCAGCTTGCGGCGGCGGCAGACTTGCACACCGCACTGGTGGTCGCAGCGATCGGGATGATCGCGGCGATGTGGCTGACCCGGCGGTTTGAAATCGGTGGCGGTGAAGACCTTGACCTGAGCGCAGCCGACATTTGGCCGATGGCGCCGGCCCTGAGCGGGACGCAAACCCCGACACAGCGGGCGCTGGTCACCGTGACGTACAAGATCAGGCGGCAGGACGAGGCGGCGTTCAAATCGGCCATCCAGGCCTTTTCAGCCGAGCGCTACCGCGACGGCGCCACCAGGTGGGATCTGTGTCAGAGTGTCGAAGAGAGCGACACCTGGGTGGAGACGTTCCACCTGCCAAGCTGGGCGGAACATCTCGAGCAGCACAAGCGCGTCACCAAAGCCGATGCGCATGTGCAGGAGAGCCTGCGCGCCTTTGATACGCGCGCCAGCGGCCCGGTTGTGCGTCACTTCATCCGGCTCATCTGAGGAGAAAGCGCGTGGTCACACCCCTCAACCGTCGCACCCTGTTGCAGATCAGCGCGGCCGCCTTGCTTGCGCCGAGACGTGCGGCAGCAAGTGCCGATCTGCGCGCGGCACTGCGCAGCGGCGGGCACGTCATCTACTTTCGCCATGCCGCCACCACGTGGTCAGGCGTCGATCAGATTGACTGGCCGCGCGCGCGCCAGCGCCTGTTGTCGGATCTGGGGATCGCGCAGTCGGAGCGGATCGGCGCCGCGTTCCGGTCCGAAGGCTTCCCGGTTGGCGAAGTGCTTGCCAGCCCTTTTGCGAGATGTCGTGACATGGCGCAGATTGCCTTTGGGCGCGTGGAGGTGCGGATGGAGCTTTTGGGCCTTTTGTCCGACAGCGATGGTCGCGCCGCGCGCATCGCCTATCTGCGCGATAAGTTGACCACACCCCCGGCTGCCGGGACCAACCGCGTGATCGTTTCACATCGTTCGAATGTTGCCGAAGTGGCCGGGGCAAACCTGGCCGAAGGAGAAGCCATAATCACGCGGCCGGTGCGCAATGGCTTTGACCGCGTGGCGCAATGGATGCCCGAAGACTGGGCAAACGGTTAGGAGGACAGGTTCATGTCATGGAACCCAACACACACCCCCGAGTGCCCGAGCGCTCAGGGCAAAATCGAAACGCTGATCATTCCGCGCGCGCGCGATCTGGGCGGTTTTGAGGTGCGGCGTGCCTTGCCGTCGTCCCAGCGGCAAATGGTTGGTCCGTTTATCTTTTTTGATCAGATGGGGCCTGCAGAGTTCATCACCGATGGCGGGATTGACGTGCGCCCGCACCCGCATATCGGTTTGGGGACTGTCACCTATCTTTATCAGGGTGAGTTCGAGCATCGAGACAGCCTGGGCACGCATCAGATGATCTATCCGGGCGAGGTCAATTGGATGACCGCTGGTCGCGGCGTCACCCATTCGGAGCGTACCAGCCCCGAAACCCGTGCCGGGCGGCACAGCCTGTTTGGCATTCAGACCTGGATCGCGTTGCCGGAAGAGCGCGAGGAGATGGCGCCCGATTTCGAACACCACAAAGAGGCGGCGTTGCCGGTGATAACGGATGGCGGCGCCACCGCGCGGCTTATTCTGGGGGACGCCTTTGGTGAAAAGAGCCCAGTGACGATGCAGTCCGAGACCTTCTATCTCGACGTTGTGCTGGAGGCTGGCGCATCTTTTCCGCTGCCCGACACGCACGAAGACCGCGGGCTCTATATCACGCAAGGCGCGATAGAGATCGCGGGCGATATCTTTGAGGCTGGCCAGATGATGGTGTTTCGCCCCGGTGACGCGCTGTCGGTGAAAGCGGGGCCACAGGGGGCGAGGCTGATGGCGCTTGGCGGTGCGACGATGAACGAACATCGCTACATCTGGTGGAATTTTGTGTCGTCCTCAAAGGACCGCATCGAGACCGCGAAGGAAGATTGGAAAGCGGCGGATTGGGACAACGGTCCGTTTAAACTGCCGCCTGGGGACGATGCCGAGTTTATTCCGATCTCTGCTGAGCTTGACAGGACGTCGCCAAAATAGTGCGCGTTTTCTGTGTGCTGCGGCGTATTCTTTAAGTACGGCGCTGCGTCAGACTTGCGCCGTGTGGGGATGCATGGTGCTGACGCTTCGCGACGTTGGCGCCGATTGCGCCCTGACCCAGACGCTTGATCACGTCTCACGCCTGTCAGACTGAGCAGACCGCATCGCCGCCAACTGGGCTTTGGCCAAGATGTGATTGCACAATTTTTGTGAGACTGCATGCTACCGCCCGGTGATGTGTCGGCCTGGCAAAGGCGGCACGGGGGTGTTGGGGGATCAACTGTGTCGGCGGTAGAAGCGAACGAGCAAGAGCGCAAGGACGGCGCCAACAATGGTCCGCAGATCGAGTTTTCGGCGACCCGGCTGTTTCGGCAGTGGATGGGCGAGACGCAATCTGCCTTTGCCTTTACCACCTATCAGGGCGGCGCGCTCTGTGTCATTGGGGTCAAGCAGGACGGCTTTCTGGACCGCAGCTTTTTCCCGTTTGAGCGTTGCATGGGGCTGGCGCACAACGAGACCGCGCTGTGGGTCGCGTCCCGCTATCAGATGTGGCGGTTTTCAAACAACGTGACGCGGAGCGAGCAGGAGGCGGGGATTGGCCGCGCCTACCGTCCGCGCGTGGCCTATGTCACCGGTGACATCGACATTCACGAGATTGATATCGACGCCGGCGGGCGTCCGATCTTTGCCAACACCGCGTTTAGCTGCCTTGCCACGGTGAGTGACACCAGCAGTTTTCAGGAGGTTTGGCGCCCGAAATTCGTGTCGCGTCTGGCCAGCGAAGATCGGTGCCATCTGAATGGTCTGGCGATGCGTGACGGCAAGCCCGGCTTTGTGACCGCCTTTTCCATGAGCGACACATCCGAGGGGTGGCGGCAACTGCGTGTGGGGGGCGGCGTTGTGATTGACGTTGACAGTCACGAACCCGTTGCCACCGGTTTGAGCCTGCCGCACAGCCCGCGATGGCACAAAGGACGGCTCTATGTTTTGAACTCCGGCGAGGGCAGCTTTGGTGAGATCGACCTGAACACCGGCAGCTACCAAGAGATCGCCCGGCTGCCGGGCTATGCCCGCGGGCTCGACTTTGTTGGGCGGTTTGCTGTGGTCGGTCTGTCCATGGCGCGCGACGGCGTGTTTTCCGGTCTGCCCCTCGAAGACCGACTGACCCAAACCGGCGAGGCGGCGCGTTGTGGCATCCGCGTGATCGACCTGGATACCGGGGACGTGGTGCATGGTCTCGATATTCAGGGCAAAGTTCAGGAGTTGTTTGATGTGCGATTGTTTCCTAATATACCCAGAATTGCCCTGATGGGGGGGCGCGCCGGAGATTATTCAAAGCTCGTTTCGGCAGAACAAAAGGCCCAATAAATTTTGAGACCGCGCGATTGTTTTACGCGCATGACCTCGGGGTTTGGGTGATTTGATAGGGGGATTGTCGTGGCTGTTTTCAACGGAACCAACGCAAACGAAACGCGGACGGGCACGTCGGGCGACGATACCTACAACATGGGCGGCGGTGACGATTACGCGCGCGGGTCCTATGGCAACGATACCCTGTTCGGGGGGACCGGCAACGACACGCTGATCGGTGATTTTAATACCTCTACAGGGTTTACCAATGACGGGGCGGACCTGCTGAACGGTGAGGCGGGCAATGACTCGCTGGTCGGGGGCGGCGGCGATGACACGCTGAATGGCGGGGACGATGACGATACGCTGTCAGGTGGCAATGGCGCGGATGAGTTGTTCGGGGATGCCGGTGACGACATCCTGAACGGGGACGCGGACAATGACACGCTCAACGGCGGCAGTGGCAACGACACCCTGAACGGCGGTACCGGTCTGAACAGTTTGACCGGGGGAACCGGGGCCGATGTGTTTGTTGCCAATGGCGGGACAATCACCGGCACGGGGTCGGTCACGGATTTCAACACCGGTGACGGCGATCTGTTGGATCTGAGCGGTCTGGGCATCTCGGAATTCAGCACGGTTCAGCAACTTCTCACCGACATTGGTGCGGACCTTGAGATCGGCGAACAGCGGGATGGCGTTTTCTCTGGTCTGGTCCTCGAAGGTGTGGCCGATGTTTCGGCTATTTCGGCGTCTGATGTCATTCTGGACACGTCGGTGAGCAATGTCTTCAAAGACGGCACCACCGGGTCGGATGTCTTTGTGGGCGGTGCGGGCGCGTCGTACATGCGCGGCCAATATGGCGATGACACGCTGTTTGGCGATGGCGGCAATGACGAACTGGTCGGTGATTTCAATACAGCCACCGGGTTCACCAATGATGGCAACGACCTGCTGGACGGTGGCTCGGGCGAAGACACCCTGACCGGTGGCGGCGGGAATGACACGCTGCGCGGTGGGGCCAATAACGACACGCTGTCGGGCGGCAATGGGAATGACACCCTGAACGGCGGTGGCGGCAATGACAGCCTTTTGGGCGGCGCGGGCGAGGACACGCTGAACGGCGGTGGCGGCAACGACACGTTGAACGGCGGGACCGAGGTAAACACCTTGATCGGTGGCGCCGGGGCGGACGTCTTTGTCGCCAATGGTGGCACGGTCACCGGCACGGCGACTGTAACGGACCTGAACACCGGCGAAGGCGACCGCCTGGATGTAAGCGCGCTTGGCATCAGCGAATTTGCAACGGTGCAACAGCTGATCATCGACACCGGCGCGGACCTGGAACTGGGCGAACGCCGAGACGGTGTTCTGTCTGGTTTTGTGCTGCAGGGCGTCGCGGACGCGTCGGCCATCACCGCCTCTGACGTGATCCTGAGCACGTCGACAGCCAGCTTTAACAAGCTTGGAACCGCCGGATCAAACGTCTTTGTGGGCGGGGCCGGGTACGCCTATCTGCGCGGTGGCTATGGGGACGACACCCTTTTTGGCGAAGGCGGCAATGATTTTCTGACCGGTGATTTTTTCAGCACAACCGGCTTTACCAATGACGGCAATGATTTGCTCTTTGGCGGCACGGGTAATGACACGCTGCTGGGTGGCGGTGGCACTGACACGCTCAACGGCGACGCGGGCGACGATTCGATTTCGGGGGGCAACGGTACCGATATCCTGAACGGCGGCGGCGGCAACGACACGTTGCAAGCTGGCACCGGCGACGACACCTTGAACGGTGGCGACGGCGCTGACACGCTGGACGGTGGCGACGGCAATGACCTGCTGAACGGCGGCAATGGCAACGACACCCTGAACGGGGCAGTGGGCGATGACACGCTGACAGGCGACGCGGGCGCCGACATCTTTGTCGCCACCGGAACAGCGGTGGCGGGAACGTCCACCGTGACAGATTTTGACAGCAGTGAGGGCGACAAGCTTGACCTGAGCGCGCTGGGCATCAGCGAATTTGCGACCTTGCAACAGCTGATCACCGACACCGGACCGGACCTCGAAGTGGGTGAACGCCGCGACGGCGTCCTGTCGGGTTTTGTTGTGCAAGGCATCCCGGACGCGTCGGACATAACAGTCTCTGACGTGATCCTGAGCACCTCGACGGCCAACCTGAACAAGGTCGGGTCCATTGGTGCCGATATCCTGGCTGGCGGTGCAGGCTACGCCTATCTGCGCGGCGGCTATGGGGATGACACCCTCTTTGGCGAGGGCGGCGACGATTTCCTCACCGGTGATTACAATACCACCGCCGGCTTTAACAATGACGGGAGCGATCTGCTCTTTGGCGGCGCCGGAAATGACACGCTGCGGGGCGCGGGCGGCAACGACACCCTGAACGGCGGTGTCGGCAATGACGCGCTGTCGGGCGGCAACGATGCCGATGTCCTGAACGGTGGTGGTGGCAACGATACGCTGCAAGCAGGCACAGGCGACGACACGCTGAACGGCGGTGACGGCAACGATTCGCTCGAAGGGGAAGCGGGCAATGATCTGCTCGATGCCGGTAACGGTGACGACACGCTGAACGGTGGGCCGGGCGATGACACGCTGACCGGCGGGGCGGGCGCGGATCTGTTCATCTCAAGCGCAACTGCGGTGCAGGGCGCCTCTGTCATCACTGATTTTGACACCAGCGAGGGCGACAAGCTCGTCCTGAGCGCGCTGGGCATCAGCGAATTTGCAACCTTGCAACAGTTGATCATAGACACCGGCCCGGACCTCGAAGTGGGCGAACGCCGCGACGGCGTTCTGTCAGGCTTTGTGCTGCAAGGCATCCCGGACGCCGCGGCGATTACGGCCACCGACGTCATTTTGAGCACGTCGCTGGCCAACCTGAACAAGGTGGGCACGACGGGCGCGGATATCCTGGCGGGAGGCGCCGGTTACGCCTATCTGCGCGGCGGCTATGGGAACGACACGCTGTTTGGCGAAGGCGGCGATGATTTCCTCACTGGCGATTACAATACCACCGCTGGCTTTGTGAATGACGGCAGCGATCTGCTCTTTGGCGGCGCTGGGAATGACACGTTGCGTGGCGGTGGCGGGAACGACACCCTGAACGGCAGCGTCGGCGATGACGAGCTGTCGGGCGGCAACGCTTCGGATGTTCTGAACGGTGGCGCGGGCAACGACATGTTGCTCGCAGGCGTAGACGCCGACACGCTGAACGGCGGCGACGGCAACGACATGCTTGACGGTGGCCGGGACAACGATCTGCTCGATGGGGGTAACGGCGACGACACGCTGATTGGCGGGCAGGGCGACGACACGCTGACAGGCGGCGATGGCGCGGACCTGTTTGTCTCAAGCGCGACACCGGAGACGGGCACGCCTGTCATCACGGATTTTGACACCAGCGAAGGCGACAAACTTGATCTGAGCGCGCTGGGCATCAGCGAGTTCGCAACCTTGCAACAGCTGATCACCGACACCGGCGCGGATCTGGAGGTGGGTGAGCGTCGCGATGGTGTGCTGTCTGGATTTGTCTTGCAGGGCGTGCCGGACGACTCGGCCATCACGGCCTCTGACGTCATCCTGAGCACGTCGACCGCTAACCTCATCAAAATTGGCACCACGGGCGCAGATATTTTGGCCGGCGGCGCCGGCTATGCCTATATGCGCGGCGGCTATGGCAACGACACGCTGTTTGGTGAAGGCGGCAATGATTTCCTAACCGGCGACTACAATACAGCCAGCGGTTTTCCCAACGACGGCAACGACCTGCTCTTTGGTGGCGCAGGGGATGATACGTTGCGCGGCGGGGGCGGTTTTGACGAGCTGTTCGGCGGCGACGGCAACGACTCGATCCTGGGCGGCAATGACGAGGACAGCCTGTTTGGCGACAGCGGCGATGACCTGTTGTTCGGCAATAACGGCAATGACCAGCTTGACGGCGGTGCTGGGCGCGACACGCTCAACGGCGATGCGGGCAACGACCGTTTGCTGGCGCGTTCGGGTGATGACACCCTCGGCGGCGGCGCCGGGGACGACACGCTCAACGGTGGCCTGGGCAACGACGTCCTGTCAGGCGACAGCGGCGATGACAGCGCCTATGGCGCCGATGGCGATGACCTGATTACGGGCGGCGACGGCGATGATCTGCTGGTCGGCAATGAGGGCAACGATACGCTGGAGGGCGGTGCCGGTCTAAACGATCTGCGCGGTCGGCAAGGCGACGACAGCATCACCGGCGGCGACGATGCGGATACCGGCTTTGGCGGGGACGGCGACGACACAATGATCGGCGGCGCGGGCGATGACACCTTGCAAGGCAATGGCGAAAGCGACTTGATCCTCGGCGGTGTCGGCAATGACGTGCTGTCTGGTCAGCTTGGTGCTGACACGGTGCGCGGCGAAGACGGCGATGACGAAGTGTTTGGAGGTGACGGCAACGACAGCGTCGATGGCGGGATTGGCAATGACTCGCTTTTCGGTGGCACCGGTGCGGACACGATGTCGGGTGGCGACGGCAACGACCTGCTGCGCGGCAATCAGCAAGCCGACATGATCATGGGGGACGCGGGCAACGACACGCTCTTTGGCGACGACGGCTTTGACACGCTGCAAGGCGGCGACGGCGCCGACGTCATCTTTGGCGGCAATGGGCGCGACACCATCGAGGGCGGACTGGGCCAAGACACACTGCGCGGCGAAGCGGCTGGGGACACGTTTGTGTTTAACTCGGTTGCGGACTCGGCGTTTGGCGCGGCGGATTTTGTCGAAGGCGTGGACGGCATCGGTGTCATCAACGGTGATGTGTTTGACCTGTCGCTCATCGACGCGGATGAAATTCTGGCTGGGGATCAAGCGTTCACCTTCCTCGGCGCTGTCAGCACGGCCACGGCTGTTGCGGCGGGCGCGGGGTCACTCTGGGTGCGCGATAACGGTGCAAACACGCAGATTTTCGGACTGACCAACGGCGACAACGTGATCGATTTTGCGATACTGGTGGACGACGGCGCGGTACTTGCGGTTGACTACCTGGCGACTGACTTCTTGTTATAATGCCTTGCGCATACAGCGGCTCACTAAGGTGAGCCTGTCGTTGGGTGTGCCATAGGGTTACTTCATCTGGTTGGCGCGTCTCACAGTCACCCGCTTCATTGCACAGTGCCCGGAAACGGCGCGGGTGCCGCGTGTTGTGACACATCCTGTTGGGCTGGCGCAGATCGCATCTACGCGAGACCTTTTGGGTCGGTCGCTGGGCGCTGCTGAGGTGCGCTGAGATCCGCTCACCAAGTTAACCGCTAACGCCCTTTTTGCTTTTTGACGTGGCATTTCGGGATGTGCATGGCATCGTCACGCACAGGAGGACGCCCGACCCATGAAACGCCGTCAATTCCTGGCAACCGCGGCCGCATCTGCGATGGGCTTTGTGCCTGTCGCACAGGCTGCTGGCGCACGGCGGCCGCTTGGATATGTCCGCACAAATTGGGGTCGCGATCCCTATAGCTTTGGCTCCTATTCGTTTTTTGCCAAGGGATCGAGCCGGCGGCATGTGCGTGCCCTGGCGGAGCCTATCGATGAGCGCGTCTTCTTTGCCGGCGAGGCCACGCATCCCAACTATAACAGCACTGTTCATGCGGCGTATGAATCGGGTTTGATGGCTGCGGATGCCATAAGTCAGACCGGCGCGCGCCAGGTCTGTGTGATCGGCGCCGGGATGAGCGGGTTGGCGGCCGCGTCAACGCTTGCGCAGATGGGCAGAGAGGTCACGGTCCTCGAAGCACGTGACCGAATTGGCGGGCGCATCTGGACGGATACGCGCCTGGATGCTGCGCTGGATTTGGGCGCAAGTTGGATACACGGCACCGAGGGAAACCCGTTGACGGCGTTGGCGGCGCAGATGGACGTGGCCACAAAGCTCACTGCCGACAGCTTTGTTGTTCGCGGGCGAGGCGGTCGTCTGGTTCCGGAGAACGAGCAACCGTCCTGGTTGGACGAAGTCATCTGGATACAGCACAGCGCCGGCGCGGGATCGGACGAGATCAACCGCCGCGCCTATATCTGGGACACAGATTACCAGGGTGGGGACGTTCTGTTTCCGGACGGCTATGCGCAACTCTTTTCTGGCATGACAGATGGCGTTGCGCTGCGATTGGCCGCGCAGGTTGAACGGATCACCTATGACACGGCCGGCACAACGGTTCAGTTGCGCAATGGCGCGGAGCTTGCGTTTGATGCGGTGCTTGTGACCGTTCCGCTTGGCGTTCTGAAGGCGGATCGCATCCGTTTTGAGCCTGCGCTGCCCAAACCAAAGCGAACTGCGATCCAGCGTCTGGGCATGGGCGTCTTGGATAAGGTGTATCTCAAATATGACCGCGTGTTCTGGGACGCGGACATTACGTGGATTGCAACGCCCGAGAATGGGCTACTTCCCGGGCAATTCAACCAATGGCTCAACCTCTACCCCTATATCGGCGCGCCGATCATCATGGCGTTCAATGGGGGGCAACCGGCGCGCGATCTTGCTGCCCTGTCCGACGAGGAAATCTTGCGCCGTGCGTCTGACACGCTTGCGTCGGCATATCCTGAGTGAGCGGCTGGAACGGTTTGGCACACGGTGAAACAGGGGCTGCGGGCGATTTGTGCTATCTAAGCCAGTCTACGTCTCTGAGGCGTTGGTCGTTTGATGTCTCGACAGCTTAGCGCCTGAGCCGTTTGTGGTCTCGGCGCCGCTGTTGACCACCGAAACTGCTTCGGAAAACGCTAACTCAAAAAGGCTCAAGTGGTGAGGCAAAGCCAGCGGCAATCCATGCTGCTGGATTGATCGTGTCGACGAAAAATGCCCGTACTGTGCGCTGGCGTTTTCAAACGACTCCGCCCGCCCTCAAAGGGCTAACAAAATAGCAGCTTCTTCGCGGTCGCGGACCGGTTGGACGCACGAAGTTGGATCGCGTCACAGGCTCGCGTCAAGAGCGCCCAGGATCGCGTCACCCATGCCTGACGTGGATACCGGGTCCACCCCGTCCTCGCCCAGCAGATCCGCTGTGCGTACGCCATTGGCGAGCACCGTGTTCACCGCGCTTTCCAAACGCTCCGCTTCGGCGCCCTCGTCAAAGGAATAGCGCAGCGCCATGGCAAAGCTCAGCACGCAGGCGATTGGGTTTGCCTTGCCCTGTCCGGTGATGTCGGGGGCCGACCCGTGCACGGGTTCGTAGAGCGCCTTGGGCCGGCCATTTTCCATGGGCGCGCCGAGGCTTGCGGACGGCAACATGCCCAGGCTGCCGGTCAGCATCGCCGCCGCATCGGACAGGATGTCGCCAAAGAGGTTGTCGGTCACAATCACGTCGAACTGCTTGGGCCAGCGGCACAGCTGCATCGCACCTGCGTCTGCGTACATGTGGCTGAGCGCGACCTCTGGGTAGTCCTTGCCCACCTCGGTCACGACCTCGCGCCACAGGATGCCGCTTTCCATCACGTTGGCCTTTTCCATGCTGCAGAGCTTTTTGTCGCGGCGCATGGCAAGTTCATAGGCGGACCGCGCGACGCGCTCGATCTCGCTTTCGGTGTAGCGTTGGGTGTTGATGCCTACGCGCTGATTGCCTTCTTCGATGATGCCGCGCGGTTCGCCAAAGTAGATGCCGCTGGTCAGCTCGCGCACGATCATGATGTCGAGGCCGGCGACCACGTCCCGCTTGAGCGAGGAGAAATCTGCCAGCGCGTCAAAGCATTGCGCCGGGCGCAGGTTGGAGTAGAGGTCCATCTCTTTGCGCAAGCGCAGCAAGCCGCGTTCGGGTTTTACGCTGAAGTCCAGATCGTCGTATTTTGGGCCGCCCACAGCGCCGAGCAGAACCGCGTCGACCTCTTGCGCGCGCGCCATGGTGTTGTCGTGCAGGGGCGTGCCATGCGCGTCATAAGCCGCGCCGCCCACCAGATCGGTGCTGACGTCAAAGACCAACCCGCGTTTGGCGCCGAACCAGTCGATCACGCGCGTGACCTGGTCCATCACTTCGGGGCCGATACCGTCACCGGGCAGGATCAAAAGGGTGGGGTTGGACATCGCGCGGCTCCTTGTCGTCAGGTCAAACCGCGCCTACTCCGCAGGGGGCGAAAGTGCAAGGTCCACCCAGACCAGCCGGTGTCGAGAGGCGGCTGCGGCGACCTCGGCCAGGGCCTCGCTGGGTGCAGGCCACAGCACGCCACTGTCCGCAATGCGCCAGTGGGTCGAGGGCAGGACATAGCTGACGCGCATCTGGCCGAGGTCCAGATCGGACCAGTCCACCGTATCCGTGCCCGCGTGCCCCGATGGCGGGGCGTTCTGCAGGCGGGGATCCTGGAGCAGGCGATTGATGCCCGCCTTTATCCCCTCACCGTCGAGGGGATCGATGTTGGCGTTGCCCGCCAGCACAAACGGCCCTATGGGTGCTGCCCCGATGCGGCCGTCCAGCAGATGCTGCCAAAACACGATCTCGTCGTGGTTGCGCTTGCCATTGCGGTCCTCTGGACCGTCAAACACGGGTGGTCCGGCGTGAAACACCAGGAAATCCGCCGCGCCGGTGGGCAGATCAACCGGCAGGCTCCAGTGACCCGTTGTCGACAGCCGTAGCGCTGCGCGCGCCGCGGCACTGGGAAAGGGGGTGCCGTCCACTTCGGGCAATAACGCGTCCGGCACATCCTCCCACAGCAGGCCCGAGAAATCCTGCACGCGGTTCTCAAGGATCGGAAAGCGCGACAGCACCGCCATCCCGCCTTGCCCTGTGAAACGGCCATAGCCCTGCGCATCCCGCGGCCCGCCAAGCCGCCCGTCGCCGTCCATGTCGAAATCCGTGGCCAGCCCGGTATTGGGCCGCAGCGCAAAGAAATGCGCGTATCCGGCAGCGTCGGCAAAGCGCGACAGCGCCTCAGCGGTCAGGTCATAGTCGAAGTTTTGGATCACCAGCACGTCGGCATCTGCTGCGGCAATCACCTGCAGCACGGCATCGATCTGCGGGTCTTTTCCACGCACCAGATCGCGCAAAAGCAGGCCGGGGCCGTCCCGGCTTAGCTCGGTGTTGTAGGTGGCAAATCGGTAGGTCTCCGCCCCCGCCGCGGTGGCGAGGGCCAGGGCGGTCAGGCCGCTTGCCAGCCATCCTCGGACATGGCGTAGGACCGCTCGCGCTGTTCGCGGATCATCTCGCCGATCCGGTGCATGGCAAAGCCGCGCATGATCATACTTGCCGGCAAAAAGGCCCATGCGGTCATCGTCCAGATCAGGGTTTGCGGGTTCTCCAGCGTCACCGGGTGTAGCAGGTCGGCCGTGCCCTTGACCATAGCTGGGATCAGGAACGGCAACAGGAACCCGGTGGCGATGTTGATCCGCGCATCCCGGTGCAACCGGGTCAGCACGTCGCCCCCCGCAGTGGGGTCAAAGAGCGGCATGTTGATCCACACATTGAACGCGCCATTCCGCGTCGGCCATCCCATGATTTTGACCATAAAGATAAAGATCAGCAGCGCCATGAGCGCCATCAGATAGGCCAAGCCTGCGGCGGTGCGGACGGAATGCACCAGTTCGGCAGACGCGTCCGCGGGCAGCATCAACACAACCATGCGCACCGGCGAATAGGGGAAGTCGATGCTTTTGCCCAGGATAGTGCCAATAGACGTCAGCGCGTTGGTCGCGGTGGTCGGGTCGGTCCAGCCCTTGCAGATCATGCTGAGCGCAAAGACCGTGCCAAGCAGTGCCGCAAACCGCAGACGGTTAAACGGGGCGGCGTCGCGAAACTCGACGATGCTGGGGCTCGCCGCATTGTATTCCATAAAGGTCAGCAGCGCAGCAATCAGAGCGATCAGAACCGTGATCTGAGACGCATCCATTGACACGCCAGGAACAACAAGCGCCGGTGTGGCCACCAAAAGTGCCATGAGCAAGGCGCGCACCGCCGCGCCCGATATTCGTGCAATCACGTCTCGATCCCTTCAAACTGGTCGATCACAGTTCTATGCCGCGACTTCGCCAACTTGATCCCACTGCAAAAGCGGGTGCCTCATTTTGGCCCCATTTCTGCCTTGATTGGACAAGCGGCTCAAGCCTCGTGGTTAATAGGACGTAAGACCTTGGGCATTTTGAGGGAGGGTGTGGTGCCTTTGTGCATCATTTCTGCGGCGGGAATTTGGCATCGCGCAAGATGTTGTGGTTTGGTCACCGCAGACGTCTAAACAGCGCGGCGCAAAGTGAAAAATTCAGTTAACCTTTTGCGCTGCGTGCCGGGCGTGCGCGGACCAAGTGAGGGCGCCGGCATATGATCTGCTGGCAGCAACGGCCTGCATCGCAACGCGTGGGCAACACTGCGATTAACAGGTAATCCCTGTCGGGGCGGCAAGCAGCCAAACTGTTCGTTCTGTGCATGCGGACGATTGTGCACGGATACAGCGTTGCAAACGCGCAGCACATGCAGTTCTGCGCGAATGGTGCCCATACGCCCCTACCTTTGACTGCTCAGACGCGGATGAACGCAGTGATCGTTAGTATATTGAGGCCACGGTTGATCGGGTTGCGGGCCTACGTCAAAAACACGCTTGCGTTCGAGTTTTGCCGCGATAATTTGCGTTACAATGTAACGTCCTGCTGCACGGCGCAGATGGCGTTCGGTGACAACCTCTAGAGCTAAAGGAATTACCATGTCCCGTATCACCCGGTTGGCTTTTGCCGCCTTGCTTGCTGTCAGCACGGCGCTGCCCATTGCGGCGCAAGAAGGCAGTCTCACGATCTCGACTGGTTTTGGACCCACAGCCGAAGTGCCTGACCCCCGGGCCAGCTATAACGGGTGGATGTCCAACCAAACCGGCGTCACCGAGACGTTGATGGGCATTGACTATGACCTGAACCTCTATCCGCGTTTGGCCGCGGGCATCGAACAGGCGTCGCCGACCACCTGGCGTGTCAACCTCAAGGATGGCGTGACGTTTCATGACGGGACGGCGTTGACCGCGCAGGCGGTGATCGACGCGATTGCGGCGATTTCTGAGGAAGGGCATCCCGGACACAATGCGCGTGTCGCCAAGCTGCTGGATCTTGCCGGGATGAGCACGGATGGCGACAACGTCGTGGTGTTTGAAACCAATAGCCCAAATGCGGCCTTCCCCTGGACATTGTCCGAGCCGGGCATTGCCATTCTGGGTCAACCGTCGGACGCGTTCCCGATCAATGCCACCGGTCCGTTTGTGTTCAAAGAAGCGGTGCCGGAGCAGCTTTACCGTGCCGAAGCAAACCCGGCTTACCGCTTGGGCACGCCCGGTTTGGCCGAGGTGCGTGTGGTGGTCGCCGGTGATCCAGCGTCGGCTGCATTGGCGTTTGAGGCTGGCGAGGTTGATATGGTGATCAATTACCCCGAGACCGACTTTGCCCGCATACAGGAAACCGGTGCACTGGGCTTTTCCGCGCCCACGGCGCGGCTTTATTTCTTTACCGTCAACGCCAAGAGCGGGCCGATGGCTAACCCGCTGATCCGTCAGGCCGTGTCGATGGCCATTGATCGTCAGGGTGTCGTGGATGCGGTGTTGTCGGGTGTCGGCGGTGTGCCTGCGGAAACCGTGTTCCCGCAAGGAAAAGGCTGGGCTGCAGACATCTCAGTCCCCTATGATCCGGCAAAGGCCGAAGCACTGCTGGCCGAAGCTGGCGCAGTCAAAGAAGGTGGCCGCTGGATGCTAGACGGTGCGCCGCTGGAAATCGATATCGTGACTTATTCGTCGCGTGCAGCGCTGCCGCCGACGGCGGAATTGGCGCAGGCCTTTCTGACGGCGATTGGTGTCACGGCCAATGTGCAAGTGGGCGAATGGGGCGCCAGCAACGACATGATGGCCGCAGGCGAGGCCGATATGTTCTTGCAAGCCTGGGTGACCACGCCGCAGGGTGACCCCGGCGCCGTTCTCGAGACACTGCTGAAATCGGATGGCGGGTCGAACTCTGGCGGGTACGCAAACCCGGCCCTGGACACGCTGTTGGAAGATGGTCGGCTGACCTTTGAGCAGGAAAAGCGCGAAGCGATCTATGACGGCGTGCAGGAGATCATTGCCGCCGATGCGGCCATGATCCCGGTGTTTCACGTCGCGCAGACCAATGTGGCCAAGAAGGGATTGACCGGTTATGCCGTGCACCCGACAGAAACCTATTGGATCACGCACGAGACAAAGTTCGCTGAATGACATTAGAAGTTGCCGGCCTGAGTGCGGTGCGCTCGGGCCGGACCATCCTTCACCCGACATCTCTGAAGATCGAGCCCGGTGCCAGAATCGGGCTTGTTGGGTCGTCGGGGTCGGGTAAATCCACCCTGGGGCACGCCTTGGTCGATGACCTGCGCGGGCAGGGGCACAGCGTGGCGCATGTCCCGCAAAGCCCGGACGAAGCGCTGGATCCGCTGCGCAGCATGGCGTTTCACTGGCGCGAGGCCGAGCAGGCGCTTGGGGTACCCCCCGGGTCGGCGGATCGCGCGATGCTGTTCCAAGCGCTCAAGATCGACGGCGGCGATGTCGCGCAGCGCCCTTGGGCGTGGAGCCGGGGCATGCAGCAACGCTTTGTGATTGCGATGGCTCTGATCGGCGCGCCGGACCTGATTGTCTTGGATGAGCCGACCTCGGCCCTGGACCCGGTGGTGGCGGCCGCCACGATGGACCTGCTGGATGCGCATTTGGCGGGACGGCGCACTGCGATGCTTTTGATCACCCATGATCTGGGCTTGGCGGCGCGCCGCGTGGCCACGCTGATGGTGATGCACCAGGGCGCCATCGTTGAACGCGCACCGACGCAGGACATCCTCGAGCGGCCACAGACAGACGCAGCCAAGTCGCTGGCCGCGCATCGCAGTTGGATGTCGGTGCAGTGTTGAGCGTTGAAAACATCGGTGCCGAGCGCGGCGACGCGCGGGCGTTGCACGATATCTCGTTCACGCTTTCCGCCGGGAAAACGCTGGCCGTGGTGGGTGAAAGCGGGGCAGGAAAGTCGACACTGATCGCGGTGATCCTCGGGCTGTTGCGCCCGTCACAGGGAACGGTCCGCTGGAATGGCTTGCCCGTCAGCGCCTGCCGCCCGGCTTTGGTGATGCAAGAACCGCGGTCGGCCTTCAACCCGGCGCTGCCGCTGCGTTGGTCCGTGCTGGAACCAATCATGGCGCAGAAAGCGGCTGTGCCGACCGACCGTCTGAACCGCTTGTGTGACGGGCTCGAGCTGTCGCGGGACCTGTTGGACCGCCGACCGGGCGAAGTGTCCATCGGCCAGGCACAAAGGGTGGGCATTCTGCGGGCGTTGATTGCGGCGCCCGCGCTGGTTTTGTTTGACGAACCGTTGTCCGCGCTGGACGCGGCCACCCAAAAACACACGGCCATGCTGATCGCGCAGCTGCAGCGCGAAGAGGTGTTTGCCGCCCTGATCGTGACGCATGATCTGGGATACGCCGTTGCGCACGCCGATGAGATCGCGGTTTTGCGACAAGGACACATCGAAGAGATCGGCGATCCGCAGCGCTTTGCCGCGGCACCAGCCTCCGACTACGGGAAGGCGTTGCGGGACGCTGCGATATCGCTTGGCGCGTTAGAGGTGTTGGGATGGTGATGACTGTCGCGGGGCTACTGATCCGGGCCATCGTCGTCTTGGCCGGCACCGCGATCATCACCTTTGCGCTGTTGTGGCATGCGCCCGGTGATCCGGCGCAGGCCATTGCCATGGCGCGGTTCGACGCTTTGCTGACCGAAGATATCATTGACGAAGTGCGCCGCGAAGTGGGCCTCGACACCAATTTCTGGACCGCGTTCCGGGCGTGGATTGGTCCGCTTCTTGTCCTGGATTTGGGCAACTCTGCCGTGACCGGTCGGCCGGTGTGGCCGGATCTGTGGACCTCGATGACCTATACCTTTCCCCTGGCCCTTGCGTCGCTTGGCGTTGGTATGGCGCTTTCCATTCCGCTGGCCATTCTGGCGACCCGGCGACCCGGTGGCTTGCTCGACCGCAGCGCCGTTGCGATTGCGTCGCTTGGGACCGCGATCCCGGCATTCTGGCTGGGGCTATTGTTGATCCTGCTGTTTGCGGTGCAGTTAGATTGGTTGCCCGCGATGGGCGCGCGGACACCGGCCCATGCCATCCTGCCCGCCCTGACCCTGGGTCTGGGGGTGGCGGCATCGCTGACGCGCATCATCCGGTCCGGGATCCTTGAGGCGCGGGGGCAGTCGTTTTTGCCCGCACTCAAGCGCCGCGGCGTGCCAAAGCGGGCCATCGGGCGCGACCACGTGGCACCGCATGCCGCCATACCGGTGGTCACCGTTGCGGGCCTGGAATTTGCGTTCCTGCTCGAAGGTTTGGTGATTGTCGAGGTGATCTTTGGACGTCCCGGTCTGGGCACCTTTTTGACCTCTGCCATTGTTGCCAGAGACTTTCCGCACGTGCAGGCGGTTGTTGTGGTCACTGCGCTTGTCTTTGTGACGGTGAACCTGGTGATCGACCTGATCTATCGGCAGATCGATCCGCGGATTGGCGAACACGATGCGTAGCGTCACCGTACTGGCGGGTGCAATCCTGGTGCTTGCAATTTGCGGCCCGCTTTTTGCGCCACATGATCCATCGGCGATTAACATCGCCAAGCGTCTCGCGCCGCCGGGGGGCGAGTTTGTGCTGGGCACCGATGCACTGGGCCGGGACATCCTGTCGCGGCTCTTACACGGGGCGCGGTGGTCGCTGGGCTTGGCCTTTTTGATCTCGTTGATCGGCCTAGCCATTGGAACTTTGGTTGGTCTCGCCGCGGCACTGGGTGGCAGGATTGCAGACTGGGCGGTGATGCGGGCCACGGACACCTTCCTGTCCTTTCCCGAACTTGTCGCCGCCGTCGTGATCGCCGGGTTGATGGGGGCCGGGACATGGAGCCTTATCTTTGCGCTGAGCGTCACGGGCTGGATGCGATATGCACGCGTGGCGCGCGGGATTGGATTGTCCGTCCAGACCCGCGGCTATGTCGTGCAGGCGAGGTTATCGGGGGCGTCGTCGGTATCCATTGCGCGGTGGCACTATCTGCCGTCGCTGCTGCCGTCTCTCACAGTTGTGTGGACGGGTATGTTTGCCCGGGCGATCATCGGCATCTCCACCCTCAGCTTTCTGGGCTTTGGCGTGCAACCACCGACACCGGAGTGGGGGGCTATGCTGTTGGATGCGCGCATCCACATGCGCTCAACCCCTTTGCAGATGATCTGGCCGGGGCTTGCCGTTGTCATCAGTGTGCTGGCGATCAATCTGGCGGGCGATGCGCTGCGCGATGCGCTGGCCACAGAAGACCGGCAGCCTTGATCGCCTCCGTAAAAAAGTGCTGTTTGGACTGCTCGTTGAGCGCCAAATGGTAAGCTGCGGGTGTCACGTGGGTTGGCGTTCTGCCCAGCCGGCAAAGGTCTTTTCCAGCGCGACCACCAAGTAGTAGAGAACGATCCCCAAAAACGCGAGTGCGATCAAGACGGCGAACATCAGCGGGTAGTCCGAGTTTGTCTTGCCACTGTCAAACAGCGCGCCGAGCCCGCGACCGTGCGGCGAGACGATTTCCATCAGATTGGTGCCAATGAACGCCAATGTCACAGCCACTTTGAGCGCGCCGAAAAACTCGGGCAGGGTTTTGGGCAGGGCAATTTTCCAAAACACCGTGGTTTGGCTGGCACCAAGCGACCGGAGGATATCGCGGTATTCCGGCTCAAGCGTCGACAGACCGATTGAGACTGAGACGGCAATCGGGAAAAAGGAGATCATAAAGGCGATCAGGATCGTGTTGAAATCATGTGCGCCGACAAAAAGCAGCGCCACAATCGGCACCACGGTCGCCTTGGGGATCGCGTTAAAGCCCACCAGCAGCGGATAAAGCGCGTCCCGCAGGGTGCGGGAAAACCCCATGATCATGCCGACAAAGACCCCAAAGACGATGGCGATCAGCAGACCCACCACCGTACGGCACAGCGTCTGCCAGCCCATCACGAGAAACAGCTCCCAGAATTTGGCATAGGCCGCCGGCAGGTCCGAAGGCGAAGCCATGATGTAGTTAGGCCAACCGTTGGCCCAGACCAGCACCTCCCACAGCACCAGAAAGATGATCATGGCGGCAATTGGCACAGCGATCTTTTTGGCGGTCATGTGCCGGTGTCCTGATGTTGGGCGCGGCCTTGGGCAATCTCGATCTGATGCCGCAGGATATTGAGCCGGTCGGCGGCTTCGGGCGTGTAGAGATCATCGAGGTCGGGGGGGACGTCGCGCGGGATGTCCATCACGTATTGCGTGCGCGCGGGACGGCCCGACAGCACAACCACCTGATCGGCCAAAAAGATCGACTCGCGCAGATCGTGGGTGATCAGTACGCCGGTGAACGGCTCTTCGGCCTTGAGCGCGTGCATCGTTTGCCACAGGTCTTCGCGGGTGAAGGCGTCCAAGGCGCCAAAGGGTTCGTCGAGGATCAAGACTTCGGGTTTGTGCACCAGCGACCGGCACAGCGAGGCGCGTTGGCGCATGCCGCCGGACAGCTCTGAGGGGCGTTTGTCCTCAAACCCTTTTAGGCCAACGAGTTCCAGCAGGTGGCGCGCGCGCTCTTCTTGCGCTGCTTTCGAAAGCTTCGTTGGCACAATTTCCAGCGGCAGCATCACGTTTTTCAGGATCGTGCGCCATTCGAGCAGTACCGGGTTCTGAAAGGCCATGCCCACGGTTGAGCGCGGTGATTTCACCCGTTCGCCATGCAGCCAAACCTCGCCCGTGTCGGGTTTCATCAGGCCCGCGATCAGCCGCGTCAATGTGGACTTACCGCAGCCCGATGGCCCGACAACGGCGACAAAGCCGCCTTGCGGCACAGAGACATTGAGCCCACTCAGAACGGGCAGGGGGCCTGCCTTGGTCGTGTAGGCGTGGTGGACATCCTTGATGTCGATGAGGGCCTGCGTCATGGACGGGGTGGCGCGGCCTGGATGGTCAGGCCGCGCCAAATCCGCTTATTGCATCGCAAACCCGCCCGCCGGCAGGTAGGCGTCCGTGAAGTAAAGAGATACATCCGGCGTGTTTTGAAACTCATAGGTTTCGCCCAGTTGCGCGATCGCCTGATCCATGCGGGCGGGATCGATGCCGCCCATGCCGTTTGATTTCACGTAGTCGGTGAGGACGTTTTGGTCGATGGCCATCTGCAGCCGCTCTTGTTCAAGCGCGCTATCGGCTGCCGGGTTACGTTCGATCAATGATGCGATGCCGGCGGCCGGATCGTTGGCAACGTCCTGCCAGCCAGCAGCAACCGCACGTAGAAAGCCGCGCAAGAGGTCGCCGTTGGCGGCGGCCCAGTCGGTGTTCACCAGGATCGCATTGCCATAGAGCGCGAGGCCATGATCGGCCATCAGGATGTTTGAGATGTCGTCATCTGCCACGCCCAAACGCTTGAGGTTCACCACCGATGAAAAGGAGAAACCGGTAATCGCGTCTACATTGCCCTCGGCCAGCATCGGCTCGCGGGTTGGAAAACCGACGGGTTCCACTGTCACAGCGGCGGGGTCGATGCCGGTTTCTTTGGCAAAGACCGGGAATTGCGCCCATGCACCATCGGGGGGCGGGGCGCCCAGAACGCGGCCTTCGAGGTCTTTGGGCTCAGACACGCCCTGGCTTTTGCGGCCGACCACGGCGAAGGGCGGTTTGTCGTAGATCATCATAACCGCGGTCACCGGCGCACCGGGGTTCTGGTCCAGGAAACGGATGACCGAATTGATGTCGCCGAAGCCAACCGGAAAAGCGCCAGTGGCGATTTTTGGAATGGTTTGCACCGATCCCGCGCCGGCCTCGATGGTGACATTCAGCCCCTCGCTGGCAAAGTGGCCATTGTCTATCGCCGCAAAATAGGCGGCTGACGGGCCTTCGAATTTCCAGTCGAGTGCAAATGGCAGATCGGTTTGAGCCGTCGCAGCGGTCGCAACGAACAGACCTGCCGCAACTGCAAAAGCGCGGTGAAACATGGGGCAGCATCCTCCTGTTGGGGTATTTGGCTTCGGCAAATACCGTGTTGTATGTGCGCCGGATACACCAGCGCGCGCGCGGTGACCACCGTTTGGGTGCCCGACATCGCCCAAGCGTTGAGCAAAGGGTGAGCGGGCGCACAGTCTTTAGGCAAAAATCAGGGTCGCCATTTGGTGGGTCAACCGGGATCGATGTCGCGGATAACGGTGGCTGTGACGGTAGGCAGAGCGCCTGATTTTGCGGCAGTCAGACGAATCGGCATGGGGTCGCATCGGCCGTTTTTCGTCTCGTGTATGTTTCCCAGTGGTCTGAAAACGCCGGGAAAAATCGGCCTGCACGAATTTCTGACAAAAATACTTAAGTAACTTGATTTTTTTACTCAGGTAAGGTTTGTAAGGGGCGCAATCAAAACTAGGGAGCTATCATGCCTCGTTTCACGACCACTGTGACCGCGTCACTGACAACTGCGCTTGTCGCACTTGGCCCTGTGGCAGCCTTCGCGGAAGGTGAACTGAACCTGTACTCATCGCGTCACTACGACACTGATGAGCGGCTGTATTCCGACTTCACGGAAGCAACTGGCATTACCATCAACCGCATTGAGGGCAAAGCCGATGAGCTGATCACCCGGATGCAGTCTGAGGGTGCAAACTCGCCCGCCGATATCCTGTTGACCGTGGATACTTCGCGTCTGCAACGCGCCAAGGATGCTGGCGTTCTGCAATCCATCGACAGCGCGGTTCTGGAAGAGCGGATCCCCGCGAAACTGCAAGACGCCGACAACCAATGGTTTGGTTTCTCGCAGCGTGCGCGGATCATCTTCTACGACAAGAACGACGTGTCTGAGCCGCCCATGACCTACGTGGATCTGGCTGACCCCAAGTATAAGGGGCAAGTCTGCCACCGTTCGTCCTCGAACGTGTACAGCCAAACGCTGCTGTCTGCCGTGATCGAAAACCACGGCGAAGAAGCGGCAACCGGTTGGGCCAAGGGTGTTGTCGACAACTTTGCGCGTGACCCGCAGGGCGGTGACACTGACCAGCTGCGTGGGCTTGTCTCAGGCGAGTGCGACATCTCGATTTCGAACACCTACTACTTTGCCCGCGCTATCCGCAAAGACGTGGACGGCCTGCCGGCTGACGCACGCGCCAACATTGGCTGGGTCTTCCCGGCGCAGGACGGCGAAGGCGCGCACATGAACCTGTCGGGTGGCGGTGTTGCGGCCAATTCGCCCAACAAAGAGAACGCTATCAAGTTCATGGAATACCTCGCCTCTGACTCGGCGCAGAAGTATTTCTCGGACGGCAACGATGAATATCCGGCCGTGCCGGGCGTCGAGCTTGCAGATTCCGTCAAGACACTTGGCGATTTCAAAGCTGACGATGTCGATCTGTCGGCTGTTGCAGAAAACGTGGCAACCGCACAGAAAATCTTTAACGAGGTGGGCTGGCAGTAAGTATTGGCCCTGCGTGGTCTGACGCGGGCAGCGCGTCAGACCACAATACCCGGTACCGGGGCGGCGTGATCGGCCCGATACACCACAGTGCGAAATGTCCCAGCCACCCAGAGATGGGTTAGCCCGGATGAAAGACCGGACCCAAGCACCTGCTTGGCGTTGCCCAAGTGCCAGCCGTTGTCCCGCTTGCGGGTCATGTTTCGGGTGGCGTCCAAGGCGATCTGGTCCTTCTGGAGCACCTGATCGACCCATTTGGACGGAGTAGTACCATGAACGCTATGCAACGCCCCCCCCAACCAATTGCGACAGCACCGACCGAGGTCGAAATGCTGCCCGCTTATGACGTGCGCGACCTGATGCAAGGCGGCACCCAAGTGCGCATGGTGCTGGATGGCACGGTGTACTTCTTGCGTATCACGCGCGCGGGCAAGCTGATCCTGACCAAGTAAATCAGCGCGGCTACTGACCCGGCCTTGAACGCAGCGACGTGCTGCGGCTATCTATGCACATCCCAGCCCAAGCCGCGAGGACTGCATGGCCAAGACCCCCAGCCCGTGTATCGACGTATGCAAGTTCAAAAGAGCCGGTCATTGCATTGGCTGTTCGATGACAAAGACGCAAAAAAAGCTGTTCAAACAGTTGAAGGATAACGCGCATCGCGCCGCCTTTGTTGAGATGCTTTTGGCGCAGCAACAAGTGATGGGCCGCTATTCGCATTGGGCTGATGCCTATTTGCGCAAATGCGCAAAGAAAAAGGTCAAGCCGATCCCGGCTTTGCAGGATCGTGCGTCGGCCGCCTAAGGGATAACCGACATGCTGCTTCGCCTGATCGTCATTTTGACCTGCCTGGCCGGTCCAGTGGCCGCTGAATACCGCGTTGCGTTAACCGATACGGGCAAGCGGGATTACTACTGCACCATCACGGTGACCCTGACCAATGAAAGCGCCGAACCGTTGACCGAAGTGAACGCGTTTTTCCTCAATTTCATCGGCGAAGAACAGGTCGGCCGATCCAAAGGCGCGTCGTTTTTCAATGTCGCGCCCGGCGCGTCGGCATCAGCGGTGTTTGAAACCCCAAACGCGCCGTGCCAGGACGTCGAATACTATGAGATGATTATCGGCGCCTGTCGCCTTGGCTCTTCGTTTGAGCCGAAAGCGGTCTGCGCAAACAAGATCCTGGCCGAACCGCCGTTCCGCACCGTCACCACACTCAATTAACTGCACCGCGCAAAAGAAAAACCGCCCGGGGAACCCGAGCGGTTTTCTTTGCGGTGCTGCCTGGCGTTAGGCGAGGTGGCTGCGCAGAAACCATGCGAATTTTTCGTGCACTTGCCCGCGGGCGATGCACAGATCTTCGGTCAACGTGTCGCCATGTGCCGCCGCCAACTCGCCGCAGCCCGAAAGCGTCTCGGCAAGCGTTTCCTGTGCGTTCTGCAGGATTGCGATCATTTCGCGGTCGGTGGCATGTCCGTCATGTTCGCTCACCTTAGAGCGTTTTAGCATCCCGGCCAACGTACCTTCGGCGTGCTCGTCCAGCGCGCGGATCCGTTCGGCCAGGTCATCTTGCCCTTCAAAATGATCCTCGTAGATCTTCTGGAACAGTTCGTGCAGCGGGCCAAAAGACATGCCTTTGACGTTCCAGTGAAAATTCTGTGCCAGCATAGTCGTCACGGCCGTCTCGGCGACGGATTGGTTCAACGCATCGGCGATAGCCGCACGCGCGTCTGTCGTCAGGGCAATAGCCGTTTGTGTCATTGGTCAATTCCTCAGCGTTATAGTTAGCTGGCTGGCGATGTGCTGGCTTGCTGTGAGCCAGAACATAGTCACCATTTTCGGAATGCCAAGGACTTTTTAGAATAATTCTAATGTCGACAGAACTGGTCGGAAATTCGGGACAGCAAGAAGCCGATATATCGCCGATCTGCAGGGGCCACACGCGAGCGCAAAAGAAAGTCGAGGCTGCCGGTATCATCCGTTCGGATCGCAGCAATCGCGCGCATCACCCACGCCTCGTCGAACGACAGTTCAACGGTGCCAGGCCGGTACCAGATGATCCGCTTGTGCACCGCATCAGATAGGCATTTGACAAACGTGGATACAAAGGTGTGTCGCGCGTCTTCGCCATCCATGGTCAGCAATGCGCACGCCTCAAACAAGTCCACGCGCGCCGCGGCCCGGCACCCCATGGCCGCCATGCGAATGTGGTTCAACACATCATACTGATCCGCTTCCAGCACTGCCGCAGGCCGCAGTGCCGCTTGGTCAATCTGATGCAGTTGCAGGGGCGCCATAACGCACGCTTTCCTTTCACAGGCGAGGATTCGCCCGTTGGTATACCTGACAATAAATATAGGAATAATGCCGCCATTCAAGCGACCTGTGCCTCGCGTGCCGTCACAAAACTGCGGTGTGGTAAATCAATTGTAAGTTCTCACGCTCAGTCGGCGTCGCATACGCACGTCGGGACGTCGTGAAACCTCTGGACTTGGCCCGTGTGGCCCTCGCACACTTTCAAGCAGCAAAAGCGGAAGGGTGCGCGATGGAAAGCCAATACAGGGTGGTTGTGATCGGCGGCGGGGTGGTTGGGACATCCGTGCTGTATCATCTTGCCAAAATGGGTTGGACGGATGTCTGCCTGTTGGAACGGTCCGTCCTGACGGCCGGGTCATCCTGGCACGCCGCCGGGGGTATTCATGCGCTGAATGCTGATCCCAATATGGCGGCGCTACAGGCCTACACCATCGATTTGCTAAGCGAGATAGAGGTGGAATCGGGCCAAAACATCGGGCTGCACATGACCGGCGGTCTGACCCTTGCCGGCACGCCGGAACGCTGGGAATGGCTGCAATCGGCCTACCGCGTGTTCCAGTCGATCGGGATCGAGGATTGCGAGTTACTGACCCCGCAAGAGGCGCAAAAACGCTGCCCGATCATGTCCACCGACGGTGTTCTGGGGGCAATGTGGGCGGATCGCGAGGGCTACGTGGACACCACCGGTACCGTGCATGCCTATGCCACCGCGGCCAAGAAACGCGGCGCGACGGTCAAAGAACACACCAAGGTCGAGGCCCTGGAACAGACCGCGGATGGCTGGCTGGTCAAGACCGATCAGGGCGAGATCCGCTGCGAACACGTGGTCAATGCCGCGGGCCTGTGGGCCAAGCAGGTGGGCCGCATGGCGGGCATCGAACTGCCAGTCTCGCCGCTCAAGCACCACTACCTGATCACCGACCAGATCCCCGAAGTGGCCGCGCATGACTTCGAGATGCCGATGACCGTTGACCTCGAAGGGTTCACCTACATGCGGCAGGATCAGAAGGGCATCCTGATCGGCATCTACGAGATCGAGCACGAGCATTGGGCGATGGACGGCGCGCCGTGGAACTACGGCATGGAGTTGTTCCAAGAGGATCTTGACCGGATCGAGACCGAACTGACCCTGGGCTTTGCCCGCTATCCGGCGGCTGAGAATGTCGGGATCAAGACATGGGTCAATGGCGCCTTCACCTTCTCACCCGATGGCAACCCGCTGGTGGGGCCGGTGCCGGGCAAGCGCGGCTACTGGTCGGCCTGCGCTGTTATGGCGGGGTTCCTGCAGGGCGGGGGCGTCGGCAAATCGCTGGCCGAGTGGATGATCCACGGCGAGCCTGAGGCGGATGTCTGGTGCATGGACGTTGCCCGCTACGGCAAATTTGCCGAAAACAAGCAGTACATCAAAGAAACCACCGGCCAGTTTTATTCGCGCCGGTTCGTGATGTCCTATCCAAACGAACAACTGCCCGCTGGCCGTCCGTTAAAAATGTCGCCTGCACATGATGCGATGACCGCCGCCGGGTGCCGCTGGGGCCAAAGCTGGGATCTGGAGGTGCCGCTCTACTTTGCGCTTAGCGACGACTTCGAGGAAAACCTGACCCTCAAACGTTCGAACGCGCACGACATTGTCGCCGCCGAATGCCGCAATGTGCGCCAAAACGTAGGTATGGTCGACATCACCGGCTTTTCCCGCTTTGAAGTGTCGGGGCCGAACGCGGAATTGTGGCTCAACAATATCATGGCCTCGCGCCTGCCCGGCCCGGGCCGCGCGCGGCTGGCGCCGATGCTGGGCAAAGACGGTCGGATGAAGGGCGATCTGACCCTGCTCAATTGGGGCGATGGCACGTGGTGGATCATGGGGTCCTATTACTTGCGCGCCTGGCACATGCGGTGGTTTGACGATCACATCATCGACGGCGTGCAGGTGCGTGACCTGGGCGAAGAGATCTGCGGCTTTGCCCTGACCGGACCAAACAGCCGCAAGGTGTTGCAAGAGCTGTGCCATCAGGATTTAGGCGCACTCCCGTTTATGGGCTGCGGTGCCTTCGATGTCGGTATGATCCGCGCGCGCGTTGCGCGAATGTCTGTCGCCGGAGAGTTAGGGTTCGAGATCAACTGCCGATACGGCGACCACGTCGCCCTGCGGCGCCATCTGATTGAAGCGGGTGCCAAGCACGGCCTGCGCGAATATGGCTTCAATGCGATGCTATCGCTGCGGCTGGAAAAGAGCTTTGGCATCTGGTCGGCCGAATTTACCCAAGGGTACACGCCGGGCATGACTGGCATGGACCGGTGGATCGCCTGGGACAAGGAGTTCGTGGGCAAACACGCCGCAATCGCGGAACGCGACGGCAATGGCCCCGCACAAAAGCTTGTCACGCTGGCAATTGACGCGGCTGATGCCGACGCCAGCGGCTATGAACCGGTGTGGAAAGGCGAACAACGCGTCGGATTTGTGACCTCGGGCGGGTACGGCCACACGGTGCAAAAATCGTTGGCTATGGCGTTGGTGGACACCGACTGTGCCGCCGAGGGCACCGAGCTGTCGGTGCACGTGGTTGGCATAGAACGGCTAGCGCTGATCATCCCGCCGTCGCCCTACGACCCTGCCGGCACCGCGATGCGCGGATGAGCCCGCGGCGCGGGCGAAGACGCGCCCCTCCGGCCAAACGTGAGGTCAATTACCGCCAGTTACGCAATCCCTTTCCGCCGCTCCGCGTCTATTCCGACGATCACATCGCCGCCTTGCACAATGCCGCCCTTGATGTGCTTGAGCGCTATGGGATCCAGGTCAATCTGCAGGAGGCGCGCACGGCCTTTCGCATCGCCGGTGCCACCGTGCGCGACAACATGGTCTTTATCGGGCGCGACATGGTGGCCGCCGCGCTTGCCACAGCGCCCGCGTCTTTTCCTCTGATCGCAGGTGCACCCGAGCGCAACCTGATCATGGAACCCGGTGCCATGATCTTTCAACCCGGGGCAGGGTGCCCGCACGCTACCGATCTTGAGCGGGGCCGCCGCCCCGGCACCGAACGCGACTACCGCGAACTGATCAGCCTGACCCAGCATTTCGACGTGCTGCACATGATCCCACCGCTTGTCGAACCCCAAGACGTGCCCATGCATCTGCGCCACTACGCGATGCTGCAAGGTCAAATGGAGCTCACCGACAAGCTGCCCTTTATCTTTGCCCGGGGAACAGGTCAGGTTGCGGAAAGCTTTGAAATGCTGCGCGATTTTCGTTGCCTGTCGGATGCTGAATTTACCACGAATGCGCACTGCTACACGATCATCAATACCAACTCCCCGCGCCAGATCGACGTCCCCATGGCGCGTGGCATCATGGATTTCGCCCGCGCAGGCCAGGTCAGCATCATCACGCCCTTTACCCTGATGGGCGCCATGGCCCCGATCACAGTGGCCGGTGCCATGACCCTCAGCCACGCCGAAGCGCTGGCGGCGATCACATTGGGTCAACTGACCCGCCCGGGTGCCCCGATGTGCTACGGTACCTTTACCTCAAACGTTGATATGAAATCTGGTGCGCCGGTTTTTGGCACGCCCGAGCATTTCCGTGCCTCTTTGGTTGCGGGCCAGCTGGCGCGCCACATCGGCCTGCCGTGGCGCTGCGCGTCGGGTGCGTCCGGGGCGGCCAACGACGTTCAAGCCGCGCATGAGACGCAGTTTGGCACCTGGGGGTGCCTGATGGCAGGGGCCACCGTGACGATCCATGCCGCAGGCTGGCTCGAAGGTGGCCTAACGGTATCGTACGAAAAACTCATCACCGACGTGGAAGTGCTGCAGATGCTCGCCGAACTGTGCACATCGGCGTCAGAACACACCGATGAGATCGCGCTGGACGCGATTGAAGAGGTGTCACCCGGCAGTCATTTCTTTGCGGCCGCCCACACCATGACCCGCTACCAGACGGAGTTCTACGAACCGCTCAACGCCGATTATTCGAATTTCGGCACTTGGCAAGACCGCGGCAGCATCGACGCCACAAGTCGCGCGACGGAGCGATGGAAACAGATTTTGTGCGATTTTACCCCTCCCGCAGTCAACCCAGATAACCTTGCAGCGCTGACCCGATACATCGCGCAAAAAACCGAAGCCGGTGGTTGCGCGGTCGAAGGCGGGTAGGTGGCGACTTGATGGCGATCTATTAATAGTGAACGGAGACCTGCGACGCGCTCAGCATGTATGCTGATCGAGCAAACCAAGGCGTCCATATTGGCAGTGAAGGCACTGAGTGCTTTGTGAGTGGCTAAGGCTGCGACACCTACGGATGGGGCGTTCAATACAAAAGAACAGCCGGTAAAAAGCAGAAAGATTAGAGCCGAGAAACATCCCGCAAACTAGGTACATTTTTCCCGCTGTCACCTTACCCTGCAGCAAGAATTTACTTTGACCAGTAACGAACGGTATGCGCCCTTTTTCGCTAAGTGGACTTCACACCGCTTATTAAAGAACTGCTGTCACACCCGCCTCACCAGCGCCATATATACTTGGACTAAAGGCTACTCAGCCGGTGCTTTTCAAGGATGTCCAACAGAACTGCCTTGGCCTGCAATCTGTGTTTTTTGTGCCGTTCACGGGCGACGTCCGGCTCGCCGCGTTCGATGGCGGTGTAGACGGCGCGGTGGTCTTCGTTTGATTGCAGTGGCAGCGGCCGAATGAACAGCGTGGTCAGACGGGCGCGGCGAACCTGATCGTTGACCATTGAAACAATGTCCTCAATGCGGCGGTTTTTGCCCAAACGCACCAGTTCGGTGTGAAATGCTTCATCGGCGTCGGCCCAGGCCTCAAGGTCCTTTGCCTGGATCGCCTCATCCATTTGATCAATTGTGCCGGCCAAGAACTTGAGATCCGCGCTTGAATAACGGGCTTCAGCGGCGCGCTGAGCTGCGAGGCTCTCAAGCTCGGTGAGAATGTCGTAGATTTCCCGCATGTCTTCGGGAGCGACGTGCAGGATGCGGACACCTTTTCGAGGACGCATCTCCAGCAGGCCCTTGCTTTCTAGCATGAGCGCGGCTTCCCGGATTGGCGTGCGTGACATGCCCAGCGTCTCGGCCAGCTCAGATTCCAAATGGTCTGTGCCCGCGGCCAATTCGCCTTTCAGGATCATGCTGCGCAGCTGCTGAACTGCGCGCTGGGTGTTTGACAGAGGCTTGTCCCCGTGGTCTTTCACGCCCCCTCCACTTTGACTTTGCGTCCCTCGTTATTCGATCGATAAACCGCCAGTTCCGCCCGCAACACATAAAGGTAATCGCGGCTGGTGTTCTCGAATGTAGTGCCGGTTAAAAGGCCTGAAATCACATGACTTTGCAAGTCGTGAACACAGTCGCCGCCAAATCCTGTGCCAGTGTCTGGCGGCAACAGAGCCGTGGTTTCGGTGTCGCCAAAGTTTCGCAGATGAACCGAGCCGTCGCCGAAAAGTGTGATCGTGCCGTGTGTGCCTTCGATCAAAGCTTCGCCCATGGTGCGGCGCAGATTGTCTGCCGGATGGTCGAGATGTCGGTTGGCGTCGAGCAGGGCGCGCAGCCCATTGTCGTGGTCAAAGAGGACGATACCGGCATCCTCGCCCTGTATCACGGGGTTGATCCGGCAGAGGTCGGCATATACCGCGCGTGCCTGTCCAAACAGATATCGAAACGTATCGATCCAATGGACCCCCGTCTCATGAACCAAAAAGCGTGGCATCTGCTGAAAATAGGGTTGTCGGTCGAGGTAGGCGTCGGGTCCCTGGCCATCCCCCGGGCGCAGTCGAAAGGACGCTTGCAGCGGTGTGCCGATCTGTCCTGCGGTCAGGGCCGCCTTGATCGCCCGATACCAGGGCTGAAAGCGAAAGTTCTCATGGACGATGATTGTGGCGCCCGCTTGGTCTGCCAGATCGGTGATCTCCTCGGCCTCGCTGAGCGAGACACAAAAAGGCTTTTGGCAGATGATCGTTTTAACGCCATGTTTCAGTGCAGTGCGGATCGACGCAGTATGGGCCGACGGTGGGACAATGATGTCCAGTATGTCCGGCGAGGTGGCCGTCAGCATTGTGGCAAGGTCGTTGAATGCGGGCAGGCCTGATGCCTCTGCTTTGGCCAAATCGGTATCGCATGACGCTACGGCTTTGGCGCTGGTCATCCGCGCCCAGCTTTCATAGTGGAATTGGCTGAAATACCCGGCGCCCAGGCAGGCGACGCGCACAGGGGCGGTCGTCATTTCACAAAAAGTGCGTCAAGCACGGCATCAGCCGCCTCAGCAGTGCCAGCTTTGCCACCAAGATCACGGGTGAGATGTTTGCCGTCCGCAACGGTTGCTTCAACAGCCTCACGCAGCCTGTTTGCATCTTCGGTCATCGCCGCATTCCCTTTCGAATGACCGAGCCATTCTAACATCATTGCTGCCGACAGGATCATCGCAAGGGGATTGGCAATGCCCTTGCCCGCGATATCGGGCGCAGAGCCATGGCAGGGCTGAAATACGGCGTGCTCCAGCCCAATGTCCGCAGAGGGCGCCAGGCCAAGCCCGCCCATCAACCCCGCGCCCAGGTCCGACAGAATGTCGCCAAACATGTTTTCGGTGACAAGCACATCAAAATCCCATGGCTTGGTCACCATCCACAGCGCGGTTGCATCGACATAGGCGCAGTCCGTCTCGATATCTGGAAAGGCACTGGCCGCCTCGTCAAAGATCGAGCGAAAGAATGCGAAGGCGCGAAAGACATTAGCCTTGTCGACGCAGGTCACGCGCCCGGGGCCACGCCGGCTTGCCCTGCGTTTGCGCGCCAGCTCAAAGGCAAATCGGAACAGTTTTTCAGACACTTCACGGGTGATCAGCATCGTCTCGCGCGCCTCGGTTTCGGTGACGACCCCAATTCCTTGACTGTGAAAAAGCCCTTCGGTGCTTTCCCGGATCAGCACGAAATCAATTTCGCGGTCGCCAGGGATGGCGAGCGGCGTCTGCTGACCTTTTCGCACCGTCACGGGGCGCACACCGGCAAACAGCTTTAGTGCCTTTCTGATCTCGATCTGGGGGGAAATCTCTGTGCCATCAGGATACCGCACATCCGGCAATCCCATTGCGGCAAGAAGGATCGCGTCGGCATTTCGCACGATCTCCATCGATGCGGCCGAGATTGATTCGCCCGTTCGCGCAAAGTTTGCGGCACCCGCATCCACATGTGTGAAATCCAGCGTGTAGCCGCGCCCATATCCCGCCATCGATCCAAGAATTTTCAATGTAGGATCAATGATTTCCGGGCCGATCCCGTCACCTGGAAGGACTGCGATTTTATAATCTGTCGTCATGGTTTTGGTTCCCCGTTCGTGCCCCTTGTTACTGTAAATCGCCCGGCACGGTCGCGAAATTGTTGACAATGCGTTTTTTAATGCATACGCAAATGAATGCAACAACGAACGCAATAAGTTTGGGAGGACAAAATGTTAGGGAACTCTGCGAAAGTTGCTTTGGCGGCTATGACACTTGCCGGCGTAACGGCGGCAGCCGTGCAGGCTCAGGATTATCCGTTCCGCGATATCACAACTGCTGTGGTCTGGGGCGCCGGTGGCGGCACGGACTCAATCAACCGTATGATCATGGCAGAGATGGAAAAGCATCTGCCCGTATCCATCAATGTGATCAATCAGACGGGTGGCGTCGCCGGCTCGAACGGGATGGTTTACGTCATGAACCAGCCGGACGATGGTTACACGCTGGTTGGCCTGTCGGAATCCAATGTCACCGCGGCTGTCCAGGGCGGCTGGGACAAGAAATTCGATTTTTGGTATCCGTTTATCGTTGGCGGCTCGCCTGACTTGATTTCGGTGCCCACCGATAGCCCCTACAATTCGCTCGAAGAACTCGTGGAAGCGGCCAAAGCAGCGCCAGGAACCATCCCGGCGGCAGCGTCCGGCGCAGGATCGATCCACCACCTCAACCTGTTGGCAATCGAAAACGGGTCCGGCGCCGAGTTCAAGTTTGTCCCCTACAAAGGGTCGGCTCCGGGTCAGGAAGCGGCGCTGGCAGGAGAAGTTGCGCTGGTTGTGACCTCACTGGCCGAGCAGGCTGCGTTGATCGAAGGCGGTGAGCTAAAGCCGCTTGCAATGCTGACGCCGGAAACCGCCGATATCGCTGGCAAGACGATCCCGTCCGCGTTCGACATCTATGACGGGCTCGACAAATACCTGCCATTGAAACAGGCCATCGGATTTGCCGTGCACAATTCCGCCAGCGATGACGTGAAGTCCACGCTTGCCGCTGCGTTCGATCAGGCGATTGCCTCGGACGTTGTCGCAGACTGGGCTGCGGCCAATAACTATGATGTTGGCGGCCAATATGGTGCAGAAGCCCAAGCGCTGTTTGCAAATCTCGAAAGCACGTTTGCCTACACGCTCAAAGAGCTGGGCGCGACGTCGGTCGATCCGATGGCTTTGGGCATCGAAAAGCCGTGACCTGATTGACAAACGAAACGTAGAAGGCGCTCAGGCGCCTTCGCTTTCTTGCAAGAGAGGCCGTCATGGACAACGAGGATAAGGCGGTGCTGCGGGCACGGGACTTCGTGTCCTCATTGGTCCTTATGGCGGTGTCTGTCTTTTTCCTTTGGCGCACATCGTTCATCACACTTTGGGGGCAAAATCGTGCGGGTGTCCGAGACCTGGAATGGTTTAGCTCAGCCGCCATTGTTCCCCTCGGTATCTTCACCGCGCTTCTGCTTCTCTCGATCGCTTTATTGGTGAAATCGATCCAGGACGGTGGCGCTGAACGCGCCCTGGGCGCGGCGGGCATTGGCTGGAACCCGGTCGAAGCGCGCAGGTTTGGCACAATTGCCGTCATTCTTTTTTTCTACATTGCGGCACTGGTTCCGCGTGTCGATTTCCTGATCTCGTCGGCGCTTTTGATCAGCACCCTGATCCACGGCTTTCACGGTGGACACGGGCGCCGCATGTGGCTTGCCGCGGCGGTCATAACCGCGCCTGGTCTCTATGCCTTGATCGCTCATTTCCCGCGGGCCGAATGGAACGCCCACTCAGACGACTGGGTGGCGCTTACAGTCTATGTCCTGTTCACGCTGTACGTCATTTGGCGCCGCCGGGCAGAGCCGTTGCGCGTTGCGATCCCCGTTATCGCGATTGTTGCGCCGCTGCTCTTGATCCTCGCGATGGCATATGGCTTTCGCCAGAACGTTCCCGCGCGCGGCGGGCTCATTTTCAAGCAGATCGAGTACCAGTATTTTGTGAACATTAGACCGCTCTGGAACAGCTAAAGTGGACTTTGCTTTCGCACAACTCGCTGGTTTCGGATTGGCCTTTGCCGAGCTCGTGACCGATCCTGTGACCTATGCCTACCTCATCAGTTCGGTGTTCCTCGGCATTACATTCGGAGCATTGCCGGGACTGACCGCAACGCTTGCCGTAACAATCCTGACCGGTTTTTTTGGCAACAAAATCCCGCTTGATTATTCGCTCATTGCGCTTTTGGGCGCCTATGTCGGTGCAATTTATGGCGGCAGCTATCCGTCGATCCTGCTTAATATACCGGGCACCGCAGCTTCGGCTGCCACGGCTATGGATGGCCATCCATTGGCTCAGCAGGGCAGGGGCGGTGAGGCGCTTGGCCTGACCACCACGGCGAGCTTTATCGGCACGTTGATCGGCACCTTTGCGCTGCTGATCTTTGTTTGGGTTCTGCTGCTCATTTCCAAAAACATCGCCAGCCCGGAAAAGGCGCTTCTGGCGCTTTTTGGTATCCTTCTGTCGGGTACGCTGATGAGCGAAGACTTGGTCATAAAGGGCTGGATTTCGGGGCTCATTGGGCTTGCCATGGCGATGGTCGGGTTGGACCCACTGTTGAGCGAGCCGCGCTATACCTTCGGGTGGAGTTACATGTTGTCGGGCTTTCAAGTTGTGCCCGTACTCATGGGGGCCTTTGCCGTCCCGCAAATCATCGAAGGTCTGCGCCATACCGAGCTGGGGCAGGTCGCTACGCTCAAGGATCGCATCGTGCCAAAAGTGGGCGAAGTGGCCCGGCATCTACCAACCATCACGCGGTCAGGCGTCATCGGAACCGGTGTTGGGGCCTTGCCAGGCGTGGGCGAGGATGTGGCGGGATGGGTCAGCTACGGGGTCGGTAAGAGCGTTTCCAAAGATGGAAAGAACTTCGGCAAGGGGTCTTTGCAAGGTCTCCTGAGTTCGGAGACTGCAAACAACGCCTGTATCGGCGGGGCGCTGATCCCGCTTCTGGTGCTTGGCATTCCAGGCTCACCACCTGCGGCCGCCTTGATGGGGGCCTTCAAGATCAATAACGTGATCCCCGGGCCGACAATTGATCCCGAAATCATCCTGCGGGTTGTCGCCATTTTGGTCTTGGCGAGTTTTACGATGTGGCTCCTCGGGCTCTTTACCGCGCGCATATTCATCAATATTCTGCGCATCCCGCAAACGGTGTTTTTGCCCATCGTCATGGTCCTGACAACAATCGGGTCGTTCAGCGTCGGAGGCGGGATCAATGATCTTTACCTCATGCTGGGTGTGGGATTTGTGGCCTACTTTATGAGCCTTTTGAAATACCCGATTGCGCCTTTGGTGATTGGCGTCATCCTCGGCGGGCTGTTTGATGAGACGTTCCGACGCTCACTTTTCCTGTCTGATGGCGACCTGTCGATCTTTGTGTCCCGTCCGGGCGCGGCGATCCTCGTCGCCTTAAATGTCGCCCTGATCCTGAGCCAGATCAGCGGCGTTCAACGCGTGTTCCGCCGCCTCAAGCGGGCGCTGATTTGATGTTTGCTGTGGCCGTTACAATCGTCGTGCAGCCAGATTGCTATGACAAGTTCTTGCCCTTGCTGCTTGCCAATGCAGCAAGCTCCAAAGCGCTGGAGCCGGGGTGCCGGCAGTTCGATGTGTGCGTGGGCAACGACCAGTCAATCTTCCTCTACGAGACATATGACAGCGCAGACGCCTTTCAGCTTCATTTGCAAAGCGATCACTACAAAACGTTTGATCAGGCGACGCAGGCCATGATTGATCGCAAAACCGTTTGTCAGTTTCACCAGGTGATCCAATGAACACATGGGAGGTCTATGCCGTCAAATATGCCGAACGGAATGCGCGCACGCGGGCTGACAGCTTTATCTTCGACGACAATCACGACGCGCCGCATGCCATGGACTACTTCGTTTGGGTCCTGCAGCGAGAGGACGCCTTGATCCTCGTTGACACCGGCTATGATACGGCGGAAGCGAAAGCACGCGGGCGACCGATCCTGATGGATCCCCGCGATGCGCTGCGGCCCTTCGGGATTGACCCGCTTGCCGTCACGGACGTGATTGTCACCCATCTGCATTACGACCACGCGGGTGGGCTCGCGCTGTTCCCAAATGCGCGACTGCACATGCAACAAGCTGAGATGGCCTTTGCCACTGGTGTTTGCATGTGTGACGCGCACCTGCGCGACCCGTTTTCTGCGGGGCACGTTTGTGAAGCCGTGCGGCGGCTCTATGCGGGCAAGGTGACCTTTTACAGCGGCGATGCCGAGGTCGCGGATGGCGTAACCGTGCACGCGATTGGCGGTCACTCGCGCGGTCTTCAGTGCGTGCGCGTACGGACCGCGTCTGGTTGGCTCGTCTTGGCTTCGGACGCGGCGCATTATTATGAGAATGTCGTCGCCAGAAAACCCTTTCCGATTGTGGTGGACCTTGACGATATGATCGCCGGGTTCGACAGGCTCGAAGCGCTTGCGTCGCGCCCCGAACTGATCGTCCCAGGTCACGACCCGTTGGTTATGGAGTATTTCCCGGCAGGACCAGACGCCCATATCCTGCGGCTTGATCGCGGGCCGTCCAAAGCTTTTGACTCATCAGGCTGAGCTTTTTCTGCGTTGAGCTAAGAATGTCTCGGAGGCCGTCCTGACGCTGGCCGAAAGCGGCAAGACGTGGGTGTCATGTGACGGCGCGTTTGATCACGCGCCACAGAAGCGGCCAGATCGCACTTGGCGCAGAATGCCGAGCAGAACGTTGGCAATGTCATGCAAGAGGGCAAACTGGCCCGCGCACAAAAAAGCCCGCCGTGAGGCGGGCTTTTCGGGGGCTTCGACAGCACTCAGCCGGTTTGGCGGCGCCGTACAAATGCGAATGCGGCGATGCCCGCCAGCATCAGTGGCAAACCCGCAGGCAGCGGAACAACCTGGGTGTTGATCACAACCTCTTCGACCTTGGCGTCAATTGCAGCCGAATACCCGGCAAAGGATGCCACCGGCAGCACAAAGCCTGTCTGTGTGGGATCAGGGATTGCGTCGGTGGGTGCCAGCACAACGCCGTTGCTCGCTACACCTGCGGTTCCGAAGCCAGCGATCCTTGCGGCGTTGTTGAGGTCGGTGGCGCTAAAGGTACCGACCGTCTCAAAGCTCAGCCCATCAAGACCGTTGTTGAAGGCAGCGAGTGCCGCCGCTTCGGCGTTGAGCTGTGACTGAACGGCTCCGACACGGGTGCCCTCGAAGGGTTCACCGTCGGTGGTGATGTTGATCAGCGTTGTGTCACCCAGACCAACGGCTGCAAACAGGTCGAAGGTTGTCGTGATTGCATCCGCTGTGCGGGTGGCGCCGCCCACAAATGCCGTGTTGGCGATAGCGGTTTGGATCGCGCCGATGTTGGCGCCGGTGATCTGTGTGACCGGCACAACCGTGGTGACGCTTGAGCTGAATTTGGTCACCGCGATGCGGTAGGTGACCGGCCCCGTCGTCGGGATATTCGACAGCGCTTGGGCCAGTGCGGTGCGTGCAACGGCAAAGTCTGCGCTGCCGACAGAGCCGGACGTGTCGAGCGAAAAGCCAAGGTCAATGGTGCGCGCGTCGGCGGACGATACGCCAAAGAGCGCCGATAATGCGACCGCGGCAATTGCCGCAATTCGTTTATGTAGCATGAGAAACTCCAGAAATATTGAATTAAAATGACTGTCGGTAAAAAGTGCCCCGCGTCACTCAACCTTACGTTAGGTTAACTGTCAAGATTTTGCGGCGTCGCGTGAAAGAGGTTGCAGCACTGCCCGGCGTATGGGCTTGCCGTCACAGCAGACGCGGATCGGCTTTTTGCGCAGTTAACGCGGAACGGCGTCGCCGCACGTAAAAGAACGTTCTGCGCGCATCTGTCCATGCATTGCTAAACGCCTCTGCGACTGGTGCCGTTTGGGAGGCCGCGTCGCTTTTTGCAAGGATGCTTCGTATCCTTTGATGCGGGTGCGCCCGGCTATGGTTAGCCTGAAGGCCATGCGACCGGAGGCACCTATGACCCAGGCATTGAAATCACGCAGATCGCGCAGCGGCGGGCGCGCAGCACGGCGCATCGAGCGCGCGACCCGCGATGTAAGTATGTTGCCGGGCCTGACCAACACGTTGCCGTTGACCGAGGTCATGGATGGCGACGATGTGGCGCGGATCGACGCCGCGTCGATGGACATTCTGGAAACCGTCGGCGTGCAGTTTCGGGACCCCATCGCCTTGCAGGATTGGCGTAAGGCAGGCGCCAAGGTCGTGGACGAAATCGTTTACCTCGACCGGGGCCTGGTCCGCGAGTTGATTGCCACAATCCCCAGCGATTTTACCTACGCGGCGCGCAATCCGCGCAACAATCTGCGGCTGGGCGGGCGGCACGCGATGTTTGTGCCTATGACCGGCGCGCCGTTTCTGCGCGATCTCGACGATGTGCGGCGCAACCCGACGCTGGATGATCTGGCGAATTTCCACAAGCTCAGCCACATGCTGTCCGCGATGCATTCGACCGCGCACCACATTGTCGAGCCCTATGATCATCCGATCAGTCACCGGCATCTGCGCATCACCTATTCGTCGATGAAGCATTCCGACAAGACATTCATGGGCATGACCACCAGCCCGAGGAATGCCGAAGACGTCATGGAGATGTGCGCGATCCTCTTTGGTGAGGATTTTATGGAAACGCACCCCGTCACCACTGGCAATTGCAACGGCAACAGCCCGCTGGTGTGGGATGAGACGATGCTGGGTGCCATGCGCGCCTTTTGTCGGCGCAATCAGCCGGTATTGTGTTCGCCTTTTGTGTTGGGCGGGGCCAACACGCCCGCCAGTGTGCCGGCCACCGTGGCGCAGTTGAATGCCGAGGCGCTGTCGGCACTGGCCTACACCCAGGTCATTCGGCGCGGCTGTCCGGCGATCTACGGCCATTACCTGTCGACGGTGTCGATGAAATCCGGCGCGCCCATGGCGGGCACGCCCGAGATCAGCCTGATGAACTTTATGATCGGTCAGATGGCGCGCCATTACGGCGTGCCGTGGCGCACATCGAACACGCTGGGCGGGGCCAAGACATTTGATGCCCAGGCAGGCTACGAATCCGCCACAACACTGGCGTCGGTGATCCACGCGGGGGCCAACTACATCTGGCATTCGGCAGGCTGGAACGAGGCGGGCATGCACTGTTCCACGGCCAAGTTCATCGTCGATGCTGAGCAATGTGCGATGGCCTACAAGATGGCCGAGGGCATAAATTGGGACGATTTTGACGCGGCTTTGGCGGCTGTTCCGGATGTCGGGCCGGGCGGGCATTACCTTGGGCACGCGCACACGCAAGCCAATTTCCAGACCGCGTTTTTTATGCCTGAATTGTTTGACAATAATTCGATCGAGCAGTGGATGGCCGAAGGATCGGTTGAGATCACGGGTCGCGCGCTGAACGTGGCGCGGGCGTTGCTGGCCGACTACGAAGAGCCGACTTTGGATGCGGCGCGCAATGAGGCGCTGTTGGACTATATCGCGCGGCGCGAGCGAGAGATCCCGGCGGCGGATGCGTTGAACCAGGACTACTGAGGGCTGTTTCAGTCGTGGCGCGCGCGCCATTCCTTCCAGCGCAGGACGGCGTTGCCGCCGATCTCTTGCACGGGCCGTGAGGGCAGGCGTGTGGGGCGGGCTTGGCTGGCGAAGTGCCAGGTGATGTCGCTTTGGACACCGGCGGCCAGTTCGGCGGCCCCGATGCCCGTCAGCGTGCCCCGTGTTGTGCCCAGCCCGTTTTGCACGCAGCCCGCATAAAGCCCGGTGTCCAGCGCGCGCATCACCGCAACGCCGTTGCGCGACAGGCACAGGTGCCCGGACCAACTGTATTGCATCCGCAGCCCGGCCAATTGTGGAAAGCGGGCGTCAAACTTGCGCTGCATCACCCGTGCGGCGCGTCGCAGATCGCCGGGTTTGGCCGCGCACCCCGGCCGCAGAGCCGCGCAGGTGCGGGTGATGATGCGGTTGCCCCCCTGTGCGGTGTCGATCCGGCGGATGGTTGTGCCCATCGGGTCTGATGGCGTCACGCCCCACCGGCTCTTTCCCCCCAGACGGTGCAGGGCGTCAGCGTCAAGTTCGGGCGTCATGGTGGCAAAAAGAAGCACTTGCATCAGCCGCCCGGTTTCAAAGCCAAAGCTTTCGAGGTGGCCGTTGACCGTCAGGATGACGCGGCCTGCGCTGATCGCACCTGCCGTCGAGGTCAGCTGCCACGCGTCGCCGTCACGATGTGCTCCGGTCACTGGGGTGTCTTCGTAGATCGTCACGCCGTCGCGCGCCACACCGGCGGCGAGGCCTCGGATATACCCGGCGGGCTGCAGCATCACCGTGCCCGGCGTATACAGCCCCGAGCGGTAGTGCGCCGACCCGGTGAGCGCGGCCATGTCAGCGCCGTCGAGCATTTCTGACGTTTCTCCAAGGCCCGCGAGATGGGAGGCGTAACTTTGATTGTGGGCGTGTGCAGCATCGCTGACCGCCCCGTTGACCTTGCCCGCGGGGTCGAAATAGGCGGGGTTGATCTGGTAGTCGCGCACCGCGTCGGTGGCAAAGGCGATCGCCTTCCGGTTCAATGCGATCAACGCGCGGTCGTCGCCCGGACCGGCATAATCGTCCGAGGCCAGATCATGTGGCAGGTCGATCATAAAGCCTGAGTTGCGGCCTGCAGCACCTTCGGTGATCTGGCCTGCCTCAAGCAGACAGATCGTGGCATCCGGTTCCAACTGGCGCAGGCGGCGCGCGGCAGAGAGGCCCGCAAATCCTGCACCGACAATCACGACATCAGCCGTGCGCGTGCCCTCAAGCGGCGGATAGCGCGCGGGCGGCCCGAGGATGACGTTCCAGGCCGCGGGGCCCTGCGTGTGCGGCAGCGCGCTGACCCGCAGGGCTGTCATGACACTGCGTCGGTCGCGTCGTCGGAGAGGTCGACCCAGATCGTTTTGAGCTGGGTGTATTGATCATGGGCCTGTAGGCCGTTGTCGCGCCCGCCGAAGCCGGACGCTTTGAACCCGCCAAACGGGGTGGATATGTCGCCTTCACCAAAGCTGTTGACAGTGACGGTGCCTGCACGGATCGCGCGCGCGCCGCGCAGGGCGGTTTTGATGTTGGCGCTGAAGATCGCGGCGGCGAGCCCGTAGTCGGTGTCATTGGCCAGCGCGATGGCGGCGTCCACGCTATGGACGGTGATCAGCGACAGGATTGGGCCAAAGATTTCTTCGCGCGCGGCGGGGGCGTCGTGCGGCACCTCAATCACGGTGGGTTCGACAAACCCCGCTTCTGCCGTGCCGCCTGCCAAGACTGTCGGGCCTGCGTCGAGATAGGCGCGGACTTTGTCGAAATGCGCGGGCGAGACAAGCGCGCCCACCCGGTTTTCAGGGTTGAGCGGATCGCCCATGGGCCATTCGCGCAGATGCGCGTGGATCCGGTCCAAAAGCGCGTCGCGCACCCCGGATTGCACGATCAGCCGCGAGGTGGCCGAGCAGTTTTCACCCATGTTCCAGAACGCGCCGTTTACCACATTGGCGGCCACCAGATCGAGGTTCTCGGCATCGTCGAGCACCACGGCGGGGTTTTTGCCGCCCATTTCCAGCGTCACTTCCTTGAGGTTTGATGCGGCGGCGTTTTGCAGAAAGCGCCGACCCGTCTCGGTCGATCCGGTAAAGCTGAGCGCGTCGACATCCATGTGCCGCCCCAGCGGTTCGCCCGCCGCGGGGCCGGTGCCGGGCACGACGTTCAGAACGCCCGCGGGCAGGCCCGCCTCGTGCGCCAGTTCGGCGACGCGCAGGGCGGTGAGCGACGTTTCTTCGGCGGGTTTGACGATGACCGAACAGCCCGCAGCCAGCGCCGGGCCGATTTTCCAGGCGAGCATCAAAAGCGGGAAGTTCCACGGCAGCACAAGGCCCACAACGCCCACGGGTTCGCGCACAATCATCGCGATGTGGTCGTCGGAGGCGGGTGCAACCTGGTCATAGATCTTGTCGATGGCCTCGGCGTGCCAGATCAGGCAATTGATCGTTTCGGGCAGGTCCACGGTTTCGCAATCGTAGATGGTCTTGCCGCTGTCGAGGCTTTCCATCACAGCCAGTTCGCGTGCGTTGCGTTTGATCAGTTTGGCCAGTCGGATCAGCACATCTTTGCGAGCGGCCGGGGGGCGGCGGGACCAGCGCCCGTCCTCAAAAGCGTCGCGCGCCTTTTGCACGGCAAAGTCGATATCTGCCGCGCCGCAGGCTGCAACCTGGGCCAGCACCTCGCCCGTGGCGGGGTTCATGGTTGGGAATGTGTCACCGGAGAGGGCGGGGCGGAAACTGCCGTCGATAAAAGCCTGGGTGGGCAGGTTGAGTGCGCTGGCGATCGCCCTGTAGTCGTCGGTTGTGAGCAGTTTGATCATTCTGCGGCCCTTTCGCGCGCGGGTGTCTCAATCTCGGCCACGGTGCGTTTGAGGACGCGGACCACCTGTTCAAGCTGCCGTTTGTCATCCTTGGAGAGTGGACGCAGCGGCGGGCGGGGTGGCCCGGCCACCTGGCCCATCATCTCGCATCCGTGTTTGACGCATTGGATGAACTTGCCGCCCTGTTCGAGCACCCGCATGAGCGGCATCATCGCCGACATGATGCGCCGCCCGGTGTTAAAATCGCCGTCGATGGCGCAGGCGCGCCACAGTGCGATGTGTTCGTGCGGCAAGAAGTTCGAGCCTGCGCAGACCCAGCTTTGTGCGCCCCAGGCAAAAAACTCCAACGCCTGGTCATCCATCCCGCAACTGAGCTGGATGTGCGGGTAGTCGCGGGCCAGAAGGTGCACGCGGTTGATGTCGCCCGAGCTTTCCTTGATAGCGCAGACATTCCGGCTGCGGCCCACACGGTCGAGGAAGTCTTGCCCCATCTCAACCCCCATGCGCCCCGGGTAGTTGTAGAGCATGATGGGCAGGTTCGCCGCGCGGTCGATGGCCAGCGTGTTGAGCGCGTTTTCGCGCTCGGTTGGCACAGCATAGGGCGGTGTGCCCACCAGCAGTGCGGATGCGCCGATCTTGGCGGCGTGTTCGGCCATGGTCAGGCTGTCGGGCAGGCGGATTGCGATTGTGCCGATCACAAGCGGTACGCGGTCGCCGATGATCTCTTTGACCAATGTGGCGACCTGAAGCCGTTCTTCCATGCTTTGGGCATAGTATTCGCCGGTCGAGCCGCCGTTGATCAGCCCATGCACGCCTGCGTCGATCAGAAACTCGATCTGCTGGGCCAGCGCGTCGCGGTCGATGTCGCCATCGCTGGTGTAGGGGGTGATGACGGGGGTGTAGATGCCCTGGAATTTCATGGCGCCTCGTGCTGCGGATCTGCGCCGGGTCCGGTGCCCAGCGGAATGTCGATGGATGCGGGGTTCACAAAGCTTTCGATGGCGGCGCGTGACAGTTCCCAGTGGTCGATGGCCAGCTGTGCGGCACCGTCGGCGTCGCCCTGGTCGATGAGGTCGATGAACTGGTCGTGCTGGTCGGCGGCGGTGTTGCGCTGCTGTGTCATCGCGCGGTTGCGGGGGTTGTAGAACGAGATGCCGATGCGGGTGTGGTCGATCAGCAGCCGGCGCAGGCTGGGGGTCAGGAATTCGTTGTCGGCCATGTCGCCGATGATTGCGTGAAAGCGTTGGTTCATCAGCGCGCCTTCAGCGGCATCCTCGCCAGCGATGGACTTGCGAAACAGTCGTTGCGTGTCCTTGAGTTGGTTGATCTGGGCGGCGGTTGCATTCTCCGCTGCCAGCCGAGAGACAGCGGCGTAGATCATCGGCGCAGAGACAAAGAAGTTGCGCAGCGTCTTGTGCGTCATCGGGGCGACCTGCGCGCCACGATTTTTGTGCAGCACCAGATAGCCTTCGCCCGCCAGCTTGTTCAGCGTCTCGCGCAGCGGCGGGCGGGAGATGCCATAGGTGGCTGAAAGCGCCGCCTCATCGAGGTAGCAGCCGGGTTCAAAAACCTGCGTCAGGATCCGCTGGCGCAGATCCGAGAGGCACAAGGCCTTGGCGCTCAGTGTTTGTCCTGTCATAAACCGCCGCTTTCTCTGACTTCTGGTGTGGACGTGCTAACGAAACCCTTTCGCAAAAAATATCTATTGTCTACACTTAAAATAATATGCCGTTATCGGGTAGGGTGAGGTCATGCCTGACGCAACACATTTCACCTTCGCTCTGGTCGAAGATTTTACCCATGTCGCCTTTGCCTGTGCCGTGGACCCGTTGCGCATCGCAAATCTGGTGGCAGGCAAGCCGCTATATTCTTGGTCGCTCGCATCGCTGGACGGCCGCACGGCGTGCAGTTCCAACGGCACCAAAGTGCTGACGGAACACCGCTTTGATGCGATGCCGCACTGCGATTACCTATTTGTGCTGTCCGGGCTCAACATGCGCACGCATGACACCCGGGTGCTGCGCATGGCGCTGCGGCGGATCGACCGGCACGCCAAAACGCACATCGGCGCGTTGTGCTCGGGGGCCTGGATCCTGGCCCAGGGCGGCTTTTTAGACGCGCGACCGGCGGCGATCCACTGGGAATACCACGACAGCTTTGCCGAGCAGTTTCCGCAGGTCGATCTGGTGCGCAATGTCTTTGTCGCCGACGACCGGCACATGACCGCGTCCGGCGGCACAGCAGCGGCGGATCTGATGCTGCACCTGATCGCGCAGGACCACGGGCAGGATTTGTCAAACGAGGTGGCCGACCAGCTTGTCTACAACGCGGTGCGTGAGGCATCGGCGCCGCAGAAAGCGTCGCTGCAGTCGCGCCACGCCATGCGCAACAAGCATCTCGCAGTGGCGATTAAGAACATGCAAGACAATCTGGACGCGCCTATCTCGCCCTCTGTCATCGCAGCAGATCTGGGGATTTCTGTGCGGCAACTGGAACGGCTCTTTGGCAAATACCTCAACACAACGCCGAAACGTTACTTTGTCGAATTGCGGCTGCACCGTGCGCGCCACCTGCTGGTGCAGACGGAAATGTCGGTGACGGATGTCGCGATGGCCTGCGGATACGAGAATGTGGGGCATTTTTCGCGCACCTATCGGGCGACCTTTGGCGTGGCCCCGATGAAACAACGGGGGCGGTTAAGCTAAGCCACCTTCTGGTTGCTGGGCGCTGTGGCCAACACCTGAAACGTGCGGGCGTGTGCCGGGCGGCCGTATCTGGCAGGCGACCGGTCACGCGTATGTCCTGCTGGATTTCTATGCGGCGCACGGGGTATCTGCGTAATTTCCGGGCAGATCGCCGCCTTTGCACCCGTTCCCGTGCTGCAATCTTGCAATGCGCCGACCGGCCGCGCGACCGTACGTGTGCAGGGCATCTAGGGTTCCGCCAGCGGCAGCAGCGCGCAGGGTCTGGTCCGAGAGAGGTCGTCGGCGTGGCAAATTCCACCCGGTACACGGCGGGGCAAAATCCCGGGAGAACACTGCATCTGACATACAGCCGTTTTCTCCTGTTCCGCCACGGCTCGCCATGTCTCTGATCCGGGCGGGACGTTGCAAGGGATGATCCACATGCAAGTTCTTCGTCACGTCGTCATAGGTGCGGCTGCTCTTTTGATCGGCACCGCAGGCGCCGCCATCGCACAAGAAAAAACCGAGTTTCGCGTGGCTTGGTCCATCTATGTCGGCTGGATGCCCTGGGGCTATCTGGAAGAGAGCGGCATCATGGACAAATGGGCCGACAAATACGGCATCGATGTCGAGATTGTGCAGATCAACGACTATGTGGAATCGATCAATCAGTACACCGCCGGCGCTTTTGACGGTGTGTCGGCCACCAATATGGACACCCTATCGATCCCAGCGGGCGGTGGTGTCGACACCACGGCGCTGATTGTGGGCGACTTTTCCAACGGCAATGACGCGGTCATCGTCAAAGGGGACGGTGATCTGGCGTCACTTGCGGGCAAGCCGGTCAATCTGGTGGAACTGTCAGTGTCGCATTATCTGCTGGCGCGTGCGCTCGACAGTGTGGGGCTGCGCGAGGCGGACCTGGCATCGGTGATCAACACGTCGGATGCCGACATGATCGCAGCCTTTGCTACATCCGATGTCGAAGCGGTGGTGACGTGGAACCCGCTCGTGTCCACGATCCTTGAGGACCCCACCGCCACCAAGCTTTTTGACAGCTCCGATATCCCCGGCGAGATCATCGACCTGATGGTGGTGAACACCGAAACGCTCGAAGCCAACCCCGATTTCGGCAAAGCGCTGGTGGGCGCGTGGTACGAGGTCATGGGCCTGATGGCCGCGGGCGACGAAGCGGTGCTGACGGCCATGGCCGAAGCCTCGGGCACTGATCTGGCGGGCTACAAGGCGCAGCTTGCCTCGACCGAAATGTTCTATGACCCGGCGGATGCGGTGGCCTTTACTGCCAGTGCGGAATTGCCCGAGACGATGGTCAGCGTGGCCGAGTTCCTCTTTGACAAGGGCATTCTGGGCGAAGGGGCGCCGTCGGCGGATTTTGTGGGCATCGCCTACCCGGACGGGTCCACCACGGGGGATGCAGGCAACGTGCAGTTCCGGTTTGACACCACCTATATGCAGATGGCGGCGGACGGCGCGCTGTAGCGGCCACCGGGGGCAGGGCCGATGCGTCTGATCAACCGGCATCCCGGCAACGCGCTGCGCGCGGTGCTGATTGCCCTGCCTTTTGTCCTGTTGTTTGTGGCCTATGCGATGGGGTCGCAAGCCCGGCTGGCGGTCAACCCGTCCGACAAGCTGATGCCTGCGCCGGGCAAGATCATGGACACCGCGGTGCGTCTGCTCACCGAGCCGGACCGGCGGTCGGACAAGATCCTGTTCTGGCACGACACTGCCGCCAGCCTGATCCGGTTGAGCCTGGGTGTGGGCATTTCGGCGGCGCTGGCGGTGATCTTTGGCGTGCTGATTGGGCTTTTGCCGCATGTGCGGGCCACGCTGGCGGGCTTTGTCGCGGTTATCTCGATGATCCCGCCGTTGGCGGTGCTGCCGATCCTGTTCATCGTCTTTGGCCTGGGCGAGCTGTCCAAAGTGGTGCTGATCATCGTGGGCATCCTGCCGTTCCTGATCCGCGATCTGTCCACCCGGGTGCTGGAGATCCCGCGCGAGATGATCGTGAAGGCGCAAACGCTGGGCGCGTCGACGGCTGTCATCGCGCTGCGGGTGGCACTGCCGCAGATGATGCCGCGGTTGATCCAGGCGCTGCGGCTGTCACTGGGACCTGCCTGGCTGTTCCTGATCGCGGCGGAGGCGATCGCGTCGGAACAGGGCCTGGGCTACCGCATCTTTCTGGTGCGGCGGTTTTTGGCGATGGATGTGATCCTGACCTATGTGATCTGGATCACGGTGCTGGCCTTTGTGATTGACCTGTCCTTGCGCTGGGTTGCGCGGCGGTTTTTCCCGTGGACGGAGGCGACGCTGTGAGCTTTGTCACCGCGACCAACATCTTTCAGTCTTACGGCGCGCGCCCGATCCTGGAACGCGTTTCGGTGAGCGTGGATGAAGGCGAATTCATCTCGATTGTGGGCGCGTCTGGCTGTGGCAAGTCCACATTCCTGCGGCTTTTGTTGGCGCAAGAGACACCGACGCGGGGCGAAATTCGCATCGCTGGTGCGGACCCGGCGCGCGAGCCGGGGTTGGACCGCGGTGTGGTGTTTCAGAAATACTCGGTCTTTCCGCATATGACGGTGATCGACAATGTGATCGCGGGAGAAAGCTTTCGCCTGCCCTGGGGCCGGTTTTTTGGTGCCGGCAAACAGGCCGCGCGTGACCGCGCCATGGAGGTGCTGGCGCGCTGTGGTCTGGATCACATGGCGCAAGCCTATCCCGCGGCGCTGTCGGGTGGCATGCAGCAGCGGCTGGCCATCGCGCAGGCGCTCGCGGCCAAGCCGCGCATTCTGCTGCTCGATGAACCCTTTGGCGCGCTTGATCCCGGTACGCGGCTGTCGATGCATGATTTTCTGATGGACCTGCGGGCGGAAACCGGCATGACCGTGTTTATGGTCACCCATGATCTGGAAGAAGGGTTCAAACTGGGCGACCGGGTGCTGGTGTTTGACAAGCCGCGCTGGGACCCGAGCGATCCTGACCTGATCGGCGCCACGATCACCTATGATTTTGATGCCCGTGACGGGGGCATCCCGTTTCAGAACATCCTTGCAGACCATCCTGTCCCGGGCTTGACCCGGGACCTCTCGCCCGCAGAGGCCCCGGGTCACGCCCGGGGCGCGGCGGGCTAACCCCAACGGAGACGCATCATGCCCGACCGCTCACGCAGCCATCACCCGCGCGACTTGCGCGCCCCTCGCGACCGGCGCCAGCACCACCCGGATCTGACCAAGCTGCAAGGCTGGAAGTCGATGAAAGCCGAAGCCGACATCCCCGAAGGCCGCTGGGACGAAGAACGCCGCTGGGCCCTGCGCATGGGGCTGACCGGCGCCGACAGCATCGAAGACAAGTCCATCCCAACCTTCGCGCGCGGAGAGTTGCCGCATTACGCGGGCATCAACACCTTTCTCAAAGCGCCCTACACCGAAGATGTCACGGAGGTGAAAGACTATGATGCCACTGTTCTGGGGATCCCGTTTGACGGGGGCACCACATACCGTCCCGGCACCCGGTTTGGACCGCAGGGCGTGCGCAAGATCAGCGCGCTTTATACGCCGTATAATTACGAGATGGGCGTCGATCTGCGTGAACAGATGACGCTGTGCGACGCGGGCGATGTGTTTACGATCCCAGCCAATATCGAAAAGAGCTTTGACCAGATCAGCCGCGCGGTGAGCCATGTGTTTTCAAGCGGCAGCCTGCCGATCATGATCGGGGGCGATCACTCCATCGGCTTTCCCTGCGTGCGCGGCATTGCCGAATGCACGTCGAAGAAGATCGGGATTGTGCATTTCGACCGCCACGCCGACATTCAGGAGAAAGACCTGGACGAGCGGATGCACACCACGCCGTGGTTTCATTCCACCAACCTGCCCAACGTGCCCGCCAAGAACCTGGTGCAGGTGGGCATCGGCGGCTGGCAGGTCCCGCGCGAGGCCGTGAAAGTGGCCCGCGAGCGCGAGACGAACATCATCACCATGTCCGACATGGAGAAGATGGGCATCGACAAGACCGCTGAGATGGCGCTGGAGATGGCGTGGGACGGGGTCGATATGGTCTATATGTCTTTTGACATCGACAGCATCGACTGCGGCTTTGTCCCCGGCACCGGCTGGCCGGAGCCGGGCGGGTTCCTGCCGCGTGAGGCGCTGGCGCTGGCCTCCAAGGTCGCGGCAGAAGGGATTTGCGGCATGGAACTGGTCGAGGTCTCGCCGCCCTACGACACCTCGGACATCACGGCGCTGATGGGCACTCGGGTGATTGTGGATGTGCTGGGCAGCCTTGTGGCGTCAGGCAATCTGGGCAAGCACACGGCCCATATCGACAAGCCGGTGACGATCCCGCACGGCGCGTTTGAAGGGAAGCGCTGGCACGGCAGGACGGAGCGTTGAGTTATGAGCGACACACCAAGCACCCTTGAGGCGGGGCGCGCCCTTGCCGAAACGCTCAACCCCGGCATGGAGACCACGTTGGAGTCGCGTTACGGTCATCTGGTGCCTGGCATGGCCGAGGGGGTTGTCGACTTTGCCTATGGGCGGCAATACGCGCGGCCCGGCTTGCCGCTCCGCGACCGTTATCTTGCCACCATCGCGGCGTTGACCGCGCTTGGCGGGCAGACGGCGGCGCAGCTCAAGGTCAATATCGCAGGTGGGCGCAAGGCGGGGCTGAGCCAGCAGGAGATCGGCGAAGTGATCTGGCAGATGGCGCTTTACGGCGGGTTTCCTGCGGCCATCAACGGGTTGAACGCCGCACTTGAGGTCTTTGCCCAAGAAAAGGAGGAGGGCGCGGATGCCCCATGACATCGTCGGTGGCCATATCGGCCATAACCACAGCCACGACCACCTGCACAGCCACCTCAAACCCGAAGATGCTGCGGCGGAGTTGCAGGTGCTGGCCACGCAGTTCATCGACGGCTTTGTCGCGGCCAAGGACAAGATGGCCTATCTGCGCCTGGCAAATGTGCCGCTGGAGCGTCCTGCGCCGGACGGGGGCGCGTCGATGAAGCTCGTGGACGTGCAACTGACCACCGAGTGGCAGGTTGGCACGGCGTCGCCGTCCTTTGGCTCGCGCGAGCTAAGCTATCTGCCCTATCCTGGTGAGATGGTGACGGAGCGGACCAACATGGGCTTTATCTATGTCTCGCTGGACGCCAAAGACGTGGTTGATCTGCGCAGTTTTCTGCATGACAGCCACGCGCAGGCGGGTGGCGGGTCATAGGCAGCGGTCGGGTTTGCAGATTACGCGTGTCTGGATATCGCCGAACCGCCGGACGGCATTTGCGCATTAGCACCCCGTGCCGCGCGTCTAGCAGTCGAGCGTTGTGTCGCGTTCCCATTGGGTCAGGTACTGGCAATATTGCGTCCATTCGCGCATGCGCAGGTTGAGGTAGGCTGTGGAAAACTCGGCCCCCATGGCGGTGCTGAGCGGTTTGTCCTTTTCATAGGCCCGCAGGGCGTCGAGCATGTTGAGCGGCAGCTTTTTCGCGCCGCGCGCCTTGGACCCTTCGGTGTACATGTCGATGTCGAGCCGCTTGCCGGGATCAAGCGCGCGCTCCAGCCCATCCAGACCCGCGGCCAGCAGCACGGCTTGCAGCAGGTACGGGTTTGCCGCACCGTCGGCCAGACGCAACTCCAGCCGCCCGCCATCGGGGATGCGCACCATGTGGGTGCGGTTGTTGCCGCCATAGGTGACCGATTGCGGTGACCACGTGGCCCCCGACAGGGTCGCGGGCGCGTTGATACGTTTGTAGCTGTTCACGGTCGGGTTGGTGATCGCGCAGAGCGCCTGACCGTGCGCCATCAGCCCACCCAGAAAGTGGTATGCCTGGTCCGACAGGCCCATCTCGTCCTCGCCGTCAAAGACGCAAGTGGACCCGTCCGCGGTCCACAGCGAATGGTGCACGTGGCAGCCATTGCCGGTCAGATGCGAAAAAGGTTTGGGCATGAAGGTCGCGCGCAGCCCGTGCTTTTCCGCGATCTCCTTGACCATGAACTTGAAAAACGCGTGCTGGTCGGCGGTGTTCAGGCAGGGGCCGAAATTCCAGTTGATCTCGAACTGGCCGTTGGCATCCTCGTGATCGTTCTGGTACGGTCCCCAGCCCAGCGCGATCATGGTCGAACAGATCTCGGCGATGACCTCATACCGGCGCATCAGCGCGGATTGGTCGTAACACGGCTTTTCCTGAGTGTCGCGCGTGTCCGAGATGTCGGTGCCGTCGGCGCTGATCAGGTGAAATTCCGGCTCCACCCCGGTTTGCAACATGTAGCCGCGGTCGGCGGCTGCTTGGACCAGGGTTTTCAGCACCACGCGCGGGGCCTGTGCGACTGGTTTGCCGTCCATCCACGGATCACCCGCGACCCAGGCCAGTTCCGGTTTCCAGGGCAGTTGGATCACGCTGTCCACGTCGGGCATCACCAGCATGTCGGGGTGGGCGGGGGTCATGTCGAGCCATGCGGCAAAGCCTGCAAACCCCGCACCGCCCGATTGAGCGCTGGCTATCGCCTCTGTGGGCACAAGCTTTGCCCGTTGCACGCCAAAAAGATCGGTGAAGTTGCATAGGAAGAATTTGACGCCACTCTCGGCGGCCCAGGTGGCGAGGTCGGTCATCAAAAGGCATCCTTTTTGCCAGGGATCCAGTCGGTGCCGGCCAGCGGCACCCCTGCCATCGCGGCAGCTTCGATTGTCAGCGCGCACAGGTCTTCGTGTTCGAGGTTGAGCACGTGGCTTTTGCCATTGGCGCGGGCGATGGTCTGCGCCTCCAGTGTCATCACCTTGAGGTAATTGGCCAGCCTGCGCCCCGCGGCCACAGGGTCGAGCCGGGCTGCGAGCACCGGGTCCTGGGTGGTGATGCCCGCGGGGTCGTTGCCCTCGTGCCAGTCGTCGAACGCGCCCGCGGTTGTGCCCAGCTTGCGGTATTCCTCTTCCAGTGCGGGGTCGTTGTCCCCCAGCGCAATGAGGGCGGCACTGCCGATGGACACCGCATCCGCGCCCAGCGCCAGCGCCTTGGCCACGTCGGCGCCGGTGCGCACACCGCCCGAGATCACAAGCTGCACCTCGCGGTGCATGTCGAGATCTTGCAACGCCTGCACGGCGGGGCGAATGCAGGCCAGCGTGGGCTGGCCCACATGCTCGATGAACACGTCCTGCGTGGCCGCCGTCCCACCCTGCATCCCGTCCAGCACAACCACGTCAGCGCCTGCCTTGACCGCCAGCGTGGTGTCGAAATAGGGCCGGGCGCCGCCGACCTTGATAAAAATCGGCACCTTCCAGCCGGTGATTTCGCGCAGTTCGAGGATCTTGATCTCAAGATCATCCGGGCCGGTCCAGTCGGGGTGGCGGCAGGCGGAGCGTTGGTCGATGCCCGCAGGCAGGTTGCGCATCTCGGCCACGCGGTCGTTGATCTTTTGGCCCAGCAGCATGCCGCCGCCGCCGGGCTTGGCACCTTGGCCGACGACAATCTCGATCGCGTCGGCACGGCGCAGATCGTCGGGGTTCATGCCATAGCGCGACGGTAGGTACTGGTAGACCAGCTTGGTGGAATGGCCACGCTCTTCGTCTGTCATCCCGCCGTCGCCCGTGGTGGTCGAGGTGCCCGCCTCAGAGGCGCCGCGGCCCAGCGCCTCTTTGGCCTGACCCGAGAGCGCGCCAAAGCTCATGCCCGCGATGGTGATGGGGATGTCCAGATGGATGGGGTTTTGGGCAAACCGTGTGCCAAGGGTTACGTTGGTCCCGCAGGCCTCGCGGTAGCCTTCGAGCGGGTAGCGCGACATGGACGCGCCCAGAAACAGCAGATCGTCGAAATGCGGCACGCGCCGTTTCGACCCGCCGCCGCGGATATCATAGATGCCGGTGGCCGCTGCGCGCCGGATGTATGAGGTGGTGTAGTCGTCAAACGTCCACGGCTTGACGGGGTGTGTCTTGGGCGTGTGATCCATCAATAGGCCCCTGCGTTGTCGATGTCGAAATGGTAAAGCGCGCGGGCGGAACCGTAGCGGCGAAATTCGGTCGGGTCGGCGTCGCTTTCGGCGGCGGCCAGTAGATCGCCCAGTAGTTCGAGATGCTCAGGCCGCATCTCTTTTTCGATGCAATCGGCGCCGAGTGACGCCACGGCGCCGCGCACAAAAAGCCGTGCCTCATAGATGCTGTCCCCCAGCGCGTCGCCAGCATCGCCGCACACCACTAGGGTGCCAGATTGCGCCATAAACGCGCTCATGTGGCCGACACTGCCGTGCACGACGATGTCGATGCCCTTCATCGAGATGCCGCAGCGGCTTGAGGCGTTGCCCTTGATCACCAAAAGCCCGCCATGGCCCGTCGCCCCGGCATATTGGCTGGCGTCGCCGTCGATCACGACCTTGCCCGACATCATGTTTTCGCACACGCCAGGCCCTGCTGATCCGTTGACGCGGATTTCGGCCTGTTTGTTCATGCCGCCGCAATAGTAGCCAGTGGAGCCTTGGACGGTGACGGCAATGGCACTGTCGAGGCCGCAGGCGATGGCATGCGCGCCCTTGGGATTGACGATCTCCCACGCGGTCTGATTGGTCTGCGCGTCCTGCGCCTGCAAGGTTGCGTTCACGTCGCGCAAGCTTTGCGTGTCGAGGTCGAGCTGCTGCATCAGTGCCTCCAGAAATAGACGGTGGCGGGTTCGGGCTCCCACACTTGCGCGTTGGCGATGCCCGGCAGGTTCACCAGCGCGCGGTATTCGGAGCCAAAGGCGACGTAATCATCCGTTTCGGCCAGCACGGCAGGCTTGCACGCGATGGGGTCGCGCAGCACGCCAAATCCGTCCTGCGTGCCCACCACAAAGGTGTAGAACCCGTCGAGATCGCGCAGCCCGGCGGTGAGTGCGGCACCCAGATCGTCGCCCTGTTCCATGCGGTGGGTCAGGTAAGCGGCGGCCACCTCGGTGTCGTTGTCGGTCTGTACATGGGTGCCCTGGCGCGCCAGTTGACGGCGCAGGCGGTTGTGGTTGGACAACGATCCATTGTGCACAAGGCATTGATCCGCCCCGGTCGAAAACGGGTGCGCCCCAAGGGTTGTGACCGCGCTTTCGGTTGCCATGCGCGTGTGGCCGATGCCGTGGCTGCCCGACAGCGCGGGGATGTCAAAGCGGTCGGCCACGGATTTGGGCAGGCCGACCTCTTTGTAGATCTCGATGGCCTGCCCGCGCGACATGATGCGCAGTCCGCGGTGATCGCGGGCAATCTGCGCGCACAACGCGTCGGCGCGGTCAGCAGGCACGGTAAGTATCGCGTGGCTGTCGATCACCGTGACGTCGACGCCCAGCGCATCTGCAAGGCCGGCAAAATCCTCGGCCGGCTGTGCCGATTGCACGGTGATTTTGACACGCGCCGGATCAGCGTCGCGGTACACGGCGATGCCAGCGCTGTCGGGTCCGCGATCCGACATGGTCACCAGCATATCCGTCAAGAGCGCCCCGAGCTGTGACTGCATCTTCTGATCTTTCAGAAACAGGCCGACAATTCCGCACATGTTCCCCCCGCATTGGAATTCCCCAGCACCGTAGCTTTGATCCCTAGGCTGTCGAGCGAATACGCGCGCACGGCGTCGATTTTTCGAAACATCAACGCTTTGCGCGCAAATCTTAGAGGATCAGCCGCTTACGATGGTCGTGCCCGCGAGGGCGCCGCGCAGCACGCCGTCACAGCACAAAATCAGCGGCGGTATAATCGCTGGCCGTAAAGGTGGCAAAGTCGTTGATGTGCACCTCAAAGTCGATCGTGGAGTCATTGTTGACCGAACCGTATAGTCGGGTCTGCGTGCCCACGTTTTCGACCCACAGGGCCCCGGGTCCAAAGGTGATGCCCACAAAGCTCGACACCGCGCCGAGAAACACAAATGCGTCGTCACCGAAGGTTAGTTCATTGGCGTCAATGCCGCTGACATCGATCCTGTCGCCGCCAAATGCGCCGATCCCTTCGATGCCGTCGATCAGGTCAACGTCTGTGCCAAAGGATTCGAGCGTCTGATTGAACTCGAACACGTCCGCGCCCGCATTGCCGCGCAGCGTGTCGCCACTGGCATTGCCGCGCAGGGTGTCATTGCCAGCGCCACCGGCCAGCGTGTCCACGCCCGAGCCGCCCCACAGCGTGTCCGCGCCGTTGCCGCCCAGTAGGCTGTCATTGTCAGCGCCGCCCAGCATGAAATCGGCCCCGTCATCGCCAAACAGCGTGTCTGCGCCACCTTCGCCGCGCACCGTATCGTTCTGCTGATTGCCACGCAGAAGGTCATTGCCTTCCTCGCCGTTGAGCGAATCCGACCCCGAGCCGCCAAAGATCTCGTCATCATCGTTGCCGCCCCACAGCGTGTCATCGCCAGCGCCGCCAAACAGACTGTCTTGCCCGCCTTCCGCAAAGACGGTGTCGTTGCCCAGTTGCCCAAAAATCTCGTCATTGCCGGCGCCGCCAAAAACGATGTCGCCACCGCCATTGCCCTGCAGGGTGTCGTTGCCGTTGCCGCCTTCCAAACGGTCGCCATCGTCGCCGCCAAAGGCCATGTCATCGCCGTCGCCACCGATCAGCGTGTCAATGCCCGCGCGCCCTTGCAACGTGTCATTTCCCAGATCGCCAACCATGAAATCATTGCCGTCATTGCCGATCACCAGGTCGTTGCCGAGGCCACCGTTCATGGTGTCATTTTCACCCTGACCGTACAGCGTGTCATCGCCAGCCCCGCCTTCGAGCCGGTCATTGCCCGCGCCGCCATTCACGGTGTCGTGGCCCTCATTGCCCAACACTGTGTCATTGCCACCAAATCCACGCAGCCGGTCGTTGCCGACATTTCCCGCGATGATTTCGTCGGCACTTGTGCCGTCGATGAACAGGCCGGTGCCGCCACCCGGTGTCAGGCTTTGTAATTCCAGCGCGCCGGCATCCGCTGTGCCGCCGTTAAACACGCCGACCAGATCGATATTCCGGTTGCCGCCAGCGGGATCAAACAGCAGGCCGCTGGGCACAGTACCGATGTCGAGCGCCGGGTTGGACGCATCCCGTTTGAGCAGAACGGTTTGCACAGGGCCACCGTTGTCGGCCAGCACACCGCCAAAAATGGGAACCGGATCAAACAGCGGCGGGATGTCAAAAACGAAACCGACAAATCTTGTTTGGTCAAAAATTTGCGTTGTATCGCCGGTCAAGATGTTGCCGCCGAGGTCAAAGAGGTCATTGCCTCCCCCCGTATAATCGTCCGTTGGCCCGCTGTTGACAGAGCGCAAGTCACCGATGGTATTGCCCAGCACAATGCTGTTTTGCAGGGTCAGTTGGCTGTTCCCAAGCCCGCTGGGCCCGGCATAGACCCCGGCCAGCTGATTGGCCGTGACCGTGGAGTGGATCAGCGTGTAGTCGCTCAACAGCGAGTAAATCCCACCACCTTCGTTGTCTACGATGGTTGTTTGGCTGATCGTGACTTGCGCGACAATAGACGCAATACCGCCGCCAGCACTGGCAAAAATGATGCCGTTTGGAATGTCGACGTCCGCGTTCAAAAAGGACCACTGCGTGGCGGTGTTGTTCGAAAATGTCGACTTGGACACGTCAATCGTATTGCGCAGGCCAAATAGCCCCGCACCGCCTGAAAACCCGCCGTAGGTGACATTGCCGCTGATGGTGGAGGCGGTGATCTCAACCGGGGTGAATTCAGAATACACGCCCGCGCCGTTTGATGTTGACCCGCGTGTGCTGTTCCCGGCGATCACCATCTGGGTCAGCTCCAGCGCAGACGGCGAAAAGTTCTGGATCACGTCTGACACGCGCACCGCCGCGCCGCCGTCTTCAAAGCCGGACGTGGCACCGCCGGTGAGTGTCAGGCCCGCCAGCGTTGTGGTGCCCGTGCCAGAGGTGACGTTGAAGATGCGGCTGTTGTCGTCCAGCAAATCGTCCGGGGCGCCGATGACACCGCCATAGCTGGCCGCGACATCGGTGACAAAAGACCCCGCAACCAGCGCATCATCGGCATTGCTGTCGCCCGTGATCACCACATCTGTCGCGCCGGTTGCGTCAATTGTCGTCGGCGCCGAGACAACTAGCTCTCCGTGCTGCAGTCGGATAAGACTTTGCGTGCCACCGCTGAACACCGACGGGTCAAAGGTGATCGTTTTGGGCTGGAAGGAGACAATGGCCAGCGCTTCGCGCAACGACAGACCGGTGCCGCCGGGATTTATCGACGTCGCTCCGACATCGTTTTCATCGAGTGCGGTTGTGACAATCAACTGAGCCATAGCGGGGCCTATGCAAAAGAGATGACGCGGATCGTAAAGACAGCGTGGTGACGCGGCCTCAACCCGGCAAGAAAAACGATCAGTATGCGGTCACAATAGGCAAAAACGCACAAAACGTGCAAGAAAAACGCGCTTTTGGGCTTTCCAGGTGATGTCACCGCGCGCGTACAAGCGCCGGCTAAGCGGCGTGTTTTAGACAGCGTTGCCGCGCATGGATTACCCCGTGAATTCACGCACCGATTGCGCCGATGCCACAGCGGCATCGCGCGTTGGGATAAACGTCATGCCAAAGGTTTTTTCCGCCTTGCTGTTCGAACAAAGCAGGTTGCGGCCAAGGTTGGGGACAATGGCGGCGAGGTCCTGCATCACCAGCGCCATCGCCCGCAACAGCCAGTCCGGCGCAACCCGCGTCGGCGTCTTGGCGTCCGGGACGGCCTCTTTGATCGCTTGCCCAAGTTCGAGGAACGACAGCGCGTCGGATGCCGCGACAAAGCGTTCGCCTTTGGTCTCCTCAAGTGCGATGGCATCGACATGCATCCGCGCCACGTCCCGCACATCGACGGTGACCATGTTAATGGCTGGCACCATCGGCATTTCGCCCGTCATCAATTGTTCGATCACGTTGAGCGATGTGCCGTAATGCTTGTCCATCGCGGGGCCAAATACCAAACCGGGGTTGATGGTGGTCAGGGCGATGTCCGGCGCGTCCGCGACAACATCCCAGGCGGCTTTCTCGGCCAAGGTCTTTGACGCCTCATAGGCGGTGACGTATGGCGCATCCGCTGTGGTCCAGTTGCGTTCGTCCGATGGGTCCATCTTAGGCTTTGCGGCGTCCTTGTAGATCGCAACGCAGGACGAGGTTATGATCACGCGCCCGACGCCGGCGGATTTTGCGGCCTTGAGCGCGCGAAGGGTGCCATCCACGGCGGGTCGGATCAGATCTTGTGGGTCTTTGGGCAGCGCCATCGGAAACGGAGAGGCCGTGTGCATTAACACGTCAACACCCGTCATAGCCTCCTGCCAACCGTCATCTTTCGACAAATCGAGCGTGACAAATTCGATGTCGGCCTCGGGAAACAGAGCTTCGATCTCGGCTTTGCGCCTGTCGGACCGGATCGAGGCGCGCACCTCATAGTCCTTGGCCAAAAGTTCGCGCAGGATGTGCTTGGCGATGAAACCGGAGGCTCCGGTTACCAGTACTTTGGTCATTGGATCAGCCCTTGTGTGTGTGGATATTGAGGTGGTTGCGTTGGCTGTGCGGCTGTATCAACCCGTCAAATAGCTGACGAAGTGACAAATAGCGTTCTGTTGTAAATTGACAAACGAATACTGATTGTCAATACGTCCGATATGAAAAGTCGTGACGCGCAAATCCTCGATGCCGCATTGCAGGTATTCCTGCGCTACGGGGTCAAGCGTGCCAGCATGGGTGACATCGCGGCCGAAGCGGGTGTCTCGCGGCAAACGCTCTACAAGTTCTACACCAACAAAGACGACATCTTGCGCGGCTCGATCCGTGCCTATGGCCAAGCGTCCGTGGCGGCGATCGCAGCCGACATGCCGGCGCAGTTAGATCTGGGCGGGCAGATTGATCTGGTGTTTCGGGAAATGGCGGTGAAACCTTTTGAGTTCCTCGGCCTGTCACCCCATGCCCATGATCTGATCGAAGGGTTCAACGATGCCGGGCGCAGTGAAATGGACGCGCTGCGCGGCGAATATCAGGCGGTGCTTGAGAACGTGCTCGCCCCTCACGCTGCTGCGCTGGCGACACGCGGGTTGCGACCCGTGCAATTGGCCGAGATCCTCGCCCGATTTGCCTATAGCGCGAAACACCAAGCCCGAGACGCAGCGCATCTGACCGACCTGCTGCGCGGGATCCGCGACATGGCCGTGACATCCGCCGGCGTCGCCCGCGCGCCGACACACGTTGCCGAAGCGGCCCGCTAGCCTGCCGCGTCGACCCGACGTGGCATGTTGGTGTGAACAGCCGTCTTGTTTGGGGCGTCGGTTGATAAGACGCACCGGCGGACGTGTAGCACCATCAAATCGATGTCGACGCGCTTAATCCGCGGCAGAGCAACAAAAAGCAAAAGCTCTTCAAATTCAAAACGTCACCAAGCGCCCATTATTCGTAAGCACTGCAGCGAAGCGCGTATAGGCGATCCGAACCCGTGCTCGCAGCGAGTGATTTGGTAACTTGCGCTTGAAAGATCGACGGTTCGCGCGCAGGGTCACTGCGGCGCGGCAAAATAGTCGAGCGGAATTTTCAGGTAGGACCTGTTGTTGTCTTCGGCCTCAGGGAACGCGCCGCCGCGGATGTTCACTTGCAGCGCGGCGAGCATCAGTTTGGGCAGTGGCAATGTCTTGTCCCGTGCGTCACGCACCGCGCAATACGCCTCTTCGCTGGCGTTGTCTTTGAAATGGATGTTGTGGGCTTTTTGCTCGGCTACGGTTGCGCAGCAGGCCGCGGCGCGCCCTCCCGGGCAGTAGTCGTGCCCAACATAAAGCAGCGTGTCATCGGGCAGCGCGAGAATGCGTTGCACGCTGTGGTACAGCTCGCGCGAGTTGGCACCGGGAAAATCAGCGCGTGATGAGCCGCAATCGGGCATCATCAGCGTGTCATGCACAAAGGCAACGGGCCCAACGATGTAGGAGATCGACGCAAGCGTGTGACCCGGTGAGAACATCACCTCAACCTCCAACTCGCCCACGGCAAAGCGGTCGCCATCGGCAAAAAGCCGATCCCATTGCCGCCCGTCGGTGGGAAAGTCCGGCAAGTTGTAGATGTCTTGCCAGAGCTTTTGCACGCCGGTGACATGCGCGCCGATGGCGGTCTTGGCGTCCAGCTTGGTTTTCAGCCAGCGCGCGGCCGAGAAATGATCGGCGTGCGGGTGTGTGTCGAGGATCCATTCAATGTCTATGCCAGTGTCGGTGATATAATCGAGCAGGGCCTGCGCCGAATGCGTGCCGGTGGCCGCGCTCGACAGATCGAAATTCCACACCGGGTCGATGATCGCGCCTTTCATGGTGGCGGGGTCGTGAAAGACATATTGCCAACTGCCGGTTGGTTCATCCCAAAAGGCTTTGACGATTGGTGATTGTGACATGTGTTATCCTCCCCGCGCTGACATAGGGGAGCACAGTTTTGTCATTTGCGTAAATACTTGATTGCAGGTCCCGTCAGCGGATCGCGCAGCCTCGCCCATGCAGCGCGGCCGGTCTGAATGCGGCGTTACGAGCTGTCGCGCAGTAATTTGGCCGCGGCGGGCGCAAAATACGTAAGGATGCCGTCGCACCCGGCGCGTTTGAAACACATCAGGCTTTCCATCATCACGCGGTCGTGGTCGATCCACCCTTGGGCGGCAGCCGCCTGCACCATGCTGTATTCGCCCGACACCTGGTAGGCAAAGGTGGGCGCGCCAAATGTCTCTTTCACGCGCCGGCAAATATCGAGATAGGGTTGGCCGGGTTTGACCATGACCATGTCTGCGCCTTCGCGCAGATCGCGTTCGATCAGGCGTAGCGCCTCGTCGGAATTGGCGGGGTCCATCTGGTAGGTTTTCTTGTCGCCGGTCAGCGCGCCCGAGGCCCCCACCGCGTCCCGGAACGGGCCGTAAAACGCACTGGCGTATTTGGCGGCATAGCTGAGGATCATGACGTTCTGGTGGCCTGCGGCTTCGAGCGCTGTACGGATCGCGCCGATGCGGCCGTCCATCATGTCCGATGGGCCAATGATATCCGCACCTGCTTCGGCCTGAGCGAGGGCCATTTTCACCAGGGCGTCGACCGTGCGGTCGTTGACGATTTCGCCGTCTTCGACAAAGCCGTCATGGCCGTTGATGTTGTAGGTATCGAGGGCCACGTCGGTCATGATGCACATGTCGGGCACCGCTGCGCGGATGGCGCGGATCGCGCGGTTGGCGTGGTTCTCGGGGTCCCACGCGCCAGCGCAGTCCTCGGTACGTTCTTCAAGACCGGTGTAGGGAAAGATGCACATGGCATTGATACCCAGATCGTGGGCCTCGCGGGCGGCAGCCACAATCTTGTCCACCGAGCGGCGGAACACGCCGGGCATGGAGGGCACCGGTTCTTCGATCCCGTCGCCTGAACGGACAAACACCGGCCAGATGAAATCCTCAACGCCGAGCGCGTTTTCGCGCACCAGCCCGCGGATTGCGGGGGTGGCGCGGGTGCGGCGCAGGCGGGTGGCAGGGTAGGGGGCTTGGGTCGGGCGCATCGGTCGTATTGTCCAGTTTGGTTGACAGTCTATGCGTGCCACGGATCCTGCGCCTTGCCAAGGGTTGGCGACGGTGCGGCGCCCTGCATGCGGTGCGCGGCATTGTCTTCTCGTATCCCCAGGCACACAGGCCGTGTTGCGATTATGGCGCGAGCGGGCGCGGAAACATCGCAGCAGAGCCTAGGCACCGTGCGCAACGCGCGCTAAGAGGGCGTCAAACACGACGGTGCCCGCGCATAGGTGCACCAATGAGGGCACGTATTGGACCTGCACACCACCATTTTCGAGCTGATCGACATGCGCTCTTTCTCGAACCTGTGGTTCTGGATCGCGTTGGCCGTGGTGTGGTCGTCGGCCAGCCACTGGGTGCTTGGCGTGCCCTATGACATGGTGGTGCGCGCCAAAAAGAACGGCGACGAGGCCGCGCAGGACCTTGAGGATCTGGTCCGCATCTACACCAACCGGATGTTGTACATCAGCGGCATGCTGGGCGTGTCGCTGCTGTCGATCACTTGCTTCACCCTGTCGACGTTGGCGGTTCTAGGCTTTGTCTACCGGGTGGAATTTGCGCAGGCGCTGTTTTTGCTTGGCTTGCCGATGAGCCTTGTGGGGGCGCTGAACCTCTCCACGGCGCGGCGCATCCGGGATCGCGACGCGTCGGGCACCGATTTATGGACCCTGATGGGCCGGCACCGGACCATGGTGCAGCTGGTTGGCATGGTGTCGATCTTTGTGACCGCGCTGTGGGGCATGTATCAGAACCTGACCGTGGGTCCCTTTGGCAGTTGACCTTTGCGAGCGCACGTTTGGCGGTTGACAGGGCGCCGTTTTGGGCCAACTGAGCCGTACTTCGACACAGGCAGAGCATGACCCAATCCATCACCGTTTCCGGCGCGCCCGAGGGCTATGACGCCAAGCTGATCCTTGACGAAGTGGCCGATCGTGGCCCGGTGCTGCACATCGCGCGCGATGACAAACGGTTGGCTGCGGTGGCAGAGGCATTGCGGTTTTTTGCGCCCGGCATGCCGGTGCTGGTGTTTCCGGGCTGGGACTGTCTGCCTTATGATCGGGTGTCGCCCAATGCCGATATTTCGGCCCGGCGCATGGCAACGCTGGCGGCGCTGGTGCACGGGATGCCCGAACGGTTTGTGCTGCTGACGACGCTAAACGCCGCAACGCAGCGGGTGCCGGAACGGGCGCTGATGCGCGAGGCGGCGTTTTCGGCATCGGTGGGCGGCCGGGTGGACGAGGCAGGGTTGCGCGCGTTTCTGGTGCGCATGGGGTTTGTGCAAAGCCCAACGGTGACCGAGCCGGGCGACTATGCCGTGCGCGGGGGCATCATCGACATCTATCCGCCGGGCGATCTGGGACCTGTGCGGCTCGATCTCTTTGGTGATGTGTTGGATGGCGCGCGCCGGTTTGATGCGGCGACGCAGCGGACCACCGAAAAGCTCGACGTGGTCGAACTGGCGCCGGTCAGCGAGGTGATCCTGGACGAGGCGGCGATCACGCGGTTTCGGCAAAACTACCGACTGGAATTTGGCGCGGCGGGCACCGACGATCCGCTCTATGAGGCGGTGAGCGCGGGGCGCAAGCATCAGGGGGCCGAACACTGGCTGCCGCTGTTTCATGACCGGCTTGAGACGCTGTTTGATTACCTGCCAGAGGCGACAATTACGCTGGATGACCAGACCACGCCGCAACGGCTGGCGCGGTGGGAAAGCGTCGCGGATCAGTACGAGACGCGGCGGCTGGCGATGGAAAACCGCAGCCGCATGGACACGGTCTATAAACCGCCGCGGCCCGAGGGGCTGTATCTGGACGATGCCGCATGGGACGCCGCTGTTGCCAACCGGCGGGTCAAGCAGTTTGTGCCGCTGCCGCAGGCCACGGGGCCGGGGGTCTTGGATGCTGGCGCACGCATCGGGCGCGATTTCGCGCCAGAGCGACAGCGCGAATCCATCAGCCTTTTCGGTGCTTTAGCCGATCATGTCAAAGCGCGGCTGGAAGACGGGCCGGTGGTCATCGCCAGCTATTCCGAGGGCGCGCGCGAGCGTTTGACCGGCCTGATCGAAGACGAGGGGCTGGCCGAAGCGATCCCGATCACCGATGCCACCCGCGTGGGCAAGCGGGGGCTGCATCTGGCGGTGTGGGCGCTGGAGCATGGGTTTACTGGCCCGCTCGCCTCAAGTAGCGAAGCGGTAGGCGATAAAACAAATCTTACCGTGATCTCGGAGCAAGACGTTCTGGGCGACCGGCTGATCCGCGCGCCAAAGAAAAAGCGGCGGGCCGAGAACTTCCTCACCGAAACCCAAAGCCTGAGCCCCGGCGACCTGGTGGTGCATGTGGACCACGGAGTTGGGCGGTATCTCGGGCTTGAGGTCGTGACCGCCTTGGGCGCGGCGCATGAGTGCCTTCTGCTGGAATATGCCGAGGCGGCAAAGCTGTACCTGCCGGTCGAAAACATCGAGCTGCTCAGCAAATACGGCCACGAAGAAGGCTTGCTGGACCGCTTGGGCGGTGGCGCCTGGCAGGCCAAAAAGGCACGCCTGAAAGAGCGCATTCGCGAGATGGCGGACCGGCTCATTCGGATCGCCGCCGAACGCGCGCTGCGCCGCGCGCCCATCCTGGAGCCGCCGCCGGGCGCTTGGGACGCCTTTGCCGCGCGCTTTCCCTATGAGGAAACGGATGACCAGTTGGCGGCGATTGCCAGCGTCATGGACGATCTGACCAGCGGGCAGCCGATGGACCGGCTGATCTGCGGCGATGTCGGCTTTGGCAAGACCGAGGTGGCGATGCGCGCGGCCTTTGTCGCTGCGATGACCGGCGTGCAGGTTGCGGTGATTGCACCCACCACGCTGCTGGCGCGGCAACATTACAAGAGCTTTGCCGAGCGCTTCCGCGGTTTTCCGATCAACGTGCGCCAGCTCAGCCGCTTTGTGCCCGCCAAGGAGGCGAGCGCAACCCGCGACGGCCTGGCCAAGGGCAGCGTGGACATCGTTGTGGGCACGCATGCCTTGCTGGCCAAAAACGTGAACTTTCAGAACCTTGGCCTGCTGGTCATCGACGAAGAGCAGAAATTCGGCGTGGCCCACAAAGAGCGGCTGAAGCAGTTGCGCAGTGACGTGCACGTGTTGACCCTGACTGCGACGCCGATCCCGCGCACCCTGCAGCTGAGCCTTACGGGCGTGCGCGATCTCAGCATCATTGGCACGCCGCCTGTCGATCGCTTGGCCATCCGCACCTATGTGTCCGAATTTGACGCCGTCACCATCCGCGAAGCGCTGCTGCGCGAACACTATCGCGGCGGTCAATCATTTTATGTCGTGCCGCGGATCAGCGATCTGCTCGAGGTCGAAGAGTTCCTGAACGCGCAATTGCCGGAACTGAGCTACGTGGTGGCGCATGGGCAGATGGCGGCCGGAGAACTCGATGACCGCATGAACGCGTTTTACGACGGCAAGTTCGACGTGCTGCTGGCCACCACCATTGTGGAAAGCGGCTTGGATATTCCCACTGCAAACACCATGGTCATCCACCGCGCCGACATGTTCGGGCTGGCACAGCTTTATCAGATCCGCGGCCGTGTCGGCCGGTCCAAGACGCGCGCCTACGCCTATCTGACCACCAAGCCACGGGCCAAGCTTACGGCCACGGCGGAAAAGCGGCTGCGGGTGCTGGGCAGCCTCGACACGCTGGGGGCGGGGTTCACGCTGGCCAGCCAAGACCTCGACATACGCGGCGCGGGCAACCTCTTGGGCGAAGAGCAGTCGGGCCAGATGCGCGATGTGGGATTTGAGCTTTACCAGTCGATGCTGGAAGAAGCGATTGCCAAAATCCGGTCGGGCGAGATGGAGGGTCTGGCCGAAACGGACGATCAGTGGGCGCCACAGATCAACCTCGGCGTGCCGGTGCTGATCCCCGAAGACTACGTGCCCGATCTTGATGTGCGGCTCGGATTGTATCGCCGCCTCAGTGGGTTGTCGTCCAAAGTTGAACTCGAAGGTTTTGCCGCCGAATTGATCGACCGGTTTGGCAAGCTGCCGCGCGAGGTCAACACCCTGATGCTGATCGTGCGGATCAAGGCGATGTGCAAAAAGGCCGGCATTGCCAAGCTCGACGGCGGGCCCAAGGGCGCGACGATCCAGTTTCACAACGACAAATTCGCCTCACCCGAGGGGTTGGTGCAGTTCATCGCAGACCAGCGCGGGCTGGCCAAGGTCAAGGACAACAAGATCGTGGTGCGCCGCGACTGGAAAAAGGACGTGGATAAGATCAAGGGCGCTTTCGCCATTGCCCGCGACCTGGCTCAAAAAGTGGTGGCCAAGAAAAAGGCGAAGGCCAAGGCGCAGGCCTAAGCCACCGCCATCTCTTCGCGGCGCATCTGGATCATCAGCGCGGCCGCCGCACAGCACAGCATAAAGACAATCAGGATCAGCGGCCGCGGCGTGCCGTCAAAGAGATAGCCCAACCCGATGGCGCCAGCGGCGGCGATGATGGTCGACAGTGCGGCCATCACCGATGACGCCATCCCGGCGATGTGGCCCATCGGCTCCATCGCGATGGCGTTGAGGTTGGCCACGGTCAGCCCCCCCTGAAACATCACGCCGAATTGCCAGATGACGTAAAGCGCAAAAACACCTGGCAAATCGGCTGTGAGGTACAGCACAAATGCGCCCGAGGCGAGAATTTGCGCAAAGAGCGCCCAGGTGATCAGGCGCCGCATGCCAAACCGCAGCACCAGCCGCGCGTTCAGCAGGCTCGACACGCCCGAGGTCACTGCAATGGCGCCGAACCACAGCGGCATTGTATCAGCGCGGCCAAAAACCTGGTCAAAGATCGGCTGCACCATGGTCAGCACAGCCAAAAGCACCGTCATCATCAAGACTTGCACCGCAACGGCCAGCCGCACGGTGCGATGCGTGGTGATCTCACGCACTGCAGTACCCATCGCGCCCCAGCGCAGGGGGCGACGGTTGCTGACGGGCAGGGTTTCGCTGACGCGCAGGCCGAACCAGAACAGCATGGTCAGACCAAAAATCAGATAGGCGCCAAAGACTGCGCGCCAGCCAAAGCTGTCTGCGATCATGGCGCCAATCAACGGCGCAATGCCGGGAAAGAGCAAAAACACCATCATGGTCAGCGACATGATGCTGGCCATCTGGCGACCGGCGTAGAGGTCGCGGATGATCGCCAGCGACACGACGCGCGGACCCGCGGCACCCAGCCCCGTCAGCACCCGCGCCGCCAGCATCGTTTCGTAATTGGGGGCGATGTAGCACAGATAGGCGCCAAGCGCGTAAATCGTCAGCCCAATATAGACCAGCGGTTTGCGCCCCGCCGCATCCGACAAAGGACCCATCACCAGCGTCCCTGCACCCATGCCGACCATAAACGCCATCATTACCGACGCTGCCGTGGCAGTGCTGTCGAGCGAAAGATCGCTGGCGATCTGGGGCAAGGCAGGCAGCAGCGAGTCGATGGAAAATGCAATGGTGCCAAACATCATCGCCATCAGGGTGACGAATTCCAAGGCTCCGATGTTCTGGCCGGGTGGCGGGCGCAAGCTAACCTCTTTTCGCGTCGACGATCTGACGCGCATGCGCGCCACATTGCCGTGCCCTGACGCGGAACACAACGACCTTCGGTTGAATTTCTCGTGTTTGGTCCAAAAAACGCTCAGGCGTTTGCGCCGGTCAGCTCGGCGATGACGCGCGCCCATAGTTCGGGCGGTTGTGCACCGGGCACGGCGTGCTGCCCGGCCACGATGAACGTGGGCACAGAGCTGATCCCCATCTTGCGGCTGTGCGCGTCACGCGCCTTGATGTCGTCGCGGTCGGCATCTGATGCCAGCAGGCGCAACACCACGCTGGCGTCCATATCGATTGTGTCAGCGACGTCGGCCAGCACTTCGGCATCACCGATGTCGCGCGCGTCTACAAAATAGGCCTGGAACAGGGCTGACACCGCTGCGGTTTGCTTGCCCTCGACGCCGGCCCAGTGGATCAGCCGGTGCGCGTCCAGCGTGTTGGGCGTGCGTTGCATCCCTTCGAAGTCGATCTTGAGACCGGCCGCCGCAGCGTGTTCGACCACGGGCGCGTAGGCTTTGACAGCCCCCTCTTTGCCGCCAAACTTGCCTTCGAGATAGGCGCGGCGATCCATGCCTTTTGCGGGCATGTCGGGGTTCAGCTGGAACGGATGCCATTCGATCACAAAAGGATGCTGCGGATGCGCCTCAAGCGCGCGGTCGAGATGGGTTTTGCCGATGTAGCACCACGGGCAGATCGGGTCGGACATGATGTCGAGCTTGATGGTCGCGTCGGTCATTGCAGGGGACTCCGTTCATTGGGCCAGTGGCGCGCCAGATGCCGCCGCATCAGTTTGCCGGTGGGACCTGTGGGCAAGGTCGGCAGGTGGACATAGGCGCGCGGTTGTTTGTAGCGGGCGAGCCGTGTGGCGGCATGCGCGCTCAGCGCCTCCGCGTCAAGCACTTGGGGTCCGGTGTAAAACAGGACGATGATGCTTTTGCCCGCGCCCAGGGTCACCTCGGCCGCGCCGCAGGTGGTGAGGCCGGGCACGCTGAGCAGCGCCTGTTCTACCTCGATCGGTGAGACGCGAAAGCCACCGGCATTCATCATGTCATCGTCACGGCCCGCATAGGTGATGCAGCCATCCGCGTCCATGGTGCCGATGTCGCCGGTGACAAACCAGTCGCCGCGAAATCGTAAATCGGTTTCGGTTTGCGCGTTCAGATAGCCCAGCATCAGGCCGGGGTCGCGTCGGTCCACGGCGATGACGCCGGTGTCGCCGATGGGCACCGCGCCGTCGGGACCGAGGATGGCAACGCGGCGCCCAGGCTGCGGGCGGCCAATGGTGTCGTGCGGCGCTGGCGTGGCGGGCGCGGACGAAATGAATGTGGAGCATTCGGACATGCCAAATGCTTCGTAGATCGCCGTGCCAGTGGCTTTGCTCCAGGCGGCGTGCAGCGCGGGCGGCATCTTTTCCCCGGCGCTGAGCCCATGGCGCAGGCGTGGCAGCGGCGGCAAAGTGCTGCGCGACAGCATTTGACGATAGACACCCGGTGCTGCAGCAAAAAGCGTCGCGTGGTGCGCGGCAAGCAGGTCACCGATGCGTTCCACCGGCGTGCTTGCGGCCGGGATCAGGGCGGTCGCCCCCACGCTCCACGGGTCCATCAGCCCGGTGCCCAGCGTGTAGGTCCAGTTGAACGCGCCCGCATGCAGCAACACGTCGTCCGCGCGCAGCCCATACCAGGCGTCAAACATCATGCGCCGCGCCCAGATCGCGCGGTGGGCATGCGCCACCGCCCGCGGCGCGCCCGAAGTGCCGGAGGTATAGACGATGTATCCCATGCGGTCAGGATCGCCGAGGTCAGGATCGGCAGGTGGCAGTTCGCGCAGGCTGCGCAGGGCATGCAGGCCCAGTTCGGGTGGCCCGCTGGCCGACGGCACATCGGGGTCGCGCAGAACCAGCCGAGGATTTACGTCGGCGACGATGCGCGCCACCTCTGGTGCGGTCAGCGACGGCGAGGTGAGCACTGGCACCAGCCCGGCCGCGATGCATCCCAGATAGGCAAGCGGCATGTCCAGATTGTTGCCCAGCCGCAAGAGCACCCGGTCGCCGGGACCAAAACCTGCCTGCACAAGGCCCGTGGCTGTGCCCAACACCGCAGCACGCAGATCGGTGTAGTCGAGCCGTTGCGACGTGTCTCCGCCCACCACAATAACGGCCGCTTTGTCGCCCATCGCAGCGGCGCAACCCAGCACGTAATCGGCCATGTTGAACGGCGCCGGGCACGGCGGATCGGGGGCGCTGTCAAAAAGGCTGATGGTGCGCGGGGCCATACCCTTGGCTAGCGGGGCTTGGCCCTTGTTGCAAGCGACGTTGCAAGCGGTTGGGGGCGCACATATACACAGGCTCATGCAAGGCAAAGACCCCAAATCGCTGATCGAGATTGCCCGCGCCGGTGGCGTGGACGAGGCCGCGGAACCACTGGATCTGGGCGCGCGTGTGCGCGAACTGCGCAAAGCGCGGGCCTGGACGCTGGAACAGGCAGCGGGGCAGGCGGGGCTGGCCCGCTCAACCCTGTCAAAAATCGAAAACGGGCAGATGTCGCCGACATATGACGCGCTGAAAAAGCTTGCCGTTGGCCTTGAGATCAGCGTGCCGCAGCTCTTTACCCCGCCGCAGCAGGGCCAGATCAACGGGCGCATGGCGGTGACCAAATCAGGGCAGGGCACGGCGCAAGCGACGGTGACCTATGAGCACGAGTTGCTGTCCGAAACGCTGACCAAAAAGCACATGCTGCCCTACCGGGCGCGGGTGCGTGCGCGGTCAATGGACGAATTCGACGGCTGGGTGCGCCATGACGGCGAAGAGTTTTTGTACGTGCTGACCGGAGTCATCCGGCTGTTCACCGAGTTTTACGAACCCGTGGACATGCGCCGGGGCGACAGCGCCTATTACGACGCCACGATGGGGCACAATGTGGTGTCGATCAGCGATGAAGATGCCACAATCCTATGGGTGACATCGCTGACCAGTTAGGCGGGCCGCCCGATGGCCTTTAGTCGTGTCGGAAGGCGCGGTTCAGGCGTTTTCGGTACGGCGGCTCAAAAACGCGTCAAACGCATCGCGCGCCTCGCTCAGCGACATGTCGTGCGTGGCGGCGAGATAGCTTTCAAAGCGGTCCTGGTCGCCCTTGAGAAACGGCATCGCGCTGGGTTCAAGTTGCGGAAACTCTTGTCGCAGCGCGCGGTAGCTGGCAGCCCAATCGCGTGTCAGGTCAATCCAACGCATATCAAATACCCCCCATGGGTTTGTCGTCGGTCTGTCTGTCGTCCGGGTTTGTGCAGCCCCAGTATTTCGACGCGCCAATAGATATAACACGTCCCCGTGATGGCAAGGATTTTCAGAAAAGTCTGCGCAATATCACATGGGCGATGCCAACGCCCACTACTTGGGCGAGAATAAATGCAGGAATGTGCCAAGGATAGATGCCCGCAAAGGTGTCAGAGAAGCCACGGGCGAGGGTCACGGCAGGGTTGGCAAAGCTGGTGGATGCGGTGAAGAAATAGGCGCCAGTGATGTAAAGTGCCACCAGCGTCGGCACCGCGTCGGGGCGCGCGCGCAGCCCGCCGAAGATGACAAAAAGCAGCCCGAACGTGGCCAGCACCTCGGACCACCACTGCGCAGGGCCGGTGCGGTGCAGCGTCTCGCTGAGTTGCAGAACCGGCAGGTCGAACATCAGGTGCGTGGCCCAGACGCCCAGCACCCCGCCAGCCACTTGCGCGGCCACATAGGGCGCCACAGCGCCCCACTCGTGATCCCCGCGCAGGGCAAAGGCGAGCGTGACGCCCGGATTGAAATGCGCGCCCGAGATCGGGCCAAGCACGGTGATGATCGCGTAGAGCATACAGCCCGTGGCAATGGCATTGGCGAGCAGAGCAACGGCCGTGTTTCCGTCGGCCAAGCTTTCGCCCATGATGCCAGAGCCGATAACAGCCACCAGGAGGAACGCTGTTCCCAGCGCCTCGGCACAACATTTTTGGATCATGGATTACTCTTCGTACCACCAGAATTGCGGCATCCAGTCGGGGCCGTCGCCATAGATCGGTATGGTCTCGGGATATGACATCTGTGTGACATGGGCGATGCGGCCCGAGGTAAATTGCCAGAAAGGCACCACATAGCGCCCCGAGATCAGCAGCCGGTCGAGCGCGCGGGTGGCCGCGATGCTTTCGTCACGGGTGCGCGCGCCCAGCATGGCGTCGATCATGGCGTCGATGGCCGGGTCTTTGGCGCCCATCAGGTTGCGGGTGCCGTCCTCATCCGCGGCTTTGGAGCCCCAGTAGAAATACTGTTCATTGCCGGGGCTGAGCGACATGGCGCGGCGGTGGTAGGCCATGTCGAAATCATAGGTGCCGGTGCGTTCGGTGAACTGGGCGTTGTCGACAAGATCAACGGTCACGTCGATCCCAAGCTGCGTGAGTGTTTGCATATACAGGTCCGCGATGGCGCGGTGTTCGGCGTTGTTCTGGTCCAGTAGAATGGTGAAGGCCATGGCCTGACGATCTTTGGTCAGCTTGCCATTTTGGGGCGTCCAGCCCGCCTCTTCCATCAGCGACAGCGCACGACGCAAGCCCGCCCGGTTGCGCGCGCTGCCGTCAGATGTGGGCAGGGTATACCCCTCGAGCGTGCCGGGCAGCAGGGTGGCCTTGAACGGCTCAAGCAGTTCGGCGACGCGGCCCGTGGCCGGTCCCGGCTGCATCGCCAGAGGCGAATTGGAGAAATAGGACGTGATGCGCGGCTGTGCGCCGCCGGTGAGCGTGTCGTTGATGAATTCAAAGTTAAACGCGGTGATCAGCGCCTCGCGCACGCGCCAATCGTCAAAGGGCGCGCGGCGGGTGTTCATCACAAAGCCGGTGATGCCCGACGGCTTCTGGTGCGGAATTTCGGATTTTTGCACCTCGCCGTTTTGGGCGCGGGGAAAGTCGTAGGCGCTGGCCCACTTTTCGGCGTTGAATTCGCGCACGGCGGATATTTCGCCGGCTTTGAACGCCTCAAGCACCACATCGGCGTCGCCGTAAAAGTCGATGGTGATTTCATCGAAATTGAACGTGCCGGCCCGGAACGGCAGGTCGTTGCCCCAGTAGTCGGGGTTGCGGGTCAGGGTGACAAAGCGTGCGCCCTCGTAATCGGACACGACATAGGGGCCCGAGCCGATGGGGATATCGTTGAGGGTGGCGGCGGCGAAATCGCGGCCTTCCCACTGCGCTTTCTGCAGGATCGGGCGCATGCCTGCCAGCAGCGCCAGCTCGCGATTGTTGGAGTTGAAGGTAAACCGAACGCTGCGCGGGCCGGTTTGTTCGAGGCTTTCGATCTGGCTCCAGAGGCTGCGGTAGCGGCCGTGGCCTTCGGTGCCCAGCGTTTCATAGGACCAGAGCACATCTTCAACCGTCACCGGGCTGCCATCGGAAAACTGCGCCTCTTCCCGCAACGTGAACTCCACCCAGCTGCGCGCATCGTCGGTTTCAATCGATTCGGCGAGTAGTCCGTAAAGCGCAAATGGTTCCGCACGGCTACGGCCCATCAGGCTTTCATGGGTGAGAAAGCGCAGCTGCCAGGGCACGTTACCCTTCTGGATATAGGGGTTCAGCGAATCAAAACTGCCCGTGTTGGCCAAGGTGATTGCACCGCCCTTGGGGGCGTCAGGATTCGCGTGCGGCAGCGACGCAAAATCTGGTGGCAGCAACGGTGCGCCATACATAGCTATGCCATGGGATGGCTCTGCTTGTGCCATCTGACCTGCACACAACAGCGCCGCGAGAATCGCCGAACCAGTCGCGATCTTGCGCCATGCGCGGTGGAAAAAATCCTGCTCCATTTTGGCAACAATCCTCAATAGCCCTTGTTTTGTTAACCTTATCGGCGTTCTGACATTTACGCATTATCAAACTTTTAGCTTGGACTCTTTGCGCGGCTCAGCGTATAACGGTGGCACTGCTCGATAGGTTTCTTGCCTGTATGAAACCTGCCTCAATAACTTAACGCCAGCTTCGCGCTGGCGTTTTTTTTGGTGAGTTGTGCTGATCTACCGACCCAGTGCCTGCCAACGCGTGACGCGGTTACTCGGCCGCTTTCTTATGCGGTGGCGTCGTCGGATCTTTGCCGTTGGGGTAGACGAGGCCAGCAGAAATCACCAGCTTGGCGGCGTCTTCGACGCTCATGTCGAGCGCGATCACATCCTCTTCGGGAAAGAACAGCAAAAACCCCGATGTCGGGTTGGGCGTCGTGGGCACAAAGATGCTCAGCAGCCCGTCATTTGCGCCGGCGCGGGCGCTAACCTCACCTTTGGCAGTGGTCGAGATAAAGCCGATGGCCCAGATGCCGCGGCGCGGATATTCGATCAGACAGGCCTGTTCAAACGACCGTTCGGATTGGGCAAAAACCGTCTCGGAGATCTGCTTGATCCCCGAATAGATCGAGCGCACCACAGGGGTGCGTTCGACCAGCCCTTCGGTCCAGCGGATGAACGAGCGGCCCAGATACCCTTTGGCGATCCAGCCGACGATAATTGTGAACAGCAAAAAGATGATGACGCCGACGCCGCGCACGTTCACCTCGATCCAGTCGCGGTTGCGCACCTCGCCTGCGGGATCGATGAATTCCGGGATGCCGAGCCAGTAGTTCACGATGCGGTCGGGGTGCCACGGGTCCGGCACCAGCGGCCAAACGATATCGTCGACCCAGCCGATTACCGTCCAAATCAACCAGATGGTCAGGCCCACCGGCGCGATCACCACCAGCCCGGTTAGGAAAGACGCCCGGAGCCTTGAAAACAGGCTCGGCCGGCTGGGCGGTTCAGGATCAAAGGGCGTGTTCATCAGCGTCCGAATAAAAACCTTATGCGCCTAGTTAGGCGAGGGGGCCGATAAGGACAATGGCCTCTGCCCGGTCAGCCACCGTTATCGGGCGCCTTGCTCATTTGCACGGCTATTTCCGCGGCCAGCCGGGCGTTGTTGCGCACCAGGGCGATATTGGCGGTCAGTGAACGGCCGTCGGTCAGTTCAAAGATGCGTTGCAAGAGGTACGGCGTGACGCCTTTGCCGGCAATACCGTGCGCCTGCGCATCGGCGGTGGCGCGGGCGATGATCGGGGCGAGGGTGGCGCGGTCAATCTCATCGTCCGCGGGGATCGGGTTGGCCACCAGTTGGCCGCCTGCCAGCCCGAGCGCGGCGCGCATCCGGTGGGCTGCGGCGATTTCGGCGGCGCTGTCCATGCGCAACGGCGCTTTGAGCCCCGCACTGCGCGACCAAAAGGCGGGCATGTCGTCCTGGCCGTAGGCGATTACGGGCACGCCTTGGGTTTCCAGCACCTCGAGCGTTTTGGGGATGTCGAGGATCGCCTTGGCGCCCGCGGCGACAACGGTGACGGGGGTTTGCGCGAGCTCAATCAGGTCGGCGGAAATGTCAAAGCTGTTTTCGGCCCCCTGATGCACGCCGCCTATGCCGCCGGTGGCAAAAACGGCAATGCCTGCCGCGTGCGCGGCGATCATGGTGGCGGCCACGGTTGTGGCCCCAGTTCCGCTCGACGCCATGTAGGCTGCCATATCGGCGCGGCTCAGCTTGGCCACGTTTTTGGCTTGCGCCAGCGCTTCGAGTTGATCGTCGTTTAGCCCTGCGTGCAGGGTGCCGTTGATCACGGCCATGGTGGCCGGCACTGCGCCATGTGTGCGCACATCGTTTTCCACCTGCCGGGCGACATCCAGGTTTTGCGGCCACGGCATGCCGTGGGTGATGATGGTGCTTTCCAGCGCCACGATGGGGGTGCCATCGGACTGTGCGGCGGCGACTTCGGCGGAGGGGGTATAGATCATTCCGGTGACTTTCCTGAGACATAGGCGGCGGCGGCTTCGAGCGCTTGACCCAGCGCATCGGCCCCGCGCACGCCGCGCATTTCGGCCGAGATATGGGCGGCCATAAAAGTGTCGCCTGCACCGGTGACGCGGGTCACCAGAACCTTTGGCGGCGTGCGGCTGACAATGCCGTGCGTGTCGCCAGCTGCAGCAAGCCCGCCGCCATCGGTCACAAGAACCCGGGCGGCCCCGCGATCGAGAAGACCGGCAGCGGCGGCTTCGGCATCCGCAAAGGTGCGCTGGCACAGAAGCCCGGCCTCTTCGAGGTTGACGTAGAGCGTTCCGCGCCCAGCGGCGAGGAACGGGGTCAGACGCTCCGCCTTGCCCGGAGAGGCGGGCGCGATGCGCAGGTCGGCCTGCGCCAGCACCGGACCCGTGGCGATGGTGCTGAGCAGATCGAGCGTGAGGTTGCCGTCAATGGCGGCAATGCCGGTAAAGGGCGCGCTATCGCGGCCAAGCGCGCCGTCGGTGAGCGGTCCCAGGATCTTGGCGCCCGCCTGTTCGAGCGAATGCGCATCTGCAATCGCGGCGATCAGACCGTTGGCGCCTTCGACCGCCATGTACTGATCCGTCGGCAGATCGTCGGAGCGGTAGAGATGGTCGGTGATCAACCCGCGTGCGGCACAGGCGGCGATTAACGCGTCGCCTTCGGCATCGCGGCCAATGGCGCTGAGCAACGCGGGGCGCAATCCAAATCGCGCCAGCGTCATCGCGATATTCAGCGCCACGCCGCCCGGCAATCGCGTGATCCGGCCCGGCACGTCCGAGCCCTGCCGCATGGCCCGGTCAGACCGCCCGATCACGTCCCAGAGCACGCTCCCGATGCAAATGGTATCTGTCGTCATGGCTTGTGTCTTGCCGGTTGGACGCGCGCGACGCAAGCGGAGTTAGGGCACCGTGAAGGTGAGCGCAGCCCAATAGGTGTCCCAAGAGGCGCTGTCGCTGTCCGCGCTGGGGGCCAGCGTCACCGCGTCAAAAAGATAGTCGTGGCCAGACCTGACCGGGACCGTGGCGCGCCCAACCGCGTCGGTGCGGTGCAAGGTGATCGTCACCGTGCCCGCCGGGTCACGTTCGAACACCTCGACCTGAGCGTTTGCGCGCGGCGCATCGTCGAGCAAGACCTGCACCTGCATCTGACCGTCAAAGCCGGGCGCGTATGGGTTGGTCAGTGCCACAAATTCAGTCTTCATCCCGGTTGGTGCATCTGCGCCGGTGCCGCGCCCCACCGCCATCAGCGCCTTGGCGTGGCGGGTGTAGCGTTCCTTGAACGGCGGTTCGGGAAAGCCCAACGCATTGTGCCGCGCGCGCCAATCGCCGAAATCCTTGTGATCGGCGAACTTTTGGAATTTCTCCCACGTCCTGTAGGAAATGATGGACGGTGTGGTTTCGTGCACAACGACCATCAGGCCGTCGCTCGGGGCGTCCATGCTGAGCGCGGGGTTGTCGCCCATGCGGGCGGTCACAGACGTCGCCGCGCCATTGTGTATCACCTCGAACCTGGCGATGCGCCGTTCAATGTAGGACAGGCCAACGCCTGCGAAATCCTCGCCATTGATCAGGCGCGCCACCAGTTTGTCGCCCGGCTGCACCAGATGCGGTTCAGGCGCGATCCAGAATTCATGTGCGGTTGCAAATCCGGGCAGGATCGCGCACCAGATCACAAACAGGATGTCACCGACGGTGTGGGAGCGTTTCATGCGGGTTCTTTCGATGTGGTCAACGCTAAGGCTGGTTTTTCTGCACTGGGTGTCAAGCATTTGCTTGGTGCTGATGGCACCCGCGGCGCTGGCGCACGAGGTGGTGCCGTCGATCACGGATGTGACCATCGCGGACGGCACGCTAACAATGGCAATGCGCACCAATATCGAGGCGCAACTGTCCGGCATTGATCTGGATGTGGTGGCTGACACCGATGAGGCGGAGAACGCGGCCGATTACGACGCGCTGCGCGCGTTGGACGGCTCTTCTGTGGCCGCGCGGGCCGACGAATTGCTGCAGACCTGGAATGCTCTGCCGCTGATCACGGTGGACGGCGCAGCTGTGGCCCTGACACTTGACGCGGTTGAGGTGCCGGACGTCCCCGATTTTGAGTTGCCGCGGGTGTCGGAGATGCTGATGCGCGCGCCTGTGCCCGAAGATGCGGTTGCAGTAACCGTGACCTGGCCCGACGGGGCGGGTGATCTGGTGGTGCGCCAGCAGGGGGTCGACGCGCCCTTTACCGGGCTGGTTGCAGGCGGGGCCGACACCGGACCGATTGCCATTGCCGGTGGCGATGCGGTGACCGGTTGGGCGGCCTTTGTCGATTATATCCCCGTTGGGTTTGATCACATCCTGCCCAAGGGGCTCGATCACATCCTGTTTGTGCTGGGGCTATTCTTCCTGTCGGTCCGGCTTGGACCGCTGTTGTGGCAGGTGAGCGCGTTCACGCTGGCACACACTGTAACGCTGGCGCTGGGGGCGCTGGGGGTGGTGTCAATCTCGCCCGCCATTGTTGAGCCACTGATTGCCGCGTCGATTGTGTTTGTGGCGGTTGAGAATGTTTTTGCCCGCGGTCTGAACCGGTGGCGGCCGGTGATCGTGTTTGGCTTTGGCTTGTTGCACGGGCTTGGCTTTGCGTCAGTGCTGGGCGAATACGGCTTGCCGGATGGCGCGTTTTTGCCCGCGCTGATTGGCTTTAACATCGGGGTGGAACTGGGTCAGCTGACAGTGATCGCGCTGATGGCGCTGGCGCTGCTGCTGGGGACCGTTGCGGCGCAAGCCGCGCGGCTGACCGGGGGCGAGCAAGTGGTTGAGGAATACGCCATCATGTTCCGCGCCTGGTCGATGACCGGGTCGGTGATCATCGCGCTGGTGGCGATCTGGTGGGTGATCGAACGGGTGTTTTTGTAACGGCTCAGGCCAATGTGCGGGCGCTGTGCATCAGCGTCCGCACTGTGACCGCAGGCTCATCGGTGTTCCACACCTCTTCGCCCAAAGCCACAAAGTCGGTGATGGGGGCCAGCATGGCCACCGCATCAGGTGTCAGGCCACCTTCGGCAACGACCGGCACTTCGATCATCTCGCTCCACCAGGCAAAGAGATCGGTTGGCGCGCTGTTATCGGCGCCCAACCCGCGCACGGGGCCAAACGCGACATAGTCTGCGCCCGCTTCACCGGCGGTCATGCCGTCGTGCCGGGAGGTGCCGCAAAAGCTGCCCACGATGGCGTCAGCCCCCAGCATCTTGCGCGCGTCGCGCACCGATTTGCCGGCATCGGTCAAGTGCACGCCATCCAGACCCAGCCGCTCGGCCAGGCTGGCGTGATCATCCACCACAATGGCCACGTCGCGCGCATGCGCCACGCTGCGGCACGCATCAGCCGCGCGCGCGATGCGGTCGGCGTCATGGGTGGCCAGGCTCAGGCGCAGGCAGGCGGTGTCGTGCGCATCGAGGACGGAGGCGAGCAAGTCGGGGAACCGGCTGAGCTCAACGACCGGGGGTGTGATCAGGTATAGCTGCGGCTGCTCGGGCTGGCTCATGCGAATGTCCTTTTGTTCTGATCGGTGCTCTAGACCAAAGTGCTGTGCTTGGAAACTTTTATGCCTCCGGCGGGGATTTTTTTGAAACAGAGAAGGCGCGGGTTGGCGATGCTTGTTCCTTGGCGGCCATGCGGGTAGACGCGCGCCATGGCACCCACATTTGTTTTGATGCGGCCCCAGATGGGCGAGAATATCGGCGCGGCGGCGCGGGCGATGCTGAATTTCGGTCTGGAGCGCATGCGCATTGTCGACCCGCGCGATGGCTGGCCCAACCCGGCTGCTGTGGCCATGGCCAGTGGTGCGGGCCGGGTGCTGGACCAGGCGGATGTGCACGCGACCCTCGCCGCGGCTTGCGCGGATTGCACCTATACCTACGCCACCACAGCGCGGCCACGCGATCTGACCAAGCTGGTCTTGAGCCCGGAGGAAGCGATGCGCGATGCGGCCCGTCGGACTGCCGATGGCCAGCACGTTGCGGTGATCTTTGGCCCCGAGCGGGCCGGGCTGGAAAACGAGGATATCGCGCAGGCCAATGCAATTATTTCGGTGCCGGTGAACCTGGAATTTCCCTCGCTGAACCTGGCGCAATGCGTGCTGCTGGTGGGCTACGAGTGGATGCGCGCCAGCGGCGAGGTGCAGCATGTGATACACGAGATGGCCGGCACCGACTGGGCGCCCGGGCATGAGATCGGTCATTTGGCACAGCATTTTGAAGAACGCCTGGAGGCGGCCGGTTTCTTTTTCCCCGACCACAAAGCTGCCAGCATGAAAACAAATCTGCGCAATCTCTGGAGCCGGATGCCGCTGACACGGGCCGATGTGCAGACGCTGCACGGCGTGCTGCGTCAGATGGTCCGTTGGGCGGGCAAGCCGTGACACTGGACCCTGCGCCTGCGCAGGCATATTTTACCGTCGGATAGCAGCGGAGAGCCCATGGCCAAGCAACGTTCCATATTCGAAGAGGTGGGCACCAGCGAGCGGCTGGCGGTGCAGACAGGGGTCATCGACCGCGGGCGCAGCACTGCGCGCGGTGCCATGCGGGTGTGGCTGATGATCCTTTTTGCACTGGTTGTGGCGATGATCTCGGTTGGTGGGCTGACCCGGCTGACCGATAGCGGTTTGTCCATCACCGAGTGGCGGCCCATCACCGGGTCAATCCCGCCGCTGAGCGCCGCCGATTGGCAGAGCGAGTTCGACAAGTACAAGACCATCGACGAATGGCAGCTGCAAAACAGTTGGATGACGATGGCAGATTTCAAGGTGATCTACTGGTGGGAATGGGGTCACCGACAATTGGGGCGTGTCATCGGTCTGGTTTGGGCGGTCGGGTTCGTGTTTTTTGCGCTGCGCGGGCGCATCCCGGGTGGGCGCGACGGGCTGATCATGCCGACGCTGGGCTGGTTGGGATTTGTTGCGGTCATCGGGTTCGAAGCGGCCAAGCTGCAAGGCGCAATTTCGGCCGCCGCCGCCTATCCGCTTGAGATTGCGGCGATGGCGCTGATGGCCACGATGTGTTTGGGCTGCGCGCTGTCCAAGACTTTGGACTGGACCGCGCGGTTTTTGTTTATCGGACTGCTTGGTGCGATGCAGGGCACCATTGGCTGGTGGATGGTGTCATCTGGCGTGACCTCGGGCGAGGGGATGCTGGACGTGGCGAGCTACCGATTGGCCACGCATCTGGGGCTGGCCTTTGTCATCTTGGGGTTCATCTCCTGGTTTACTTTCCTTTTGGGCCGCGAAGAGCGCGACCTGATGCAGGCGCGCCGTGACAAGGAGGCAAAGCAATTTGGCCTCTCCACTGGTCTCTTGCACTTTGCCTTTTTGCAGATCCTGATCGGCGCGTTGGTGGCGGGCATTGATGCCGGGCGCAGCTATACCGATTGGCCGCTGATGGCGGGCGAAGTCTTTCCATCAAATGCCTTTGACCTCGAACCGCTGTGGCGCAACCTGTTTGAAAACGCAGGTCTGGTGCAGTTTATCCACCGGATTGTCGGCTATCTGCTGTTTGCCTTTGCCATTGTCGTTTGGCTGCGCGGGCGCCAATCCGCGCACCTGCGCACGCGGGTTGCCTTTAACGCGGTTATGGCGGTGCTGGCGCTGCAGATCGTGCTGGGGATCATGACAGTGCTCTACGCAGCGCCGTGGCAGTTGGCCATTGTGCACCAAGGCCTGGCCGTGCTGTTGTGGGTGCTGATCCTGCGGGCGCGGTTTCTCAGCGCCTATCCGATTGCCACTTCGATACGAGGGACTGCCTGATGTCCGCCTTTGATGACCTGATTGCCTATGACCACACCACCCAGGCGCTCAGCCAGGTGGCAGGCCGGCTGGGCTGGGATCAGGAAACCGTCATGCCTCGCGGTGCTGCGCCACAGCGTGCCGAAGAAATGGCAGCGATGGAGGCGGTGCTGCACGCGCGGCGGACGGCGGCGCAGGTGGGCGATCTGCTCGGGGCCATTGATGAGGCGACGCTTGACGCCGTGGGACAGGCACAGGTGCGCGAGATCCGCCGCAGCTATGACCGGGCGCGCAAAGTGCCGGGCGATCTGGCGGCCGAAATTGCCCGGGTAACCTCGGCGGCGCAGGGCACCTGGGCCGATGCGCGCGGCAAAGACGATTTTGCTGCGTTTGCGCCCACTCTGGCGCACGTCATCGATCTGAAACGGCAAGAGGGCGCGGCCCTGGCCCAGGGCGGCGATGTCTACGACGCGATGTTGCAGGACTATGAGCCGGGCACCACGGCGGCTGACCTTGAGGCGATGTTTGGCGCGCTGCGGCCCGCGCTGACCGAGCTGCGCACGACCATCCTGGACCAGCCCGCACCGCCCCGCGTGCAGGGACCGTTTGACGAAACAGCACAGCTGAAGATCAGCACCACCCTGGCCCGCGCCTTTGGCTATGACGAAGGGCACGGCCGCATCGACAAGGCGGTGCACCCGTTCTCAAGCGGTTCCGGGCTGGACGTGCGGATCACCACGCGCACCAATCCGGACGATCCGTTCAACTGCTTTTATTCCACCATCCATGAGGTGGGGCACGCCTGTTACGAACAAAACATTGATCGCGCCTATGGCATGACCGCAATCGGCAGCGGCGTGTCCATGGGCGTGCATGAAAGCCAAAGCCGGATCTATGAAAACCAACTGGGCCGCAGCCGTGCCTTTACCGGTTGGCTTTATGGCCAGATGCGGGACGCCTTTGGTGACTTTGGCATCGACGGAGAGGACGCCTTTTACGCCGCTGTGAATCGCGTCTCCAACGGCTATATCCGTACTGAAGCGGACGAGGTGCAGTACAATCTGCACGTCTTGCTGCGCTTTGATCTTGAGCGCGCGCTGGTGTCGGGCGACCTGCAGGTGGCCGACCTCGAGGCTGCGTGGAATGACCGCTTTGCGGCCGATTTTGGCTATGCCGTTGACCGCGCCTCGAACGGGGTCTTGCAGGATGTGCACTGGTCCGTGGGGCTGTTTGGGTATTTCCCGACATACTCGCTGGGCAATGTCTATGCCGGGTGTTTGTACCAAGCGCTGCGGGCAGCGGTGCCTGCACTCGATGACCAGCTGGCTCAGGGCGACACCTCGGCGGCCACAGGCTGGTTGCGGGACAGCCTGCAACAACACGGCGGGTTGCGCAGCCCGCGCGAAACGATACGGCATGCCAGTGGCGTTGCCCCAGGCCCCGAGCCGTTGCTGGCCTACCTCAAAGCCAAGTTTTCAGACATTTACAGGCTGTAGGGTGCGCATTCATTGCGCACCGTAAGCTCAAGGTGCGGTGCGCAACAAATGCGCACCCTACGCTTACGCGTCCGCGTCCTCGTCACCCTGATCGGCGATCCATGCGACGCTGACCACCTCTTCGCCTTTGCCGGTGTTGAACACCTTGACCCCGCCAGCACTGCGCGAGCGGAAGCTGATGCCATCCACCGGTACGCGGATCGACTGCCCCTTGGACGTCGCCAGCATGATTTGGTCGTCCAGTTCAACCGGGAAAGAGGCAACGATATCACCGGTTTGCATGCGTTTCTCCCACGCCGTCACACCCATGCCGCCGCGTCCGCGCAGCGGATAGTCATGCGACGAGCTGAGTTTGCCCGCGCCGCCAGCGGTGATCGTCAGGATCAGATTTTCGGCCGCCGACATGCTGGGGTAGTCGATCTCAACGCTGGCATTTGCCGGCGCATCTTCGTCGTCCACCGCGTCAGGATCGTCCGCCAGGCCCGCCATGGCGCGCCGCATTTTCAGGTAGGCCGCACGCTCGTCCGAGGTGGCCTCAAAGTGGCGGATCACCGACATCGAGACGACGCGGTCGTCGCCCGACAGCTTGATGCCGCGCACGCCGGTGGACGCGCGGCTGTTAAACACGCGCACATCGTCGGCGCGAAAGCGGATGGCGCGGCCCGCATTGGTGACCAGCATCACGTCATCGTCGTTTGAGGCGATGCGCGCGTTGATCAGCTTCCAGCCTTCGCTATCGCCTTCAAATTTCATGGCAATTTTGCCATTGCGCATGACGTTGGTGAAATCGCCCAGCTTGTTGCGGCGCACGGTGCCGTGGTCGGTGGCAAAGACCACCTGCAGGTCGTCCCACTCGGCCTCATCGCGATCCACAGGCATAATCGCGGCGATGCTTACCCCCTGAGGGATCGGAAGGATGTTGACAATCGCCTTGCCTTTGGACGTGCGGCCGCCTTGCGGCAGGCGCCAGGTCTTTAGTTTATAAACCATGCCATCTGTGGTGAAGAACAAGAGCTGCGTGTGCGTGTTGGCGACAAAGAGGGTGGTCACCACATCCTCTTCTTTGGTCTGCATGCCAGCAAGACCTTTGCCACCGCGCCGCTGGCTGCGGAAATCGGCAAGCGCTGTGCGCTTGATATAGCCACCGGAGGTGACGGTCACGACCATGTCCTCGCGCTCGATCAGATCCTCGTCTTCCATGTCGCCGGACCAGTCGACAATCTCGGTGCGGCGGGGGACGGCGAACTGGTCTTTGACCTCTGTCATTTCGGCTGCGATGATGCCCATGATCCGCTCGCGCGAGCCTAGAATATCGAGGTATTCCTGTATCTTGGCGGCCAGATCTTCAAGTTCATCGGTGACCTCCTTGACCCCGATCTGGGTCAGGCGCTGAAGCCGCAGATCCAGGATCGCGCGGGCCTGTACCTCGGTGAGGTTATAGGTGCCGTCGTCGTGCATCTTGGACAGCGGATCGTCGATCAGGCGCAGGTAGTCAGCGATGTCGGCGGCGGGCCAGCGGCGGGTCATCAGCTTTTCGCGCGCCTCGGCGGCGTCGGCAGAGGCGCGGATGGTGGCGACCACTTCGTCCACGTTCGAGACGGCGACGGCGAGACCGCACAGGATGTGCGATCGGTCACGCGCACGGCGCAAATCAAATGCGGTGCGCCGGATGATCACCTCTTCGCGGAAATCGAGGAAGGCGGTGAGGAAGCGGCGCAGGGTCAGCTGTTCGGGGCGTCCGCCGTTCAAGGCCAGCATGTTGCAGCCGAACGACGTTTGCATGGGTGTAAACCGGAAAAGTTGATTTAACACTACCTCAGCGGTCGCATCCCGTTTCAGCTCGATCACGACGCGCACGCCATTGCGGTCGGATTCGTCTTGGACGTGGGCGATGCCTTCGATCTTCTTCTCGCGCGCGGCCTCGGCGATCTTTTCGATCATCGTGGCCTTATTCACCTGGTAGGGGATCTCGTCGATGATGATGGCGTAGCGGTCGCGGCGGATCTCTTCGGTGCGGGTCTTGGCGCGCATGATGACGCTGCCGCGGCCTTCGAGATAGGCTTTGCGGGCACCGGAGCGGCCCAGCATCAGGCCGCCGGTGGGGAAGTCGGGGCCGGGGATATACTCGATCAGTTGTTCGGAACTGAGGTCGGGATCCTCGATCAGGGCAAGGCAGGCATCGACCACTTCGCCAAGGTTGTGGGGCGGGATGTTAGTGGCCATGCCCACGGCAATGCCGCCCGCACCATTGACCAGCATGTTGGGAAATTTCGCTGGCAGAACAGTGGGTTCGCGTTCTTTGCCGTCATAATTGTCCTGGAAATCGACGGTGTCTTTGTCGAGATCATCGAGCAGGGCAGTCGCGGCCTTGGCCAGTCGCGCTTCTGTGTAGCGCATGGCAGCAGGGTTGTCGCCGTCCATGGAGCCGAAATTGCCCTGACCGTCGATCAGCATCAGCGACATGGAAAAGTCCTGCGCCATCCGCACCAGCGCGTCGTAGATCGCGCTGTCGCCGTGCGGGTGGTAGGAGCCCATCACATCGCCGACAGATTTGGCCGATTTTCTGTAAGATTTATCATGGGTATAGCCGCCTTCGCGCATGGCGTAGAGGATGCGGCGGTGGACCGGTTTCAGGCCGTCGCGCAGGTCGGGGATCGCGCGGGAGACGATGACCGACATGGCGTAGTCGAGATAGGACGTACGCATCTCCGCCTCGATCGAGACGGAGGGGCCATCGTAAGCTGGCCGCTCGGGCGGCGTTTCATCCATGTTTTCAGGGGGTTCTGGGGTGTCGCTCACGTCCGTTGGCCTGCTCTGATCCCGGGTCTATATCTTGGGGTGGAGTTTAGCCTAAAGCATAGATGAGGTGCAATGCCTGATGCTGGTTGGCGGAAACTGCGGCGAGTGCTTTTGCCGGCGTGAATGTGTAACGTGTTGTTTTAACATGCTAATTGAAGCGATTTTGGTCCGCGGATAAGGGGTAGGACTGGTCTGCTTTGGCGATGTGTTTTTGGTGAGAGCGCGCGTGCGGTGGCGGGGCTGTGGATCGGTGATGGCTGCACTTATTGCGTGCAGGTTGGATAAAGTGAATAATTTCATTGTGTTGAGCCGGAGTTCTGAGTTGCAGCACATCTGCCTCCGGCCGATCTCATTTGTTTGGATGTCGTCAGGTCGTACTGGTTGGGCGTGGCCATTTATGAACGCGGCGTGCGGTGGGGGTTTGCGCGGGTTTTGATGAAAACAGCGCTGGTTTTGTACAAAACAGCGGGTGCTCATCGACGCCTTTTCGGCGCTCTTCGCGGGTTTTGATGAAAACCGGGGTCGTTTTGTACAAAACGGGTGGGCCGTTGGGCTTAATCATTTGTTTGGAATTATGACGCGTTAAGGGTTTTTGGTGCGTGTTAAGGAAAAGTTAAGCGGCTTCGGGACCCTCCAAAACCAAATTGGTGTCAGACCCGCCGTCACATGATCTTTGGCGTGACAGCCGCGCCACCCTTTGCCAAGTAAAATAGCCGTCTCCCCGCAAGCGGGGCCCCGCGGCGATTTTGCTTGGCAAAGCGCGTCTTTCCCGTCCCTTGAAGATCACGCGACGGCCGCTCCGAAACCAAAGAGCGGCACGTGCTTGCACGTGTCGCAGTGGCGAAAAGCGACTTTTGCCCGCAAAAGTCTGCGGCGCCACCCCGTCGATCTGCTGGGCGTCGCGCAGTCAGGCGCTGCAGCTGGCGCCGCCCAGGACGCAGAATTTGGCGCAGTGGGGGTGGTTGAGTGCCACGTCGCTTTCGGCTTCGGCGAGCGTGGTGCCCAGTTCAAACTGTGGATCGTAAGCCAGCAGTGTGCAGGCCAGCACCGTGGGGCTGTCGGCACCCTTGCGTTTGACCACCATGCGCGAGGAGGCGCACATCACGTCGTCGGGGGATTTGTTCAGGATGCCCCAGCAGGCGGTGGTGATCTCGGGCACTTCGGCGCCCATGTCCATCTCGGGAAAGAGCACGGTCACGCCCGGGTCGGACGGGTCGATGTCAAACCCTTCGCATGCAAACAGCGCGCCGTATCCGGCGCGGGCGGCGGCCTCGCTTTCGGCCATCTCGATCCGGCCTGCAACGGCCAGGCGTGCGCCCGTGTCGCGCAACCAGCGCATGCCGCGCAGGGTTTTTTCAAAGGCGCCGCGGCCGCGTTCGCCGTCGTGGATGTCAGGGCTGTGGTGATCGAGGCTGACCCGGAAGGTCAGGCGCGCGCCAAATTCGGCCACCAGCACCTCCACCCCGGCGCGCATCACCGGGCGCATCAACGGGGCCATCGCATTGGTGAGCACCAGCACGTCGTAGCCCGCCTCGAGCGATGCGCGCAGCATGGCGATGATGTGCGGGTTCATAAACGGCTCGCCGCCGGTAAAGCCGATTTCAGTCACCCCCCATGCGCGCTCTTTCAGTTGGGTCAAGTAGGGCGTCACCTCATCCGCTGTCAGATAGACCAGCGCATCATTGCGCGGAGAGCTGTCGATGTAGCAGTTCAGGCAGGCGATGTTGCAAAGCGTACCGGTGTTGAACCACAGCGTTTCGGGATGGCTGAGCGCCACCCGCGCCCGCGCCTCGCCCTTGGCCGTGATGTCAGGATCCTGGAACTTGCCCAGATTGGCGAGGGAGAGATCTTTCATAGGGTGCCTGTTTGTTTATCGTTTGCAAAGGTTACCCGCAGAATGCGGTGTCGCAAGGGGGAAGCGGTGCTGATCCTTGCACAGCTTTGTGATAGTCTGCCGCGGGCAGGCGCCACACTGCCAGACATCGCTCGAAGGTTCGTCAGAAATTGGACCGGATAAGGCGTTGTATAAGGCGTTGTTTCTGCTACTGGTTGCGCAAACATTTTGAAGGGGGCATGCATGGTATCGCGGGTCATTCCGGTTGAGCCTTTTGATCTGGTGATCTTTGGAGGCACCGGCGATCTGGCGCGGCGCAAGATCTTGCCCGGGCTCTATCGACGGTTTTGCGCAGGCCAGATGCCGGACGGCGCCCGGGTCATCGGTGCGGCCCGGCGTGAGATCGACGGCGCCGGCTATCGCGAGGTGGCGCGCGCGGCCATTGCTGAGTTTGCGGCCGATGCGGGCACTGCGGACCTGGATCGGTTTTTGTCGGCGATTGACTATGTGCCAATAGATGCGCGCGGCGATGGCGGTTGGTCCGAACTGGCCGGCAAGATGCGCGACGGCGTGGTGCGCGCATTTTATTTTTCGGTTGGGCCGAGCCTTTTTGGCGATCTGGCAGAGCGGCTCAATGCGCATGGGCTGACCCATCGTGACAGCCGGATCGTGGTGGAAAAACCCTTTGGGCGCGATCTGGAGACGGCGCGCGCGCTGAACCGCGATCTGGCCGCTTATTTCGATGAGACGCAGATTTACCGCATCGATCACTACCTGGGCAAAGAGACGGTGCAGAACCTGATGGCGGTGCGGTTTGGCAACATGCTGTTTGAGCCGCTGTGGAACAGTCTTTACGTCGATCACATCCAGATCACCGTGGCCGAGACGGTGGGTGTTGGCGGGCGCGGCGAATACTATGACCGCTCGGGCGCGATGCGCGACATGGTGCAGAACCACCTGATGCAGCTTTTGTGCCTGATCGCGATGGAGCCGCCGTCCAAGTTTGACCCCGACGCGGTGCGCGATGAAAAGCTCAAGGTGATCCGCGCGCTGGATGCGGTGGACCCGCATCACATCGTGCGCGGGCAGTATGACGGTGATGCCGATGCGGTGAGCTACCGCGATGCGACCGGTGATCCGAGGTCGCGGACCGAAAGCTATGTGGCGCTGAAGGTTGGCATCTCCAACTGGCGGTGGGCGGGCACGCCGTTTTACCTGCGCACGGGCAAGCGGTTGCGCGCCCGATCGAGCGAGATTGTCGTGGTGTTCAAGGAGTTGACCCATTCCATCTTTAACGAAACGCAGGGCCATCGGAACGCGCTGATCATTCGGCTGCAACCCAATGAGGGGATCACGCTGGGTGTGACCATCAAGGAACCTGGGCCCGGTGGCATGCGGTTGGTGGATGTGCCGCTCGACATGACCTTTGCCGAGGCGTTGGGCGATGCGGGCGAAAGCCCGGATGCCTATGAGCGGCTGATCATGGATGTGATCCGGGGCAATCAGACCCTGTTTATGCGCGGCGACGAGGTGGAGGCCGCCTGGGCCTGGACCGATCCGATTATCGCGGGCTGGACCGCGCGCGGCGACGTGCCCAAACCCTATGACGCGGGCAGTGCCGGTCCGGGCGACGCGGTGCAGCTATTGGCCCGGGACGGGCGCGTCTGGCGCGAGGTGTCGTGATGGAGCTGGTAGAATACCCGGACCGCGAATTGCTGGCCATGGGGCTGGCGGATGCGCTGGTGTCGGAGTTAAAAAACAGTTTGCTGGTGCATCCTGTTGCAACTTTTGTGGTGCCGGGGGGCACGACGCCGGGGCCGATCTTTGACAGCCTGTGCGCGGTGCGGCTGGATTGGGACCGGGTGCACATCATGCTGAGCGATGAACGCTGGGTGCCCGAGGGGCACGCGCGGTCAAACGCGGGCTTGATCCGGTCGCGGCTGATGGTCGAGCATGCCAGCGCGGCGCATTTTGTGCCGTTTTACCGCGCCGGGATGACGCCCGAGGCGGCAGCGCCCGTACTGTCAGAGGAGTTGGCTGCGGACATGCCGATCTCGCTGTTGCTGCTTGGGATGGGCGAGGACATGCACACCGCGTCGCTGTTTCCGGGAGCAGAGGGGCTGGCGGACATGTTGGCGCCCGAGGCGCCGCTGGTGGTACCCGTGAGTGTTGCTGGCCAAGAGCCGCGGATATCGTTTTCGGGACCCGCGCTTGCCGGCGCGCTGTCGAAACATCTGGTGATTTTTGGCGCGGCGAAACGCGCCGCACTGGAGACTGCGCAGGGCATGGAGGCTGTGGATGCACCGGTGCGGGCGGTTCTGGACAATATGAAAGTGCATTGGGCGGCCTGAGGGGACGATTATGTGGGATGAGCTGAACGCGCGGCAGGCGCAGGTAAAGGACCGGCGGTTCGAGACGCTGTTTGATGCAAGCCGGGCCAGTGACTTTGCCGTTGAGACGCAGCACATGCGGTTTGACTATGCCAAAACCAATATCGACGCGAAAACGCGCGACATGCTGTTGGCGCTGGCCGAGGCGCGCGGTGTCGCTGCGCGCCGCGATGCGATGTTTGCGGGCCACAAGATCAACGAGACGGAGGATCGCGCGGTGCTGCACACCGCTTTGCGCAACCTCGACGGTGGCCCGGTTGAGGTGGACGGGGTCGACGTCATGCCCGGCGTGCTGGAGACGCTGGCGCGGATGGAGGCCTATGCCGACGCGGTGCGCGGGTCCGAGATCACCGATGTGGTCAATATCGGCATTGGCGGGTCGGACCTTGGCCCCGCGATGGCGGTGCAGGCGCTGTCGCCCTATCACGACGGGCCGCTTGTGCACTTTGTGTCCAACGTGGACGGCGCACACATCGCCGATGTGCTGCGCGGGCTGGAGGCCAAGAAAACGCTGGTCATCGTCGCCTCAAAGACATTTACCACCATCGAGACCATGACCAACGCGCGCACCGCGCGGGCGTGGATGCAGGACCATGGCGGCGATCCGGGCGCGCAGTTTGCGGCGCTATCGACAGATCTGGACAAGACCGGCGCCTTTGGCATTCCGGCAGAGCGCGTGTTCGGGTTCGAGGACTGGGTTGGCGGGCGCTATTCCATGTGGGGGCCCATCGGGCTGTCGCTGATGATCGCCATCGGGCCACAGGGGTTTCGCGCGTTCCTGCGCGGCGGACAGGAGATGGACCGGCATTTTTGTGCAGCACTTGGCGCTGAGAACATGCCGCTGATGCTGGCACTGGTCGGCATCTGGCACCGGCAGATCTGCGGCTATGCCAGCCGCGCGGTGCTGCCCTATGACCAGCGGCTGGGGCAGTTGCCCGCCTACCTGCAGCAGCTCGAGATGGAATCAAACGGCAAATCGGTGGGCATGGACGGGCAGGGACTGCCCGTGGACAGCGGCCCCATCGTCTGGGGCGCGCCGGGCACCAACGGCCAGCACGCGTTTTACCAGCTGATCCATCAGGGCACATCGGTGACCCCCTGCGAGTTCATGGTGGCCGCGCGCGGGCACGAGCCGGAGCTGGCCCATCACCACGCGCTGCTGATGGCCAATTGCCTGGCGCAATCGGAAGCGCTGATGAGAGGGCGTGCCCTTGAAGAAGCGCGGGCTAAGCTGGCGGATCGCTTTGAGGGCGCAGAGCTGGACCGGCAGGCGGCGCACCGGGTCTTTGCTGGCAACCGTCCGTCGACCACGCTGGTCTACGAGGTGTTGGACCCGTTCACGCTGGGCCTGATCATCGCGCTCTACGAACACCGGGTATTTGTCGAGGGCGTGATCCTTGGGATCAACTCCTATGACCAGTGGGGGGTCGAACTGGGCAAGGAACTGGCCACCGCCTTGCAGCCGGTGATCGAAGGGCAAGCGCCCGCGGACGGCAAGGACGGTTCCACCGCGGCCCTGGTCGCGTGGTTGCGCGCGCGCGGCTGAAGGGTGACGCGGGTGGAGGCCGGCCCTTCGGGGACGGTTTATTTGGCGAAATGAAGAGGCTTGCCGAGGAGCGCGGATTGAGATCGGCCCTTCGGGGAGGATTTTTTGAAACAGAGAAGGGGCGGGCGCTTGGGGGGGGGCGTGCTGCGGGGCAATTGAAAGGGCAGGCGGGGTATTGGTTTTCTGTGTTGGGCGGCGAACACATCGTCGGTGACGTTTCGGACGGCGGTTGCGGCAAATACGGCGCGGACGAGTGCAGCATGATCACCAAAAGCAAAAAGCCGGACGGCGGCGCGCCGCGCACAGCAGCGCGCGCCGGGCTGTTGGTTGGCGACGGCAAGTGTGGCACAACACGGCCGGTCGCGCATATCGCATTTTGACGGCCCCATGATTTTGAGTGACACATGAGTAACGAGCCAAACGCTTCGGTCCTGGACCAATACAAGAACCGCGCCGCCCGGCGCCTTTGTCGAGGAGTCGATGATCTGGTGCGCTGTTGTGGTGCTTATGTCGCCCTTTGCCCTGATCATCTGGACACCCGATGCGTTTCCGCAGTCGATCAGCCATTCCTATCACACTTGGGTGGGCGACATGGTCTTTGGCAGCCTCTTTGCGGTTGGGTTGTTTTTGGTGGCCTACAGAAACCCGGCAGAAACCGCGCGGTTGGGGTTGAGTTTCTGGGTGTCGACAACCGCCGGGCTTGGCGCCATCGGGGTGGCGATTTTTCCTGTGGACCCGCGGGTGGCAGAAGACTGTCATCTGGTGATTGAAAAGACGGCGTCGACGGCTTGCGTGTCGGGGCTGACGACGCATGGAAACCTCGCGCATTTCGGAGCTGCAGTGCTGTTTTTCGTGTCGATCGCGTTGCTGTGTCTGGTGGTGTTCACCCGCGAAGAAAAGGCAGGCTACAAACACAATGACAGCGACCGGACCTACACTTTGCGACCCAAGCGGTTTCGCGCGGCGGTGATCTACGTGCTGTGCGGCGTGGGCCTTCTCTATTGCCTTTATGCGCTGGCAACCGACAGCGGCGGATCCTTTCCCTTTGAGGGGGTTGAGGTGTCGCTGTTTTACTTTTGGGAATATGTGGCGGTTTTGCTGTTTGCGGTGGCCTGGACAGTGAAGGCGGCGCGCAAATATGAGCCAGTAGAGAGCGGCGGCCAAGAGATCGGCCCCTATCACATGGCGTGGGTGCTGCTAAAATGGTTTGTCCTGGTCAAGATTTTTCGTCTGAGCGAGGTTGAAGACGCGGCTGCGGACACCGGTGACAATGACGGCGCTGCCAGCGCAAGCGCAGCGCCAGAGGCCAGGGGCGGCGACACGCCCGCATAACCGGGCTTGCGCGCGGGCGATGTCCTGCGGCACTCTCAAACCTCATCAAGCGTTGCAGGGGAGGCACGAGATGCACGGCCAGATGATGAACTTTCCGCTGACCATTGCGTCACTGGTGGATCACGCGGCGCGTTATCACGGTACAACCGAGATCTATTCGGTGGAGACTGCGGGCGGCGTGACCGAGACCACTTGGGCCGAGGTGGCCGCGAATGCACGCCGCCTTGGGCATGCGCTGGAGCAGTTGGGCCTGGGCGAACAGGCGCGCTGTGGGACCATCGCGTGGAACAACCGGCGGCACCTAGAGATATATTTTGGCGTGTCGGGCGCGGCCTTTGTGTGTCACACGATCAACCCGCGGCTGTTTCCAGAGCAGTTGATCTACATCATCAACCACGCCGAGGACCGGGTGCTGTTCATCGACCGCACATTTGTGCCCCTGGTCAAGGCGATCCGCGACAAGATCGACGGTGTTGAGCACATCGTGCTGATGGAGGGGCGCGACGACGCGCTTGCGGGCGAGATTGACGGGCTGATGTTCTATGACGAGCTGATCGCGCGCGGATCGCCTGATTATGTCTGGCCGGAACTGGACGAGCATACGGCGTCGTCGCTGTGTTATACGTCAGGGACCACGGGGCATCCCAAGGGCGTGCTTTATTCGCACCGCTCGACCGTGCTGCATGCGTTGGCGTCGAACACGCCCGATTGCATCGGGTTTTCGGCGCGCGATGTGATCATGCCGGTGGTGCCGATGTTTCACGTCAACGCGTGGGGCGTGCCTTATGCGGCCGCACAGGTCGGCGCGCGGATGGTGATGCCGGGCCCTGGGCTGGATGGGCCGTCGCTGGTCGGGCTGATCGACAGCTATCAGGTGAGCATCGCGCTTGGCGTGCCAACGATCTGGGCCGGGTTGCTGGGCGCGGCGGAGGCGGCCGGATCGCAGCTGAGCAGCCTAAAGCGCACGGTGGTGGGCGGGTCGGCCTGTCCGCCGAGCATGATCAAGACCTTCCGCGAGCGCTATGACGTGGAGTTGATCCACGCCTGGGGTATGTCCGAGATGTCGCCGCTGGGCACCACAAACCAGCCGCTGGCCAAACACGCCGCACTGCCGGTCGCGGCGCAGCACGCGTTGCGCGAAAATCAGGGGCGTCCGCCCTGGGGGATCGAGATGAAGATCGTCGACGCGGACGGCGCTGCGCTGCCCGAGGATGGCGAGGCGCAGGGCGATTTGATGGTGCGCGGGCCTTGGGTGCTGAGCAACTATTTCCGCAAGAGCATGCAAAGCACGCTGACCGATGGCTGGTTCCATACCGGTGACGTGGCGGTGATAGATGCCGATGGCTATCTGTCGATCAAGGACCGCTCCAAAGACATCATCAAGTCGGGGGGCGAGTGGATCAGTTCGGTCGATCTGGAAAACATTGCGCTTGGGCACGAGGCGCTGGCGGATGCCGCGGTGATCGGGGCGCGGCATGAAAAATGGGACGAACGCCCGGTGCTGATCGCCGTGCCGTCCGAGGGGCAAACCCCCAGCGAGGCGGAGGTGCTTACGATCTTTGAGGGTCAAGTGGCGAAATGGCAGGTGCCGGACAAGGTGATCTTTGTCGACGCGCTGCCGCGCAACGCCACCGGCAAAGTGCTCAAACGTGATCTCCGCGAGACCCATGGCGAGGTGCTTGTAAGCGCAGGCTAACACGGCCCAGCGGCGGGGGTGTGCCACGCGCACCATGTCCCCTTCTCTGTTTTAAAAAAATCCCGGGGGGCGCCGCAGGCGCGGGGGCTGGCCCCCTCCTCGGGTGGTCATGCGAGACCCGCGTCCCGCAGCGATGCGATCGGTTTGCCACGTCAGGGGTTGCTGGCGGCAAGCGTCGGAAACCTGCCAGCGCGGCTGCATGTGTTCTATCCTTTTAGGCCGACATTTTATGGTCCTTGGGTTCTTGATGCGGGCACGCATAAAACGGCCATGCCGGTGGCCCGACACGCGCAACCGTGGGCGCAATTGGAATGGCTTGGGCGGAAGGTGGAGCGGGTAACGGGAATCGAACCCGTAACTTAAGCTTGGGAAGCTCGCGTGATACCTTTTCACCATACCCGCGCTCACGCGCCTGCGGATAGGCAATGGCCCCTACGCCGTCAAGAGGCTTTGCTGGCGGTGTAGATGTGGATGCGGGCGGGCACGCGGACACCTTCGGCGCTGTCATATTTGGCCATGCGCTCGGCCACCGCTGCCATCACGGCGCTGCGCGCCGCATCGTCTGCCTGGTGGTACTTGAGGGCGCCATCGGCGGGGCCGATCTGACAGCAGAGGCAGGCCACGTCCGCCACGCTGCCGCCCGGCGTCAGATAAATGTCATGCGTGTGCACGGCCGGGTCGGGCAGGCCCGCGGCGCGCAGTTGCGGCAGGATGCGGTTGGCGTCTTCAAAGGCAAACGGGCCGGGCAGGGTGCGGTCAGGTTTGGGGCTGGGGCCCAGCACCTCACGCGCGGCCTGGGCCGGTTCGGTGAACCAGGGGTTGCCCGCCACCGGGCCCCACGCCGCCAGCACCATGCGCCCACCCGGCGCCAAGGCCTGCCAAAGATTGGCGAAAGCGGCGGTGGTGTCGTCAAAAAACATCACGCCAAAGCGGGAAAACAGCAGGTCAAAACCACCCGTAGCAAAGGTGTGGGTCTGCGCGTCCGCGCAGATCAAGCTGGCCTGTGGCAGTGCGGAAACACGGCCACGCGCTAATGCAAGCATGGTTTCCGAAATGTCGAGGCCGGTGACGTGGCCCGCGGAGCCAACCGCTCGGCCGATGACGTCCGTGCTCTGCCCGGTGCCGCAGCCGATATCAAGCACCCGCTCGCCCGGTTGCACCGCCGCCGCGTCGAGGGCCAGGTCGAGCACGGGGGTCAGCAGAGTGTCCATCGCGTCTTGGTGCGACACCCAGGAGGGGCCTGCGGCATGGCTCCAGTATTCCTGTTGATCGAGATTGTGCATGATCGTGTCCTCTTGCGCGCGGAGCGTGCCGCAGCGAGCACCGTCACGCAAGTCGGATTGCGGGCCTCATCGCAGGCTGCGCCTGCTCTTCGGCCTCAGGCGCGGCGACGGCGGCGACGGCGACCGGCATCGGCGCCGGTGTTAAAGTTGACTTCGGGCAGGGTGACCACGCTGTTCAGTGTCGGGAACGGATCGACCGCGTTGGGCAGCGCTGAGGCGTTCACAAAATGCTCTTGGAACCGCGGCTCAATGGCCGTTTCGATCTTGTGGATGCGGCGCACGGTGTCCTCAATCTCGGGGCGCGCGTCGCGGTTGAGCAGCGCGATGCGGGCGCCAGTGCCTGCGGCGTTGCCAGCAGACGTGACTTTGGCAAAATCGGCGTCTGGGATCATGCCCAGCACCATCGCGTGTTTGGGCGAGATATGCGCGCCAAAGGCCCCGGCCAGCACCACTCGGTCGACAGCATCCACGCCGAATTTGTCCATCAGCAGCCGCGCGCCGGAATAGAGCGCTGCCTTGGCCATCTGGATCGCGCGCACGTCGGCATTTGTCACCGTGACCAGCGGCCCGCCGGCCGCGCGCCCGTCGTAGATCAGGTAGGCGTGCGTGCGTCCGTCGGGGATACAGCGCGGCGTACCGGTTTGTTCAGCCGAGCCGATCAGACCGGAGGCATCGAGCACACCCGCCAGCCGCATCTCGGCGAGCGCTTCGATGATGCCCGAGCCGCAGATACCGGTGATGCCAGTGACCGCCGCGGCCGCGGCAAAGCCGTCCTCGTCAGACCACAGATCAACGCCGATGATGCGAAAGCGGGGTTCCTTGGTCAGCGGATCGATCTCGATGCGTTCGATGGCGCCCGGCGCAGCGCGTTGCCCGGCACTGATTTGCGCGCCCTCAAAAGCCGGGCCGGTGGGCGAGGAACAGGCCAGCACCTTGTCGCGGTTGCCCAACAGGATCTCGGCATTGGTGCCGACATCCACAACCAGCACCAGATCGTCGGATTTGTTGGGCGCCTCGGCCAGTGCCACAGCGGCCGCATCCGCGCCCACGTGGCCGGCGATACAGGGCAGCAGGTAGGCGCGCGCCAACGGGTTGATCTCAAGCTCCAGCGCGCGCGCATCGAGGCGCAGTGCGTCAGATGTGGCCAGTGCAAACGGCGCCTGACCCAGTTCAAACGGGTCGATGCCCAGCAGCAGATGGTGCATCACCGGGTTGCACACCAGCACCGCGTCGACGATCAGCGCGGGTTCAATCTGCGCCTCAGCGGCGATCTGCGTGACCAGCGCGTTCAGGCCTTCGCGCACGGCATGGGTCATCTCTTGCGCGCCGCCCGCGTTCATCATGCCGTAGGACACGCGGCTCATCAGGTCCTCGCCAAAGCGGATCTGCGGGTTCATCAGCCCCGAGGAGGCGACAACCTCTCCGGTGCCGAGGTTGCACAGGTGCCCGGCGATGGTGGTGGAGCCGAGGTCGACAGCCAGGCCGTAAATGGCGCCCTCATAGGCGCCCGGCCAGATCTGCATGATCCGCGGCGGGCTGTCTGCGTCGCCCAGATGTACGGCGCAGGTGACCTGCCAGTTGCCCTTGCGCAAGGTCGGCTGCATCGTCTGCAGGATGCGCAGATCGGCGCGCACCTCGTCCAGATCGCAGTCTCGTTTCAGCGCGGCCACCAGCCGTTCCAGATCGCCCGAAGGATCGTGCATGTCCGGCTGCGCCACCTCGACACAGCACAGGCGGACCGATGGGTTTAGCACGATGTCGCGCGCCTCGGCCGCTTTGCGCACCACCTGCTTGTGCACCTGGCTTGTGGCCGGCACGTCGATGACCACATCGCCCTGGATGGTCGCCTGGCAGCCCAGTCGCCGGCCCGGGGTCAACCCGCGTTTTGCGTCATATCGCGCCTCAACCGCGTTCCAACATGACAGCGCGGTTTCGGACACGCTGACCCCGTGTTTGGGAAAATCGCCAAAGCTGGGCGTGACCTGACACTTGGAACAGATGCCGCGCCCACCGCACACGCTGTCGAGATCGACGCCCAATTGCTGCGCTGCGGTAAGCACGGAGGTGCCCACCGGGAAATGCCCGCGTTTGCCCGAAGGGGTAAAGATCACAAGTGGGTCGGAAGTCATGTGCGGTCCCGTGCCTGATTGCCGCTTAACATAGACAACAGCGCCAAAAGGAAAAGTGATCTCGCGACCTGTCACATCCCGTGCACGTCATGGCACGCGAGGGTGCGGGCGGGGATCGGCCCTCCGGGGGGAGTTTTTCGGGCAAGATGAAGCAGGTGGGTTTCTTCATCTTGCCAAGTAAACTCTCCCCGAAGGGCCGTTATCCACCCGCGCGCGCGTGAAAGATAAAGCCCAGCAGGTTCATAAGGACCTGTGCCGCCAGGATCGCAGTGCTGCCAGTGGGGTCGTAGTCGGGGGCGACCTCGACCAAATCGATGCCCACAATGTCGTGGCGTTTGGCCGCAGCTTGCAGCATCTCGAGCACGTCGTAATAGAGAAACCCGCCATGGCTGGGCGTGCCTGTGCCCGGCGCGATGGAGGGGCAGAAGGCGTCGATGTCGATCGTCACATAGAGCCGCGCGCCGGCGGGAATGCGGTTGATCACACCTGCCGGCCCCAGCGCGCGGGCCTGGCGCACTGACAGGATGTCGGCGCCCATGCGCCGCGCATCGGCGTAGCCTTCGCGCGCGGTAGAGCTGACATTGCGGATGCCGACCTGGGTCAATCCGGTGACAAACGGCTGTTCAGCGGCGCGGCGCATCGGGTTGCCGTGGCCATGGCGCACGCCGTGGCGTTCGTCGACAAAATCGAGATGCGCGTCGATCTGCAGGATGTGGAAGTCGCCCTGGCCCGCAAAGGCGCGGATGCAGGGGATGTTGACCGAGTGGTCGCCACCGATGGTCACCGGCAATGCCCCTGCGGCAAGGGCTGCGCGCACGCCTGCCTCGATATTGGCGTGGCTGCCATCGGTGTCGGTGTGGATGATATCGGCGTCGCCCATGTCGACGATGCGCACATCCTCGGGCAGGTAGGTGGCATCGTCTTCGTGGTCATAGGCGCCGGCGTGACCGAAGCTAAAGAGCGTCGAGGCCTCGCGCACCGCCCGCGGCCCAAATCGCGCGCCCGAGCGCCATTGCGTGCCAGCGTCAAACGGCGCGCCGAGGATGGCGACATCCGCCTGCAACGCGTCCCAATCCTCGATATAGGGGCGTTTTCCAAAGGTGGAGATGCCCACAAATGGCAGGTTCAGGCGGCCGGTGTCGTAGGTGTTTTGTGTCATGGCCGCGACGTTGCGCAAAAGCGGCGAGGCGGGCAAGCGGAATTGGCAGGCTGTGGTCTGTGCCGGATGTTTTTGGGCGGGGAGACATTGAGCGTTGCAAGTGAGAATTGAGTTTTGAAATGGCTGTCGGGCAGAAGTCTTGTGGCGCCAGCAGCGCTAAACCGTCGCTTTTCGTTTGATCGATGAACCACCGGCCTGCGGCGTTTGAGACTTTGGCGACTGCATTGCACGGTTGCTCTTTTGGCGATTTCGGGCGAGCGGGATCGTGCGCTTTTGTGGGCGGTCAAGTAAGCACTTTTTCAGACGACTAATGGTTGGCGTTGCGGCGCGTCAAACACATGTTATTCGTTGCTGGAACCAGTTTTCAAATCGGGTGAATAAACGTTTTTAAACAGACGATTAAATTAAATTTTCCCAGCTTAAGACTGTCTCACGCCGCCAACCTCCTGAATCGCCTAACAGCGCGGCTCAACATTCAGGCAAGACGCCGCTTAACAATTGATCACGACACAGCGTCAACGGCTTGGCGGCGCAGGCGGGGTCAGTGCGTTGATCAACCAGGCGCTGAACTTTTTTAGGTGATCGCGCGTGTGCGGCGATGGGCCCTTGGCCAGCCAATAGGCGTGCCCGGTGTGCAGCGGTTGAGCGCGCGGCGTGATCAGCGTCCCTTCGGCGATATCCGCGGCGACCAGAAAGGTGGGGACCAGGGCGATGCCGAGCCCCGCTTTGGCAGCGGCAATCGAGAGATAGAAGTCTTGAAAGCCAAAGCCTCTGGTCTCTGGGGCAGGGTCATCCGGACCCGGTGTGTGGGCACGAAACCAGTTGGTCCAAAGCTCAGACCGGGTGCTGGTATGTATCAGCGGGCAGCGGGCGATATCTGTGGCATCGCTGAGCTGGCGCGTGGTCGCCAGCGTCGGGCTGCAGACCGGCGTCACCACCTCGTCAAACACATGGGCCCAGGTGTCTGATGCGTCGGCTGCTGCGCAGGGTATCACCGCACCGTCATGGCCCGAGGTCGCAAAATCCGGGCATGTGTCAGCGATGGTCAGGTCTACGACGATATCGGGGTGCATCTGTTGGAACGCGGTCAGGCGGGGTGCAAGCCAGCCCACAGAGATCGACGCGGGCGCGGAAATGCGCAGCACGTGGATGCCTTCGGCGGTGGCGCGGCACGCCATGGTTGCCTGCGCGATGCTGGCCAGGGCTGGTCCGACCGTCTGATAAAACGCCTCTCCGGCGGATGTCAGCGCGGTGCCTGATTGCGACCGGCGCAAGAGCACGGCGCCGAGATAGCTCTCAAGATTGCCGATGTGCTTGCTGACCGCGCTTTGACTGATGTGCAGGGCACGCGCGGCAGCGCTGAGCGATCCGTGTCGCACAACGGAATCAAAGACTTTGACGGCATTGAGCGGTGGCAGGTTGCGGTCCATAATCCATATCTAAAATAGATGGCAGCGCGCGTTGTTTAGCGTTTTTTTTCAAAGCTGTATCACATAAAAATGCGGCATCCCAACAAAGGTGCCTGACATGCCAGATACGCTCGCCCCCCGTGCCGTCCAATTGATGCCACCTGTTTCGGTGTCCCCGACACTTGCTGCTGATGCGCTGGCACACGCGCGCAGGCAGCAGGGGCAAGAGACCTATCACATGGGTTTTGGGCAGGCCCCGTTCCCGGCGCCCAAGCGCCTGATTGACGCGATGCAGACGCACGCGCATGAAAAAGGCTATTTGCCCGTGGCGGGCCTGCCAGAACTGCGGCGCGCGGTTATCCGACACCAGCACCGCCTGCTGGGGACCGATATGGACGGCGTCGATGTGCTGGTCGCGCCCGGCAGCAAGCTGATCCTCTATGCCGTGCAGATGGCCGTCACCGGGGACCTCTTGTTGCCGACGCCGTCCTGGGTCAGCTACGCACCGCAGGCGGCGATGTTGGGTCAGAAGACAATTGCCGTGCCTTCGGAGCAAACGGACGCCGGCTATTTGATTTCGGGTGAGACGCTTGCGCGGGCGATCCGTGACGCGCGTGCCGCGGGCAAAAACCCAACCAAATTGCTGCTCAACTACCCAAACAATCCCACCGGCCTGTCGATCCCCGACACCTTGATGCAAGAGATCGCGCAGGTCTGCATCGACCAGGGGATTGTGATCATTGCCGACGAGATTTACGGGCGCCTGGCCTTTGAGGGGCCCTATCGCTCAATCTCTGCCTATGCGCCCGAGCACACCGTGGTCACCACCGGGCTGTCCAAGCATTTGTCCGTCGGTGGCTGGCGTTTGGGCGTTGGGGTTATTCCCAAATCAATCGGCGGCCTGTTTGACGTCCTGTCGGGCATCGCCAGTGAGACATGGTCTTGTGTCGCGGCACCGATCCAGATCGCAGCGATTGAGGCGTATGAAGGGCATGACGACATTGAAAATTTCATCTCCGACTGTTCGAAGATCCACGCAGCGGTGACGCGATACATCGCAAGCAGCTTGCGCGCGATCGGAGCAGATTGCGTTGATGCGCAAGGCGGCTTTTACCTGTGGCCGGATTTTGCCCCGATTGCCAACTACGGCGCGTCCACGACGCTGTCGCATGACCTGATCACCCAGGCGGGTGTTGTCACGCTTCCCGGTCTGGCCTTTGGCGAGGATCCTGCGGTGCTGCGCCTGCGCTTGTCCGCCTGTGACTATGACGGGGCGGATGCGCTTGCCGTGTTGCACGGCTCAGAGGGGCGTATCACGCCTGAGGACGTGCCGCGCTTTGCCCCGCGCATTCCGTTGGCCATGTCGGCGCTGAAGCAGTTTTTTGATTAGCAGGTTTAAGCTGCCGCGAGGTCTGCAGTTGCATTTGAAAACAGCTGCGGCTCGCCGGCGGATCTGGCGATCAACATGGCCCCTTCGAGTTGCGACAGGATGCGCAGGCCTTGCTCCGGCGCGACCTCGTTCAGTGAGGCGATGCCAAATTCGAGAAAGGCACGTGCTTCTTGTGCGACTTCGGCGGGCAGGCTGTTACCTTCGGCGGCCAATATCCCGCACAGGCACATCAGCCCGTCCTGTCGCAGGGCCGCGTGAAACAGGTCGCGCCATGCCGCGACCCGGCCTTTGCCCTGCTGTTCTGCGGCGGCGATCGCATCGGCAAAACGTTCCCGATACCTTTTGGCCACGGCTGCGGCGAGGTCGGGTTTGGTCGGGAAATGGTAGTGCACGCTGGCGGATTTTATCCCGACCGCCTGCGCCACTTCGCGAAAGGAAAAGCCACTGTAGCCATGCGACCGGATAAGCCGTTCGGCCACGTCCAGAATGGCATCGCGTCGGTCAGACATCGCGAAATCCTTGGTCCGTGAAAAGTTTTACCTACCGATAGATAGAAATATTCTGATGGTCAATGCGCTGTCAGGGTGCGTTGTGCAGCCTGTTGGCGCGATATGAGGGGATGAGTTTCAGAGTGATGTGCGAGGGCCACCGCAGGCCGCGCTGGCGTTTGTGCAGATCGGTCTGATCCAGAGACCGCGGGCGGCGTTGGTGCGAAGGGCAAGCGTCAATTCTCAACTCCGCATGCCCTTAGGGCTTCATGCCTACTGCGTTTGCGGCGGCGCGTGCTACAGGTTGGCGGGTTCCATCGCTTCAAGCTGCGCGAGCGCGATTTCCGCCGCTTCGAGCGCACCTTCGATATAGCCGCCAAAGTTGGGCGCCACTTCGGTCCCGGCAAAAAGCAGGTGCCCGTCCCAGAGCCCGCGCATCGCGTGGGGCAGCCCATAGGTCGGGTGACTGTATTGCGGGGCGGCGTCTGCCGCGGTTGCGGTGCGTGCGTCGCGCGCCCAGTCTTTGACAAACAGCGCGCGTGGCCGTGCCGCATCGGGCCCGAAGAGCCGCACAAGTTGGTCCTGCACCGCCTGTTTCAGGCGCGCGGTATCGGCACGCGCGGCAGGCGGCACGCCGATGAAGCCGAAGAGCGCGTAGGGCCCGCCTTCGTTTGGCGATGCGTCGTGGATTTCGACCATGGGACCGCGGCGGCTCATGGCATCGCCAGACAGCCCTGCGGCACGCCAAAACGGTGTGTCATAGACCGCCACAGCCTTGGCTTGGCCTGCCATCCATGTGGGCACATCGGTCATGGCGCGCATCGCCGGCGCTGGCAGCGCTGGCGCAAAAGCCAACCCGGCGGCGATGCGGGGCGGCATGGCCAGCACAACGCGGTCTGCTGCGATCACGCTGCCATCATGCAGCGTTGCGCGACACTTGCCATCCACCATCTCAAGCGCCGTGACCTGCGCATTGAGGCTGCGCCGCGCTTCGGGCACCCGCGCCGCCAACGCTGCGGTGAGGCGCGACAGGCCACCCTCGAGCCGCCAGGACCCTTCCATAGACGCAAACCCTTGGCCGCGCTGCACCTCGCCGCGCGCATCTTCGTAGGTCAGCGCGCCGTTGGCGTATTGATCGAATTTTTGCAGCCCCAAACGCGCAATGAGCGCGGCAATCCGCGGCTGACCGGGCCAGAACCAGGCCGGCCCCATATCAAAAGTCGCGTCGTCCACGGTTTGGGTCATGATCCGCCCGCCAAAGCGATCGCGCGCCTCAACCAGGTGATAGTCTTGGCCTTGCGCCTCAAGGCGTTCGGTCAGGTACAAACCCGACAAACCGCCACCTATGATCAGTGTTTTCATGGCTCAAAACCCTTCTGAGGCTGGACGCAGATCCAATTCATGCGTCCAGGTGGATGTGGGTTGATGGGCGAGCTGCCAATAGGCTTCGGCAATTTCGGTGGGCCGCATCATTTTTGTCGGATCCAGGCTGTGCAGCGCGCGCGAGCGGTCGGTGTCGATGATCCCGTCGAGGATGACGTGGCTGACATGGATGCCTGCCGGTTGGAACTCGCGCGCCAGTGACTGGGTCAGACCGCGCAGGGCGAATTTGGCGCTGGCAAAGGCCGAAAATCGAGCCCCGCCGCGCAACGAGGCGGTGGCCCCGGACACGATGAAGGCGCCGCCGCCTGCGCGCACCATGGGTTGCAGGGTTGCCTGGGCAAGCAAGACCGCAGATTGCACCATCGAGGTCCAGGTGCGTTGGAAGTCGCTCAGATGCGCGTCGACAAAGGGCCCGATCACCAACTCTGCCGCGTTGTGGATGACGACGCGGGGGGCACCGTGTTCGGCGATGATTTGTGCCATGGCTGCGGGCAGTGCGGTCGCGTCAGCCAGATCGAGCGCGTGGAACTGGCCCACCGGCGCCTCCAGCCTGCTGCGGCCGAGGCCAACGGGGGTGAACCCGCCCGCCTGAAACCGGGCGAGCAGGGCCTGACCCAGACCGGCACCGGCACCCGCGACGATCACCAGAGGGGCTGTGTTCGCCATCAGACGCGCGGCGCGTGCGCGTGCACGAGGTGTCCGGTCTTGACCCAGACCTTTGCCCCGTCGGCCCCCGCTGTGGCGGTGAGCGGTTGACCCGCTGGAAGCCGCAGCCACCCGCCCTTGGTCAGGACATCGCCGCTTTCGGTCAAGCTGCCGGCCAGAACCAAGAGTTCGGTCCCGCCCGCATCCGCGATCTCCAGCACGGCGCCGGGGTCCACGTGACTGTAGGTGACGGTTTCGCGCGCGTCTTTGTGCAGTTGGGCGGTGGCCACGCCGTTCACCGGCGCGCCAAGCTCGTCGGCCATGGTTTTGCGGAACTGCGTTCTGTCGTCCATGTCGAACTGCCAGAGCTTCACAAAGATCGTGCAGCCGTCATCCGACCCCGGCGTATGCGCCGACGTGGGCGGGTTGCGCACGTAGGTGCCCGCCGGAAAGTCGCCATGCTCGTCTTGAAAGACACCGTCGAGCACGATGAACTCTTCCCCGCCGGTATGGGTGTGTTCGGAAAAGTGACTGCCGGGCGCGTAGCGTACAATTGTGGTGGCACGCGCCACTTCGTCGCCGATACGGTCCAACATGCGCCTGTCGACCCCTGCCATGGGTGAGGCAACCCAATCGAGCGCGTCGGAATGGACCACAACCCGAGCGTCAAAATCTGCATTCAATTCCATTATCTGTCCTCGCCTGCCGTGTGTTGGTGCGGTGGAAGAGACGCGGTGCAGCGGGCATGCGGCACGCGACTCTGGTTGAGTGGCTACCTATCGATAGGTAGACAGAATTTCAAGTCCCGACTGTAGGCGCAATGTCTCGTTTCTGAGAACTCGGGTTTTGCAATGAAGCAGGGCAGCGTTAACGCATTTGGATCGCGCATGCGCTGCGGGTGTTGCAACCTGATGGGCGTGTTTGAAATCTGGACAGGCGGGGTGAGTGATCTCGCGCAAACGGCGATGACGTGCTCAACACTCTGATCCGCAACGGCGTCCCGTTCAAAGCCGGTTTCCTCTCAAGCGTGTAGACCGCTTGTTTGCGGGGTCCCGTTGGTTTGGCTGGCGTTGGACCGCCGGACCACCCGTGACGTTGCAGGCTTGGGGACCTGCGCGGCCGGGCATTTGGGGCCTTTCCATTCCCACGCCCGCGTGAAATAGGGAAGCGTCAAACGAACCCTCCCAAGGAGATACCGATGGAGATTCGCGAGGCGCTTACCTTTGATGATGTGCTGTTGGTGCCCGGGCCGTCCAATGTGTTGCCGAGCACGGCAAACACGCGCACGCAAGTCACCCGGCGCATTGCGCTCAACATCCCGCTGCTGAGTTCGGCCATGGACACGGTGACAGAGGGTCGGATGGCCATAGCCATGGCCCAGGCGGGCGGCATGGGTGTTATTCATCGGAACCTGACGGTTGAACAACAGGCCCAAGAGGTGCGCCGCGTCAAACGGTTTGAAAGCGGGATTGTCTACAACCCGATCACCCTGCGCCCCGACCAGACCCTGGCCGATGCGCGGGCGCTGACGGAACGTTATGGCTTTTCCGGCTTTCCGGTGGTGGATGCGGACCGGCGGGTGCTGGGCATTGTGACCAACCGCGACATGCGCTTTGCCCAAGCCGACGAGACGCCGGTGCGCGTGATGATGACGTCCGAGAACCTGGCGATCCTGCGCGAACCTGCGGACCGCGACGAGGCGATCAACCTGATGCGCGCGCGGCGCATTGAAAAGCTGCTGGTGACCGACAAGGACGGCAAGCTGACGGGCTTGCTGACCCTGAAAGACAGCGAGCAATCGGTGCTGAACCCCACCGCGTGCAAAGATGAATTGGGCCGCTTGCGTGTGGCGGCTGCTTCGACCGTCGGCGACGCCGGGTTTGAGCGGTCCGAAGCGCTGGTGGACGCGGGCGTCGACATGGTGGTGATTGACACAGCGCACGGCCATTCCGAAGGCGTTGCGGCCGCAGTCAAACGCGCCAAAGCGCTGTCGAACGCGGTTCAGATCGTTGCGGGCAACGTGGCAACCGCCGAAGCGACCCGCGCGCTGATCGATGCCGGTGCGGATGCGGTCAAGGTTGGGATCGGGCCGGGGTCCATTTGTACCACGCGCATGGTCGCAGGGGTCGGCGTGCCCCAGCTCACCGCGATCATGGATTGCGCCGCGGCGGCGGGCGACGTGCCCGTGATCGCCGACGGCGGCATCAAGTTTTCCGGCGACTTTGCCAAGGCCATCGCTGCTGGCGCGTCCTGCGCCATGGTGGGCAGCATGATCGCGGGCACCGACGAAAGCCCGGGCGAGGTGATCCTGTACCAGGGCCGCAGCTTCAAGAGCTATCGGGGCATGGGATCGCTCGGAGCCATGGCGCGCGGATCGGCGGATCGCTATTTCCAAAAGGACGCTGC
>JBCCLL010000006.1:0-113412 GCA_039026855.1 Pseudomonadota bacterium | reverse complement strand
GTTGGAGCGGGTCCAGGTCGGTGCCGCAACCGGCTCGATATGGGCGACGCGGGCGGCGATCTCGCGCAGGACGGCGCGCAGCTCAAGCTTGGCCAGCCACATGCCCAGACAGACATGCGGGCCGCCCTGACCAAAGGCAATGTGCCGATTGGGCGTGCGATCCAGACGGACGTGGTGCGGGGCGGCAAATACCGTCTCGTCACGGCTGCCTGATACAAACCAAATCAGCACCTTGTCGCCTGCGCGGATGGTTTGGCCGTGCATCTCGACATCGCATGTTGCGGTCCGGCGAAAGTGCAATGTGGGCGAGGCAAGGCGGATGATCTCATCGGCAGCCGTGTCCCAGACGGTGCCATGCGACATCTGTGCAAGCAACTGATTGTCTTGCGAAATCAGCCAAAGCGCCATAGCGATAGAATAACGTGTGGTATCATTGCCCGCAGCCACCAGAAGACAAAAGAAGTTCTTGAAATCCAGCGGGCTCATCGCCCCCTCGTCACCCTGCAACACGGTGGCGAGAATGCCGTCTGGAGCGACCTCCTTGGTGCCTGCCAGCACCGCGTCGGCATAGTCAAACAGCTCCACACCTGCAGGTGAGCGAAAGGGCATCATGCGGTAAGCGTCGGTGTCGACCTTGTCGACGATGGTGTCGGTGAAATCCGGGTCGGTATTGCCAACCAGCGCGTCGCCGCGCGACACCAACCAGTCGAGATCGTCGTCCGGCACCCCGAGAATTCGGCCCAGCATCAGCATCGGCAGGCGTTTGGCGATTTTCTCCACGCCGTCGAACTCTACCTCGTCCAGCGCTTCGGCCACGATATCGCGGGCAAGCTCTTGAATAAGCGGCGCAAATCGCGCCACTACGGGTTTGGCAAAACTGCGGTTGACCTTGCGCCGGGTGACGCTGTGTTCGGGCGGGTCGGTTTCCTGAAAGGTGCGGCGGGCGAGGTATTCTTCGCGGCTCTGATCCTCGATCCGGATGCCCTGCGCGCTGGAGAATGTCTGCACATTCTTTTGAGCGGCCAGGATGTCCGCGTGGCGCGTCAGCGACCAGAACCCGCGCGCGCCGGCAAATTCCGGGGTCCAGTGCAAAGGCGCATTGGCGCGCATCTGGGCAAAGGTGTCATGTGGTACACCTTCCACAAAACTGTCGTGATCGGCGAGGTTTTTCATGGCCGCCCCCCGAAGAACCGCGTGGCCCATTGCGCAAACAGCGCGCCTTGCGCATCCCGGTCGAGCGTGGCCATTGCACCTGCCACTGTGGCCTCGGTCAGGTGCGGCGCGGTGGCATCCAGCACGCAGCGCATAAACGGGTCAGTAAACTCTGGGTGCGCTTGGGTGGTGAAGAAGTGGCTGCCTTTGGTAAATCCCGCGATGGGACACGCCCTTGATGTTGCGTAGGTTTCGCAGCCCGAGGGCAAGGCCGTCACGGTGTCGTGGTGGAACTGGTAGAGCGCGATATCGCGGGCTGCCGGGGTCATCCAAGGGCGCAAACCGGTCAGCGTGATGCTTTCGATGCCGATGTTCCAGTCGGCCCGCGCGACCTGCCCACCCAGCGCCATGGCAATTGCCTGATGGCCAAAGCACGCACCAAGCAGCGGTTTGCGCGCCGCGTCACATGCGCGGATAAAATCATAAAGCGCGGGCAGAAAGGGCAGATCATCCAGAACGCTCAGCGGTGAGCCGGTGATGAGGTAGGCGTCCTGTTCATCCACATGCCCCGGCACCTCGCCCCCGATGGTCATGTAGACGCGGTAGGTAAATCGTTGATCTTGCGAATCAAACAGATCGCGAAAGCGGTGGCTGTCATCGGGAAAGGCATCGCCCACCGCAACCGACCGGTCGTGGTTCACCTGCAAGAGCCCCAGTTTCAGCCGTGCCATATCCTGCCTCGTGCGGTGGGAAAGGGCGGCGCGCGGCCGCCCCTGTTGCGGCGCTTAGCGCCCCAGGATCTCGTTGATCTCGGCCGATTTGGCGCGGTCGGCTTCAATCCGGGCCTGCGCTTCGTCCTGACCCTGCCAGTAGACGGCGGCGCCGGTTTCGGCCATCAGGGTCTGTGCGGCTTCGCTGGCCATGGTCTTTGCGGCCACGTCGGCGATGGTGTCGATCACCTCTTGCGGCGTGCCCTTGGTGACAAAGAGGCCGTTCCACAGCTCCACGTCGTTGACGCCCGATTGCGCGGCAATGGTCTCGACCCCACTGAGTTTGGCGATGGGTTCCGCACCGATGTTGCCCAGCACGTTGATCTCATCCAGGCACGGCTCGATCAGCGCCAGCGTGGTATTGATCACGTCCGCATCGCCCGACGACAACGTGTTGCAATCCAGAAGATCAAAGGCGCTGTCATCGGCAAATTCAAACCCCATCTTGGCCGCTGCCGCCATGGACACCGCGGTGGGTGTCAGGCCCGCGCCAAAATGGCCCAGCACAACGTCGTTGTCCTGCGCGTGGGCTGCCAGTTCGGCCATGTTGGAATAGGGCGCATCGCCTGACGCGGCGAGCACGAAGGGATAGGTCAGAAAGATGCCCACCGGCACAAAGCTGTCTTCTTCTATGCCGATGTCGATCTGCGGGCCGACGATGGGCACACCGATCACAAATGAGCCGATGACTGACCCGTCGCTTGGCGCTTCGAGCACTTCGAGCGCACCGGGGAACGGTCCGTCCCCGCCACCGGGGCGGTTGACCACGCTGGCGGGCTGGCCTGTCGCTTCGGCCATGTCAGCAGCGATCATGCGGGTCAGGATGTCTTCGAAATCACCCGGCGGCCACGGCACGATGAACTGCACAGGTCCGGTGGGATATTCGGCGAGCGCGGGCCCGGCCAAGGCGGTCAACGCAAAGGCGGACGCGGTCAAAAGCTGTTTCATGAGTGTCTCCCGAGTTGGTGCTTGTTTTTAGTGTTCGAACCTTTTGGTCCTTATGTTTGTGACCACAGTGAAGGCGATCACGCCCAAGATCACAACAAAAAGTGTGCCCGCCACGGGGCGGTCAACCAGATCATAAACCGTCCTGATCTGGCTGGAGCCAGCGGTGAGCTTGTCCACCATGATCTGCCCCAGCACGAGGCCCAGCACGATGGGCACCAGCGGCCAGTCAAGACGGCGCAGGATGTAGCCAAGGAACCCGAACCCAGCCGCAAACATGCAATCGGTAAAGGAATTGCGGATCGAAAACACGCCGACAAAGGCGAGGATCAGGATGAACGCGCCCAGCAGGCGGTTCGGGACGTAGATGATCCGCGCGAGGAGCCTCGTTGAGGCGAGGAGCGTCACAAGGACCAGCACGTTGATGATCAGCAACGCGATGAACAACGAGAATAGGAAATCGGCATTGTTCTCAAAAATGTCCGGGCCAGGCTTGATCCCTGCGTCAAAGAACACGACCATCATCATCGCGGTCAGCGCCTCGCCCGGCACGCCCAGCGCCAAGAGCGGCACCATCGCCGCCGCGGGCACGGCGTTGTTGCTAGCCTCGGATGCGATCAGCCCGTCGGGCGCACCGCGGCCAAACTTGCCCGGCGCTTTTGAGATGGCCCGCGCGGTGGAGTAGCTGAAGAACTGCGCCACGAACTCGCCCACGCCGGGGATCACGCCCATGATCGTGCCGTAGCCTGCGCTGATCATGGCAACGAGAGGGTGCTTTTTCAGCTCGCCAAAGCCGCGCAACAGGCCGCCTTTTAGCCGCGCCTCGGGCGGGTCGGCGTCCTTGCCGGTCAGCAGAAACAGCGCCTGTGAAATCGCAAAAATGCCGACAATCACGACAATCAGGTTGAACCCCGGATACAGGTAATCGACCCCAAAAGTGTACCGGTCGATCTGCTTGAGCGATTGCCGCCCCACAAGCGCAATCAGCGCGCCCAAGGCAAACAACAGCGCAGCGATGCCTATGCTGCGCCGGTGCGCCGCGATCAGCAGCACGGTCCCCAGTGCTGCCGCCATGAAGATATCGCGCTGTCCAAACAGCGCGCCGAGATCGCGCAGGTACGGGCCAAAGAGGATCAGCGCTGACAGCCCGATCAGGATCGAAAAGCAGCCCCCGAAAAACGATGCCGAATAGGCCAGCGCCAGCCCGCGCGCGGCCTCACCCCGGCGGGTCATAGCATAGCCGTCATAGGTGGTCAGTGCGTTCACTGGCGTGCCCGGTGTGTTGATCAGGATCGCGGGGATCGCCCCGCCAAACATGCTGGATCCATAAACCCCCAGCAGCAGCACGAGGCTCACCAGATCGTCCAGAAACACGGTTGCGGGCAGCAGGATCGCGATGGCAATCGCGGGCCCAATGCCCGGCACCGCACCGATGGCGAGCCCGCCCACCGATCCGATCAGGATCGCCACCAGCACCGGCAGGCTCGCGAGGTTGTCGATGCCTTGCCAGAACGCCTCCATCGTTTAGAACCAGACCTTGAGAAAGGTGCTCAGGCCCTGCGGCAACTGATCATAGAGCCAGATGTTCACTGGTGTCCGGATCTGCAGCCCGGTGCGAAAGACCAGCACGATGGCAAAGCTGGTGGCCGCACATATGCGCATCCACCGCGTCCCGCGATAACCTAGCCGCCACGGCAGCGCCGTACCCAACAGCATCGTGGACACCAGATAACCCAGCACCGGCACCAGCAGCGTGTAGGCCACGAACCAGCCCACAAACTCCAGCGTACGCACCCATTGGCGCAGCTCGTACCGCGCATCATTGGACAGCCGAAACCGCGCCCGCCAGCGATAGGCGCGCACAGCGCTGCGCAGGTTCCAAAGTGCTGCCGGCACAAGGATGCACAGCACTGCCATCGGTGCCACCCAGCCCTGTTTCAGGATGCGGCCCAGCCGTGCAGGACGGGTGTCTGGATCGGTGATGCCGAACTGATCCATCCAGTATTTCGCCATGTTCGCGGGCAGCTTGCGGTCCTCCCACCCGGTCTGGGTGAAAAAAAAGATCAGAAAGAATGCCGCCACCGCCACCATGAACAACGAAAAGATTAGATCCCCCCGCCCGCGGCGAAAGTCGGTGACATCGCGGAGGTCGATCTTGTCTTCGGGTGGGCAGGTGCTGGTCAGCGGTGCAGTGTTCGTGCGCACCCGCAGCGGCGTGGAAGTGGTCGCGCTTTTGAGCGCCGGAGGCGGCGGCGCAACCTTCACGCAGCGGCAGCCATCGCGAGCAACCCGACCTCTGTCGCGCTCAGGATCGTCTGGATGTCGTCAGCGCTCACCACCAGCGGCGGCGAAAAGATAGCGTTGTTTCCCGATACCCGGATCATCACGCCCGCCTCGTAGGCAGCCTTCTGGAAAGTCAGCGGCAAAGCTTTACCCACTGGCGTCTTGGTCGCGCGGTCCGACACAAATTCAAGCGCGCACATCAACCCCTCGCCGCGCACATCGCCAATTACATCGTAAAGTTCGGCCAGACCCATCAGTCCGGCTTTCAACTCAGCGCCGCGCTCCCTGGCGTTTTTCCAGGGCTCAATCCGCATCGTCTCGTGCAATGCGGCCAGCGCCGCGGCGGCCCCCACCGGGTGACCGGAGTACGTATAGCCCTGGTCCACTGATCCAGCGCCGGTCCGGTCTTCTTCGAACAGCGTAGCCACTTTTTCAGCAATCATCACCGCGCCAAACGGGAAGTACCCATTGGTGATCGCCTTGGCCGTGCAGATGAAATCCGGTTGCACGCCCCAGTGGCGCGACCCGCTTGGCGATCCAGTGCGGCCAAAAGCGGTGATGACTTCATCGGCGATCAGCAGCACGCCGTGGGCGTCGCAGATCTCGCAGATCATCGACATGTATCGGGGATGCGGTGGGATCACGCCGCCCGCGCCCTGCACCGGTTCCATGATGAACGCAGCGACCGTGTTCGCGCCCTGAAACGCAATCTCACGCTCGAGCATCGCCGCTGAGCGATCTGCCAGCATCGCCGCATCCGTGGCGCCCAGCGGGTTGCGGTAAAGATACGGGCCCGGGATGTGGTGACAGCCCGCCAGCAGCGGCTCATAGGCGTTGCGGAACTTGGCGTTGCCGTTGACAGATGCACCGCCGAAATGCGTGCCGTGATACCCCTTGTCGAGGCTGATGAACTTGGTCCGCGTGCCCTCGCCCCGGATGCGGTGGTACTGGCGCGCCAGTTTCAGTGCGACCTCAATGCTGTCGGACCCACCCGAAGTATAAAAGCTGCGCGTCATGCCGTCGGGTCCAAAGAAATCGGCGAGCAGATAGCCCAGCTCAATAGCGCGGTCGTTGGATGTGCCGCGAAAGGTCGAATAGTAGGGCAGCGCGTTGAGCTGCGCGGCGATAGCGTCTTTGACCGGCTGGCAGGAATACCCGAGATTGACGTTCCACAACCCACCCACCGCATCCAGCGTCCGGTGCCCGTCGACGTCGACGATGTGCACGCCCTCACCCCCGGTCAGGATGGTTGGCGGGTTTTCCATGCTGTCGGCCGGATGCGCCATGGGGTGCCAGAACTGACGCCCATTTTGTTCCTTTAGAAAATTACTGTCTTTCATCGTCCGACCCTCGAGACCTTGGTCGATACTTTGGTGGCAAGCCGCGTTTTGGGCAATACGCTTGTCGGCACGTGGCCGGTGGATGATGCGCGGGATCGACCAAAAGCCCTTCTCTTTGCCACATCGCTCGTGCCAGATAGGGGTGTAGGGTGCGCATTCATTGCGCACCGTAACTGGGGCTGACGCAATGAGTTGGAACGATTTCGCCGCCAAAGCAAAGGAGGCCGCCGATTGGGGCGCGCGCTATCACCAAGCGCTGCGCGATACGCCTGTGCGTGCTCAAACGCGACCCGGCGAAATCGCGGCACAATTGGCCGACCAGCCGCCAGAAAGCGGCACGTCCCTTGACGAAATCGTTGCCGATTTCGAACGCATCGTGATGCCGGGCATCACCCATTGGCAGCACCCACGCTTCTTTGCCTATTTCAACTCAAACGCCGCCCCCGCCTCAGCCTTGGCTGAGGTGCTCACCACCATCATCGCGCCGCAGTGCATGCTCTGGCAAACCTCGCCCGCCGCCACCGAGATGGAAACGCGCATGCTCGACTGGCTGCGCCAGGCAATTGCCCTGCCCGACGGATATGCCGGCGTGATCCAAGACAGCGCCTCCTCGGCCACGCTCGCGGCAGTGCTGACCATGCGCGAACGCGCGCTCGACTGGGCGGGCAATGCAACAGGGCTTGCGGGACTGCCACAGCCGCGGATCTACTGCTCGGACCAAGTGCATTCCTCGATTGACCGAGCGATCTGGGTCGCGGGCATCGGGCAAGACAATCTGGTCAAACTGCCCAGCACCGGCGCCTTGCGCGGCGTGGACGTGGGCGCCCTACGCGCGGCCATTGCCGCCGACCGGGCCGCAGGTTTGCTACCCGCCGGGATCATCGCCGCCGTTGGGGCAACCGGTATGGGCGCCTGCGACGATCTGCATGCCGTGGCTGCGGTGGCCGAAGACGAAAACCTATACACCCATCTCGACGCCGCTTGGGCCGGCACCGCGATGATCTGCCCAGAATTTCGCGATCTCTGGCAGGGGGCCGAACGTTTCGACAGCATCGTATTTAACCCGCACAAATGGATGGGTGCGCATTTCGACTGTGCCGCGCATTTCCTGCGCAACCCAGACCTGTTACGCCAGACGCTGGCGATGCGTCCGGAATACCTGCGCACCCATGCAGAGGCTGACGTGACCGATTATTCCGAATGGTCCGTCCCCCTCGGTCGCCGGTTTCGCGCGCTGAAACTGTGGTTTCTCATGCGTCACTACGGCATGGAGGGCCTGCGGGACCGCATCCGCAACCACGTTGCATGGAGCCAATCGCTGTGCGCGCGCATCGATGCCCATTCAAGCTTTGAGGTTGTGACAGATCCGATCTTGTCGCTCTGGACCTTCCGGCCAGCGGGCGCTGAGGACGCGCGGGTTCAGACGTTGGTCGACGCGATCAACGATGACGGTCGCATTTACCTGACCCAAGGCATGGTCGACGGGCGCAAGGTGATCCGGTTTCAAGCCGGGCAGTTCGACTGCACCAAAGACGATTTTGATATCGCCTACGACACGATCACTGAAGTTTGGGACCGCCTGCGCGGCTAGTCGCGCTCTGCCAAAAGCCGTGCTGCCGCTCCACCAAGCGCGACAGTGTGCGACGTGAACAAAAACGCCGGGATTTGCGCGAACTGCCCGTCAAATCTTGCCTCTGCACGCAGTGGCGCCAGCACCCGCGCCCGTCGCGACGGCGACAACAAAAACTGCGCCAGCGAACCGTTGAAAAAGATCCCTGCTTTCGGGAAAAACGCATAAGCCAATTCGCGCACCATTTGCCCCAGCGCGTCTGTGATCACGTCGATGGCCTCGCGCGCCCGTGGATCTTCGGATTTCGCCAGTTCCTCGGCGCTGGCAACCTCCACGCCGATCACCTTGCTCAGCCCCAACAGGCCCACACCGGAAAACAGCGTCTCAACGCTGTCGAATGTGGTCGTGTCGGTCAGATGCGACTGTAGAATGTTCATCACACTGTCGGGCAGACTGGCGTGACCTTGTTCCGAAATCATCACAGCCCCGCTGGCCATGTGCACCGGCGCGACATTGAAACCAGTGCCAAGCCCGATCACGAGGCCTTGTCCCGGCAGGCCCAGCGCTGCTTCGGGGTGCAAAGGCTCGACCGCGTCAGCCGACACGCTGGGTACGGCTTGCCCCAGCGCTTCGAGGTCGTTCATCAAACGCACAGATGTCGCGCCGCAAGCGGCGGCAACGGTGTCGGGCACGATATGCCAATTGCGATTTGTCAGGCGTGCGCTATCCGCGCCAACGGGTCCGGCAACAGCAACCACCATCGGCCCGCCCGCGTCGCGCCCGGCCAGGTAATCCTGCGCCAACGCCTCGAAACTGTCGAAATCGGCATTTGCCCGTCGCGCCACGCTCTGCGCGATCACACCGTCAGGCCCCACAAAGGCCATGCGGGTGTTTGTGCCGCCGACATCGGCAACCAAACCTAATTTGGTGGTGGTGGTCATCGGAACCCCATGTGACTGCCCGCTGTGACTCGGATGTGCGTGGGTTTGAGCGCTTCACTGAGCAAGGTCAACCGCGTTTGCACCCGCGTGCAAAATGATCAACGATCTGGTCTGGCCAATTGTAAAGCGCTCAGGCAGAAGCAGCGGCGCACAGTGAGGAACATCATGGCACGCACCGCTCTTGTCACTGGATCGGCCGGCTTTATCGGCTTTTTCACAGCCCGCGCTCTATTGCAGGCCGGCTGGAGGGTGGTCGGTCTGGACGCGATGACGGACTACTATGATATCTCTCTCAAGGCGAAGCGGCGCGACATGCTGCGCGCACATGACGGCTACAGTGACGTCAAAGGCCGGTTGGAAACGCCAAATCTGCTGCATGATCTTTTTGCAGAAAACGGCTTTGACGCCGTAATACACCTTGCCGCGCAGGCCGGGGTGCGGCATTCAATCGAGGCGCCGCGGGACTATATATCCGCCAATATCACCGGCACATTCGAACTGCTCGAAGCAGCGCGCGCTCATCCCCCGAAACATCTGCTCCTTGCGTCAAGCTCTTCTGCCTATGGCGCCAGCACCGACATGCCCTATCGCGAGACAGGTCCGGCAGAGCACCAGCTCTCCCTCTACGGCGCCACCAAAAAAGCAACGGAGAACTTGGCGCACAGCTACGCGCACCTCTATGCGCTGCCGACCACGCTTTTTCGTTTTTTCACAGTCTACGGACCGTGGGGGCGACCCGACATGGCGCATTTCAAATTCACCCGTGCGATCCTTAACGGCGAACCCATCGACGTCTACAATAACGGCGAAATGCAGCGCGATTTCACCTATGTGGATGACCTCGTTGCATCTGTTATTGCCCTGATCGATGCAGTGCCCGGCGATACGCCGGTGGCCAAAGACAGCCTGTCACCAGTTGCGCCGCATCGGGTGGTGAATATCGGCAATGGCACGCCTGTTGGTCTGTTGGACTTTATCGCCGCAATCGAAACCGCCTGCGGCGTTGCGGCGCAAAAAACCTTCCATCCGATGCAACCGGGCGACATCACAGCAACCTGGGCCGATACTTCTTTGCTCGAATTGCTCACCGGCAACCGTCCAACCACGCCCCTGCAAACCGGCGTCGATGCCTTCGTTGCCTGGTACCGCGACTTTTACGACGTCTAACGCCGCCCGCTGTCCCTTCTCTGTTTCAAAAATCCTCCCCGAAGGGCCCCTTTCCACCAAGCGGCTGGCTCGATATAGCGCGCACAGATTTCAAGGAGCCTGCCATGCCCTTCGACCGCAACATCAAGATCGCCCCCTCCATCCTCGCTGCCGATTTCGCAGATTTCGGCGCCGAGTGCGCGGCCGTTGAAGCGGCAGGCGCAGACTGGATCCATGTCGACGTCATGGACGGACATTTCGTGCCAAACATCACCTTTGGCGCGGCCACCTGTGCAGCAATAAGACCGCACATCAAAGGGGTGATGGATGTGCACTTAATGATTGCGCCGGTCGATCCGTTTATCGAGGATTTTGCCAAGGCCGGTGCTGATGTACTTACGGCCCATGTCGAAGCGGGCCCGCACATCCACCGCACGCTGCAGGCGATCCGCGGTGCCGGGATGAAGGCCGGCGTCGCGCTGAACCCAGGAACACCGGCAACGGCCATTGCGGAGCTGTTAGATATGGTTGATCTGATCTGCGTGATGACGGTCAACCCGGGCTTTGGCGGGCAGAAATTCATCGATATGACCGCCAAGATCGCCGCGTTGCGCGCAATGATCGGCGATCGGGAAGTGCATCTGGAAATCGACGGCGGCGTAGACGCCGAAACCGCGCCGCTCGTGTCCAAAGCGGGTGCCGATGTGCTGGTCGCAGGCTCAGCTGTGTTTCGCAGCGGATCTGTGGCCAACCCAAAGCCTTACACCGACAACATCCGAGCCATCCGCGCAGCAGCGCAAGGGGTCTGGGCCTAGCGGTTTCCGGATCGGAAACCGACCGGAAATCGAACCGATTTCCGCGCCAGCTCTAATCCCTTAGGTGCTCTGCAAAATGTCCGAGCAGCTTGTGCTTGAGGATCTTACCTGTCGGCGCCGCGGGCAAGGTGTCGGAGAATATATAGCGGGCCGGACACTTATACCCGGCCAACCTCTGTGACACAAAGTGGCGTAAGTCACCTTCGCTCAACCCCCTGCCGTGCACCGGCTGCACGAAAGCCACCACTTCTTCGTCACCCGCAACCGCACGGCCCACCACTGCCGATTGCACCACGCTCGGGTGATCGGTCAATACCGCCTCGACCTCCGGCGGATAAACGTTGAACCCCCCGCGAATGATCAACTCCTTGGACCGGCCCAGGATGTGCAAATGCCAAGATCGGTCGATCCGGCCGAGATCACCTGTGCGCAGCCAGCCGTCCTCGGACACCACCGCAGAAGTTGCTTCGGGCGCACGATAATACCCGGCCATCACGTGTGGGCCTTGCGTTAACACCTCTCCTGCGCCGTCGCCGCCACCTGGGACAGCCTCATCAATGGCAATCTTCACGCCCGGCAGCGCTGGCCCAACCGAGATATCGTCAATTCCAATCGTGTTGCGTGTCGCCGCCACACCAGCGGTGCTTTCTGTCAGGCCATACCCGTTTTGCACCGCAACGCCATAGAATGCCTCAGCGGACCGCTTCCATGCCGGGTCCAAAGGCGCAGCACCGGAAGAGACGTAGCGCAACGCGTCCGAGCCAAGACGCTGGATACCGCGCCTGCGCGCGGCATCCATGATCAGGGCGTGCATCTGCGGCACAGCGGAAAACAGGGTGATGCCACTGCACAAAGCCTCAAGCGCCGCCTCCGCATCAAATCGCGGGACAAGACGGATGAACGCGCCTTGCCCAACGGACGCCACGAGTACGGAACATAAACCAAAGACATGGCTGACCGGCAGCGCGCCGTAAATTACATCACGCGCGCTCATGTCCCGCAAAGCCGCAGACGTTCGCCCGCCAAAGCAGACATTGCCATGGGTGAGCATCACACCCTTCGGATCGCCGGTTGTCCCCGTGGTGTAGAGCACGACAGCCACATCGGCGGGTCCCACATTTCCGGTGGTTTTTCGCATCAGCAAGGGGAGTGCACTTTCGTCCGCACCCATGCGCCGGGCATGCGCTTGGGCATCCGGCGAGACATCGGCGCAAAACGCAACAATGCGCGGATCGGCGTGGGCGATGATCCGGTCAAGCTCGCGCGGGCGCTGTCGCGCATTGACGGGCACCGCGATGGCATCGCAAGCCCATGCTGCAAAGATCGCGGCCACGGCCCCAACGCCATTTTCCGTCACAATCACAACGCGGTCGCCGGCAACAACGCTGCCCCGCATTAGCTCGGCTAAGCGTGTTACTTCCGCGGCAAGAGCGCTATAGCTCAGAGTGCCCCGCACAGGATCATGCACCGCTGGCGCATCAGGCGTCGCCGCAGCGCTGCCCTGCAGCAGATGCCCGACCCGATCCACAGTCTTAGGCCGCCGCCAAGGCGATGAATCGTTCAAGATGGTAGTCTTCGTCACCGAAACGGTGATCCGCCATCACAATGCGCTTGGCGATATGCGCCAGCTCGTATTCCTGTGTCATGGCTATGCCACCATGCATCTGGATCGCTTCTTCGGCGACCATGCGCCCTACGCGGCCCATCAGGTTTTTTGACGCCGACAGCGTGATATTCTGTTCTGCCCCGCCCAGGTTTCCAGCGGCGTTGATCACCGCCGAACGTGCCTGCTCTAACTCAATCAAAAGGTCCGACATGCGGTGCTGCAACACCTGAAAGGTGCCAATCGGCCGACCAAACTGTTTGCGCGTCATCAAATAGTCGCGGGTCAAAACCGTGGCCGTTTCCATCGCGCCAAGCGCCTCGGCACATTGCGCCACCGTGGCCATTGCGATGAGGTCCGCAAGGACCGAAGAGCCTACCCCCAGCGCTGTGCAGGCGGCATTCTCCAGCACCACCTCCCCCGCGCGGCCGCCGGCAAGCAGCGGATAATCGCGGATATCCATCCCCTCAGCATCGCTCGCAACCAGATACAAACCGATTTCATCCCCGTCCCGGGCCGACACCACCAAATGCATTGCCGCAGCCGCGTGCACCACAACCGCTTTGCGGCCCGTCAATCGGCCGTCCTGATAAACCGTCTGCACGTGCTCAGGATCATAGCGTGCCCCAGGCTCATAATGCGCGAACGCGAGGTGCACCTGACCGGCAATCAGTGCCTCGACCAGACCATTTTTCGATGCCGCCGCCAGCGCCCGGCCAGCCAGCAAACCACAATCCAGCATCGGCTCAACCACGCCAGCGCGGCCCAATTCCTCAAAGACCACGGCGATGTCAAAGCCCGCGCCGCCAAAGCCACCCTGTGCTTCGGTAAAGAGCGCCCCAATCACACCCAACTGGGCCAAGTCATTCCAAATCTCGGGATCGTAACCCGCATCACTGGCGAGGATCGCATTGCGTCTTTCCGTGCCGTACTGATCCCGCAAATAGCGCCGCAGCGTGTCCTGCAGCATCTGCCGTTCTTCGGTCAGATGAAAATTCATCGTCCGCCACCCAGCACGGTCTTGGCGATGATGCCCCGCTGGATCTCATTCGATCCGCCAAAAATAGACAGTTTACGATTGTTGAAATATTGCGCCGCAACCGGACCTGCATCAAACGGATCGGGCACAAGGTCATTGGCGCCCTCCAGCGCCTCGGACGCAAAAGGCATCGCGTATGGCCCGACGGCGCGCCGCGCCAAATCATTGATTTCCTGACGCAAGATCGAACCTTTGACCTTGAGCATTGATGCCTCAAGCCCAGGCGCCTCGCCCGCAGCCGCTTGGCTGACCACGCGCAGGTTTGTGGTCACCATGGCGCGCAGGTCGATCTCAACCTTGGCCAGGCGTGCCGCGAAATGCGGGTTCTGGATCAACGGCTTGCCATTGTGCACTTCGGCCCGCGCGAGGCGTTTTACTGCGTCGAGCCCTGCCCGCGATGACCCGACCGCGCCCAAACCGGTGCGCTCGTGGGTCAAAAGGTATTTGGCATAGGTCCAGCCCTTGTTTTCTGCGCCCACGAGGTTCTCAACCGGCACCCGCACGTCGGTGAACCAGACCTCATTCACCTCGTGACAGCCATCCAGCAGGATGATCGGCCGCACCTCAACCCCGGGGGTGTCCATGTCAATCAGCAGAAAAGAGATGCCTTCCTGTTGCTTGGCATCCGGGTCGGTACGCACCAGGCAGAAGATCATGTTTGCGTGTTGGCCCAGCGTCGTCCACGTCTTTTGCCCCTTGACGATGTAGTGATCACCATCGCGCACCGCCTTGGTCTTGAGCGATGCGAGATCTGAACCCGCGCCGGGTTCAGAATAACCCTGGCACCACCAATCAGACCCATCCAAGATGCGCGGCAGCCAATGGTCCTGCTGCGCCTTTGAGCCGAACTTTTGCAGCACAGGTCCCAACATCGACAGGCCAAAGGGGACGATCCGCGGTGCGTGCGCTGCGTTGCTTTCCTCATCAAAAATATGGCGCTGCACCGCGTTCCATTCGGCGCCGCCAAACGCCTTGGGCCAGTTTTGTGCCAGCCATCCACGGGCATTCAGTTTGGCGTGCCACAGATCCATGTCGGCCTTGCTCAGATCTCTGCCAAGCCGCACTTTTTCGGCGATCTCCGACGGCAGTTCTTCGGCCATAAACGCCTTGATATCGGCGCGAAATGCATCTTCCTCGGGCGTGTAAGAGAGGTCCATCGCTCAGCCTTTCTTGTTGAGATCATCAAAGTTTTGGCCCTGCGCGACCAGCTCTTGCAAGAGCGGTGCAGGCGACCAGAAATTTGGGTTTTCGTCGCTGTAGGTCGTGATGTCGGCCAACAGGTCCTCAAGCCCTTCCATGTCGGCCCATTTGAGCGGACCGCCAAGGTAGCGCGGGAAACCGTACCCGAAGAGCAAGACCATATCGACGTCAACAGGACGGCGTGCGATCCCCTCGCCGACGACCTTGGCGGCTTCGTTAACCATGGCGGCCATGTAGCGGCGCACGATCTCTTGCGCTGAAAAGTCCCGCGGGTTGATCCCCAGCCGGGCGCGGTCCGCCGCGATCAGCGACAGCACGTCGGGATTTGGCACGCGTGCTTTTGGACCCCCGGCGTAATCGTAGTAGCCCCTGCCGGTCTTCTGACCAAAATGCCCTGCTTCGCACAGCGTGTCGGCGTAGGTTGCCTCGCGCGTCGGTGTCTCGCCATCCGCCTTTTTGCGCTTGCGCACCGCCCAACCGATGTCGAGGCCCGCGAGGTCAGCCACCGCAAACGGACCCATGGCAAAGCCAAACTCTTCGAGTGCTGCGTCGATGGCATAAGGCGAAGCGCCGTCAAGGATCATGCTGTCCGCGCAAGCGCGATACGTCGACAGGATGCGGTTGCCGATGAACCCGTCGCACACGCCCGCACGCACACTGACTTTGCCCAACCGTTTGCCCAGCGCAAATCCGGTGGACGCAACCTCAGGCGCAGTGCCATCACCCACGACCACCTCCAGAAGTTTCATAACATGTGCAGGTGAGAAAAAGTGCAGACCCAGCACATCGGCCGGTCGAGAAGTGGTCGCGGCTATCTCGTCAATGTTTAGGTACGATGTATTCGAGGCCAACACACAGCCCGGTTTGCAAACCGCATCGAGCTGCGCAAAGACCTGTTTTTTCACGGCCATATCTTCAAAAACGGCCTCGATCACCAGATCGACCGCGGCAAGTTCGGCATAGTCTGTCACGATCGTCAGCGCATCAGACAGCATGGCGTCATGCGCATCGGCGCTGATCTTGCCGCGTTTGAGGGCGCCGGAGAGATTGGCCGCGATCCGCCCGCGGGCGGCCTCGCCGGCGTCGGCAGACATTTCCAGCAGGTGCACGCGCAGACCCGACAACACCGCCGCTGTCGCAATCCCCGCCCCCATGGTACCACCGCCGATGACCGCGAGATGCGCCACGTCGCGCGGCGCCACGCTCTTGAGCTCGGGCAAGTTCGCTACCGCGCGTTCACCGAAAAAGGCGTGGATCATCCCCTTGCGCTGGTCGGTTTCCATCAAATCGGAAAAAATCTGACGCTCGCCCGCCAGACCGGTCTGGAAATTCCCCTGAAAAGCCGCCTCTGCGGCACGCACGCACCAGGCGGGTGCGATCTGCCCCTTGCTACGCGCCAGCGTTGCGTCGAACGCGGCATCCCAATTGATTGCTTGCGGCAGTGGCATTTCGCTGACCGGGCGGCGCGCGGCACCCTCAGCCAGCACCTTTTCGGCAAAAGCCAGGCCCAGGACACGTGGATCGCCGTCTTCAACGGCGTCGAGTATGCCCATCTCAAGTGCTTCGGGGGCTTTGATGTGACGGCCAGTGGTCATCACGCTCAGCGCGGCCTCAACTCCGGTCAGGCGCGGCAATCGCTGTGTACCGCCTGCACCGGGGATCAGGCCCAGATGCACCTCGGGCAGGCCAAGCCGCGCAGAGGGCACGGCGATCCGATAGTGACAGCCTAGCGCCACCTCAAGCCCGCCACCAAGCGACACGCCATGCATCGCGGCAATGACGATCAGAGGCGAGGCTTCTATGCGGTCGATCACGTTGGGCAAGGACGGCGCCAGCGGCGTTTTGCCGAATTCCTTGATGTCGGCCCCAGCAAAAAACGCGCGCCCTGCGCCAACAATGACCACAGCGCGCACGCCCGCATCTGCCTCGGCGCGGTCCATGTTGTCCATCAACCCTTGGCGCACACCCTGACTCAGCGCGTTCACGGGCGGATTGTTAGCGGTGAGAACCGCGACATCGCCGACACTCTCGTATCCGATCAAATCGGTCATGACAGCACTCCTCCCTGTCGACCAACCTACTACGGGTTGAGAACAGGGCAAGCGCTGCCGCCGCCTGCGTTCCGTGACGCTACGGCACGCACGGGTTCACGTGTCGCGGCGGTAAATAAAGCAACGACCGGGTACCGCGTCTTTGGGTAGCGGTTGCTCGACCAGGTTGTCAAAATACATCCGGTCAGACGAGACCATCAACCCGCCCACCGCCAAGAGCGGCGCAATGAAGGGCGAGATTTCGCGCGCAAATATGTCATTGCGTTGGGCATTGTGACCGCCCAAATCGGCATGGATCAGCACTGCACTCGACCCAAACCGCGCGAGCGCTTGCGGCAGCGTCTCGCGCACTTCGCCCAATAAGACATGGCTTTCGGGCGGCGTGCTGTCAGGGTGTGACGCGATTGCACGTTCAAACACATAGATGTCACGATCTGCCATGATCTGGCACATGTGATGGTATGTTCGCCCGTTGCCCAGGCCAAGCTCGAACACCGGCCCCGGCATTTCTACGATGGCCGCTGCCGCGTGATCCAGACAGGCGCGTTGCGACACCATACGATCCACAAACAGGTCCAAACGGCTTTGGCTCATGTCATTCTCCCAAGCTGAATGGCGCCTTGATGCGGGAGCACAGGTGGAATGTGTAGGAAAAAGTTTTCGCAATCCCGTGTATAGACGTCACCGGTGGAATCGGCTTTGGTGGAAGCACCCGGAGGAGAGCAAGGACCCCGATGACCGCCCTTTTGGACGTGCGCGATCTTTCAATCGGCTTTGGCACCGCCCCTTCGGTGGTCAAGGACGTGTCCTTTGCGGTCAACGCGGGCGAGACGCTGGCGTTGGTGGGCGAAAGCGGGTCTGGCAAAACACTGACGTGCCGGTCTGTGTTGCGGATTTTACCGGGTGCGGCACAGTTGCGATCAGGCTCCATCGCCTTTGGCACAGGAGCGTCGCGCACCGATCTTTTGGACCTGCCGCACGGCGCCTTGCGCGAGGTCCGCGGCAACAAGATCTCGATGATTTTTCAAGAACCCATGCGGTCGCTGTCGCCGCTGCACCGGATCGGCAACCAAGTGTCCGAGGCGCTGACCCTGCATCGCGACATATCCAAGGCCGACGCCAAGCGCGAAGTGCTCAGCAATTTTGAGCGCGTTGGCTTTCCCGATCCCGAACGCGCCTTTCGCGCCTACCCGTTCGAGCTGTCCGGCGGTATGCGCCAGCGCGCGATGATCGCGATGGCAATCGTGGCCAAACCCGATCTGCTGATCGCGGACGAGCCGACAACCGCCCTTGATGTGACGACGCAGGCACAAGTTTTGGGCCTGATGAAAAAGCTGCAGCAGGACACTGGCATGGCGATGGTGCTGGTCACCCACGATCTGGGCGTTGTCGCCAACATGGCCGACAGCGTTGTGGTGATGAACAAGGGCCACGTCATGGAATCCGGCCCCGCCGACGCGGTGCTGGGCAATCCCGGTCACGGCTACACCAAAAAACTGTTTGCTGCGGCACCCAGTATTCCGGCGGTGGCCAATCCGTCAGACCCGGTGGTGACCGACGATCCGATCCTGAGACTGAAGGGGGTGTCAAAAACCTACTATGCCAGCATGGGCGGATGGCGACGCAAGCGGGCGGTGCACGCCTGCCAGGACGTCAACGCGGTGCTGCCGCGCGGTAAAACCTTGGCCATAGTCGGCGAAAGTGGGTCGGGTAAGACGACCTGCGCGCGCATTGCGCTGGGTGCCGAAATGCCCGACATCGGCAGTCAGGTGATCTTTCGCCCCGCTGCCGGCGCGCCAGAGGTGCGCGTCCAAGAGCTGTCGCGCGCAGAAAAGATCGCGTTTCAACGGCAGGCGCAGATGGTGTTTCAGGACCCATACTCATCGCTGAGCCCGCGCATGCGCGTGCAAGAGGCGTTGACCGAACCGATGGAAATACACGGTTTGGGGTCCAAGTCCGACCGCCGCGAAAAGGCGGCTGAGATGCTGCGCTGGGTTGGGCTAAACCCCGACATGCTGAAACGGTACCCGCATGCCTTTTCCGGTGGCCAAAGACAGCGGCTGTCGATTGCACGTGCTTTGACGCTCGATCCGGTGCTGCTGGTCTGTGATGAACCAACTTCGGCCTTGGATGTGAGCGTCCAGGAACAAATCCTGAGCCTGCTTGAGGACATTCGCGACGGTATGGGGCTGAGCTATCTGTTTATCAGCCACGACTTGGCTGTGGTCGCGCGGATCGCCGATGAGGTGGCGGTGATGCGGCGCGGCGTTGTGGTTGAACAAGCCACGCCCGAAACGCTATTTTACAACCCTAACCACCCTTATACCAAAGCGCTCATTGCCGCCCAGCCAACCCCCGACATTCGCCGCCCAATTGATCTGACCGCTGTGGCCAATGGCGCGGGCGAGCCCGAAAGCTGGCCAGAGCTTTATAGGTTCGAAGGGATCGCTGCCCCTGCCCTGCGCGAGATCGAACCCGGACACAAGGTGCGCTGCCATGCTTAAGTTCTTGATTGCCCTCCTGGTGACACTCCCGTTGATAGCGGCAGCTCAGACCCTGCCACCGCTGCAAGAAAGCAGCTTTTGGGGCGACGAGGTGAACAAGGGCGACCTGCCGCCAATCGCCGAACGCCTGCCACAGACGCCCATCGTGGTCGACATGAAAGCGAAAGGCCGCAGTTTCGGCACCCAGGGCGGCACGCTGCGCACTATGATCACGCGCACCAAGGACGTACGCCAGATGGTGGTTTATGGCTATGCGCGCCTGGTGGGATATGACCATCGGTACCGCCTACAGCCGGACATCCTCGAAGGGTTTGAAGTCTTCGAAGGGCGCACATTCGTGCTGCGCCTGCGGCCCGGTCACCGCTGGTCGGACGGCGCGCCGTTTACCTCCGAGGACTTCCGCTACTGGTGGGAGCATGTGGCGAACAACAAGCAACTCAGCCCTTCGGGTCCGCCCGACATCATGCGCGTGGGCGGCGAATTCGCCACCATGTCGTTCCCGGACGCACACACCATAGTCGTAGAGTTCCCGCGCCCAAATCCGCGCTTTCTGCCTGCGCTGGCCCAAGCCAGCCCGCCCTTTATCTACCGGCCGAGCCACTACCTGAAGACCTATCACGAGGACTTCAATTCGCCCGAAGATATGCAAGCGCTGATCGACGATCTGCGTGTGCGCGGCTGGGCACCGCTGCATAACAAGCTCGACAACATGTACAAATTCGACAACCACGAACTGCCGACACTGCAGCCGTGGATGCCGGCTTCGACCGGGGCTGGGTCGCGCTATCTGTTTGTGCGCAACCCCTATTTCCATCGCATCGACGCACGAGGCGTACAACTGCCCTATATCGACGTGGTCGAGATGAGCGTGGTGGGCTCCGGCCTTGTCGCAGCCAAGGCCAACGCGGGGGAGACCGACCTGCAGGCGCGGGGCCTCGATTTCCGCGACACCTCGATCCTGAAAAAGGGCGAGGCAGACGGCGCGCCCTATCGCACGTACCTGTGGTCCAATGGTGCTGCGAGCCAGATCGCGATCTATCCCAACCTAAATTTCGCCGACCCGGTCTGGCGCGAGATTATGCGCGACGTGCGGTTCCGGCGCGCGCTGTCACTGGGGATCGACCGGCGCATCATCAACCGCGCGCTCTATTTCGGACTGGGCAAAGAGGGTGGCATGACAGCGCTGCGTGCCAGCCCGCTTTTCGACGAGGCGAACCTGCGCAAATGGTCGGTCTACGACCCTGGCCTGGCAAATACGCTGCTCGACGAAATGGGCCTGCGCGCGCGAGACGACGCAGGCATCCGCCTGCTGCCTGACGGTCGCCCGATGGAGTTCGTGATCGAAACCGCAGGCGAGCGCCAGGAAGTTGAAAATGCGCTGGCCATTATCACCGACACATGGCGCGACATCGGCATCAAACTGATCATGCGACCCGCCGACCGCGACATCCTGCGCAATCGGGTATTTTCTGGCGTCACCATGGCCGCGGTTTGGTTTGGTTGGGACAACGGTATCCCGCAGCCTTTCACCTCACCCAGCTACTTGGCGCCCACCGATCAGGTGTTTTTTGCCTGGCCGAAATGGGGACAGTACTACCAGACCAGCGGCGCAGCCGGCGAAAAGGTCGACATGCCCGAAGCGGGCCGTCTGATGCGGTTGAACCGCGACTGGGAACGCACCCGCGATCCGGTCAAACGCGCCGCGGTTTGGCGCGAGATGCTGGAAATTCATGCCGACCAACAGTTTGGGATCGGCATCCTCAGCGAAGCCCCCCAGCCCATCGTCGTATCCGACCGACTGCGCAATGTGCCGGTGAAAGGCAAATGGGCCTGGGATCCTGGATCGCATTTCGGCGTGCACCGCCCCGACGAGTTCTACTTTGGCGACGCGCAGGACTTGGCGCAGGTGTCTGAATGAACTTTCTGCGCTACGCCGCTTACCGCCTGCTGACCATGGGGCTGACGCTGGTGGTGGTGTCGATGTTGGTCTTTGCCATCATCAACCTGCCGCCGGGCGACTACCTGTCTAACCAAATCGCCGAACTGCGCGCCACTGGGCAGGCCGAAGCTGTGGCCAAGGCGGAATTTCTGCGCACCGAGTTCGGCCTCGACCGACCGCTTTGGTTTCAATACCTGATGTGGGTTGGCTTGGCGCCGGGCGAATACGGCTTTTCCGGACTGTTGCAGGGCGATCTGGGTTGGTCGTTCTACAATGACGAGCCGGTGGCAGACATCGTCGGCTCAAAGCTGTGGCTGACCGTGCTGGTAAACCTCGCCGCGGTGCTGTTCATCTATTTCATGGCGATCCCGTTGGGGGTTATGGCGGCGGCCAAATCCAAGACATGGGTCGACTACACCACCGCCTTCATCGGGTATCTCGGCCTTGCCACGCCCAACTTTCTGCTGGCGCTGATCCTCTACTACTACGGGCGCAAATACATCGGCCTGCCCATCGGCGGCCTAATGGACCCGCAATTCGAAGGCGAACCGCTCAGCTGGGCCAAGATCCAGTCGGTTCTGATGCACATGATCGTGCCAACCTTTGTCATCGGCACGGCGGGGGTGGCCGCGATGATGCAGCGCCTGCGCGCCAACATGCTGGACGAGTTGGGCAAGCCCTATGTGGAAACTGCCGTGGCCAAAGGCATGGCGCCCGCGCGCATGCTATCGAAATATCCGCTGCGCGTGGCGTTCAACCCCTTTGTTGCTGACATCGGCAACCTGCTGCCCGCGATGGTGTCGGGCTCGGTCATCATCTCTGTCGTGATGAGCCTGCCAACCATCGGGCCCGACCTGCTGGTGGCATTGCGCACGCAAGATCAATTCCTTGCCGGGTTTGTGCTGATGTTCGTGGCCTTCCTGACGCTGGTGGGCACGATGATTTCCGACCTTTTGCTGGTGCTGCTCGATCCGCGCATCCGCTACGGCGCGCGCGAGGGGTGAGGGCATGAGCACGCTACCTGACGGACGATTCATCGACGACGCGCCCTATGATCCAAACGTGGACCTGTCGGCGGTCGACCGCACCGATATGGACGCGTCGAACTTTGTGCTGGTCTGGCGCAAATTCAAGCGGCACAGGCTGGGTCTGATTTCGGGCCTGTTCCTCTTAATGGCCTATCTCGCCATCCCCTTTGCCGGGTTTATCGCCCCTTACACCCCGCATGAACGCAGCGCCGATCACCTGTTCCACCCGCCGCAAGCCATCCGCCTGTGGCACGAGGATGAATTTATCGGCCCCTTTGTCTATGCCACGTCGGGTTACGCGGACCTCGAAAACTTTCAATGGGTGTATGAAACCGACCGCACGCGCCCCATGCCGCTCGAGTTTTTCTGTCGCAAGTCGGAATACAACCTCATGGGCTTTATCCCGACCGAAGTGCACCTGTTTTGCGCGCCCGAAGGCGCAACGGTGTTCATCTTTGGCTCGGACCGGCTGGGGCGCGACGTATTTTCGCGCATCTCCTATGGCGCGCAACTGTCACTGACCGTCGGGCTGATCGGCATAACCGTCAGCTTTATCCTCGGCATCGGTTTTGGTGCTCTTGCGGGCTATTTCGGCGGCTGGATCGACTGGGTGGTCAACCGCGCAATTGAGATACTGCGCAGCCTGCCCGAGCTGCCATTGTGGTTGGCCCTGTCGGCGGCGGTGCCGTCGAATTGGGGACCTGTGTCGGTCTTTTTCATCATATCTATCATTTTGGGCCTGCTCGACTGGCCCGGCCTCGCCCGCGCGGTGCGAAGTAAGTTCCTGTCCTTGCGCGAAGAAGAATTTGTGCGCGCCGCCGAGATGATGGGCGCCAAACCGGGCCGTGTCATCCGGCGCCACCTGCTGCCGAATTTCTCAAGCCATTTGATCGCCTCGGCGACGCTGTCGATACCGGCAATGATCTTGGGCGAAACCTCGCTCAGCTTTCTTGGCCTTGGCCTGCGCGCCCCGGCTGTGAGCTGGGGCGTAATGCTCAACGATGCGCAAAACCTCGCCTCGATCGAGATCTACCCATGGACGGCGATCCCGATGCTGCCGATCGTGGTGGTTGTGCTGGCGTTCAACTTCCTCGGTGACGGCCTGCGCGACAGCCTGGACCCCTACAGCGACTGAGATGCAGTGGCTGCTGCAGGATTTTGAGGACACCCGCAAACTTGGCGATGCGCTCGTGCGATTTGGCATTCGGCACTCATGGCACAGGGTAGTGCCATTTGTGGGCGATCTCGATCCAAAGCCGGAGATCGCCGACCCAAACGACGTCATTCTGTTTGGCTCTTACACGCTGGGGCGCTACGCCAAGGCAAAGAACCTGACGCCCGGTGTCTTTGTACTGCGGCCTTTTCTGCGGGAAACCGCCTGGCACCCTTTCCTTTTGAATGGCGCCGATGCGATTGTCCTCACGCTAAAAGAGGTTCAACAGCACCTGCCAGAGGACGCGCGCGCCTGGTTTGTGCGGCCCGTCAGTGACAGCAAAGAAATAGCGGGAACTGTGAAAACAGGTGCGGAAATCGCGGCGTTAGCGGCGCGGGTCTGCGCGCTGGCACCCGATGAGATCCCGCGCGGATCGCTGCGGCACGACACCGAACTGATGCTGACGGAACCGGTGCGGATCTTAAAGGAATGGCGCGTTTGGGTCGTGGCCGACACAGTGGTCACGCATTCGGTCTACAAAGAGGGTGCACGCGTCATCTACCGAGCCGAGATTGACGATGATGCCGACAGGTTTGTGCAAGAACTGGTCGCGGCAAATCCAAACTACGCCCCGGCATATGTCATAGATATCTGTCGAACGCCCGCAGGTTTAAAAATGCTTGAAACCAATTGCATCAACGCTGCGGGGTTTTACGCAGCCGATATGCAAAAGTTAGTGCATGCGGTCGAGAACATCCCGCGTTAGCGGTCGTCGCCGTCGGCGATGCCACCTTCCATCAGCTCTTCCTCCATCGCGGCCTCTGCGGCAGAGCTAATCGCCTCTTTCTCCTCGTCCGTTAGATCAGCGGCGCGCTTGCCATCGGCCAGGCGCACAGTCACTTCGCGGTGGGCAAAGGTGATGCCTTCGCGCTCGAAAAGCGCGCGGATTTCCTCGTAGACTTTTTTGCGCACCAGCCACTGATCACCCGGTTTGGTCATGAACTTGACCCGGATGATCATCGCGCTGTCTTGCATTTCGATCACGCCCTGGGATTTCAGCGGCTGGATGAAATTTTCGCCGATCACTGGGTCATCCAGTAACTCGACCCCCAGCTTCTTGATCAGTTTGCGCACCTTTTCCACGTCGGTGTTGTAGGTCACGCGCAGGGGCAGTTTCATGATCACCCAGTCGCGGCTGTAATTGGTCAGCACCTGTATTTCGCCAAAGGGGATCGTGTGCAGAGCGCCCAGGTGGTGGCGCAATTGGAACGACCGGACCGAGATGTTTTCAACCGTGCCTTTGACGCCGCCCACATCGATGTACTCGCCCTTGCGAAACGCGTCGTCGAACAGGAAAAACCCGCCTGAAAAGATGTCGCGGATCAGCGATTGCGAGCCAAAGCCCACAGCCACGCCCACAACGCCCGCACCTGCAAAAAGCGGGCCCACATTCACACCGAGCTCCATCAACACGATGAGCAGGATGGTCACCACGATCACGATCAGCACAAAATTGCGGAACAAAGGCAACAGGGTCGCCAACCGCGACGCCGAAGATCCGCCGCCCTCATCGCCCAATTCGCCGGGTTCCTGATCACCTTGTTCTTCGCGGATTTTGGCGTCGATCCAGATGCGGAAGGCGTTGTAGGCGATGTACCCAAGAAAGATGATCACCATCACGTCGAGCAATCGGTCACTCAGGCTTTCGCCCATCATGTTGGTGCTTGGGTTCCAAACGGTGACAAAGGCATAGGCCCCCGCCACAAAGGCCAAGATGCCAGCGACCCGCTGCGCGAGCCCCTCAAACGTGGTCAGCCGGGGGCCTTCGGGCACATCGTCCACCACAACAGTGGTGTCTTCTGTCGCTTCGCGATGCGCACGCACGCGTCGGGCGCGGTCAAAACTGCGCTCAATCACATAGTTAATGACGCCGTAGACCACCAGAATAGTGGTCAGGATCGCCCAAGCCGCGGACAGCAGTGGCACGCCCAGCGGGTCATCGATGATCAGGCGGTAGGTTTGGTGCGCCCAGGCAAACAAAAAGTAAATCGTCGCCGCTGGCCGCCATAGCCGCGACAGGGTGCGCAGAACCCATGTCGCCTCGTCCGGGCGCTTGCGCTGCAGAATGGCATCGGTGATCGACCTGGCGTTGAACGCCAGCAATGCGATGCTGAGCGCCATCACCACCAGGCTGAGCAGTGAAAAGAGAAAGACATAGACCTCGTAATTAAGCCCCAATTGTTCGATCCAGACACCAAACAGATTGGTGAAAAAGCTGATCGCTGCCACCGAACTCAGCCAATAATAGAGGCGCGTGGCGTCCTTGTCCGACAGCTTTGGGATCCGGTATTGCGACATGAACGGCGATAGGATCATGCGCCAAAGGCTGGTGATCAAACGCACCGCGAAATAGCCCAGATTGATGAGCGATACGGTAAATTGCATCGCCGTATCTTCGAGCGGTCCGAAAATCAGATAGCCAAGGACGTAGGCAACCGCCATGCTGAACACGATGCCAATGACACCAGCGACAAAGCGGAAGGCAAGCCAGGGCATTTTTTCCGCGTAGCCTTGCGGATTTTCGCGAATGCGCGACACGACAAAGCCTCTGGCGATGCGCCGACCGTAGATTTGCCACTCAGCCAGCATCCCAACTGCAAACAGCGCGAGGGATGTCACGAGGGCCATTAGATAGGCCGTGATCGTGCCATCAGGGCTACTGGCGCGCAGTATAAACAGGACCTCGCTAAAGGCGGCCGGCAGGTCGAGGAACCGATCAACCAGCACATTGCGGAATGTGACCGCGTCGTCTTGCAAGCTCATCAGGTTTGAGACGTCTTCGGCGCCAGATGCGACGGTTGTGGCGCCGGCAGTCTCGTTCAACACGCGGCCATTGCCGTCGATGACAATGACGCTGACCCCGCTTTCAGCGGCACTGCGCAGCGCCTCAGACAGGTTGCTGTCTTCATCTTCGTCGGCCGTGGCGCCGGCGACCAGACTGCCCAACCCCTGGGCCTGGGAGGGCACTGACCAAAACGCGCTCAGCAGGCAAAGGCCGCACGCCAACACGATCGCAACGAGCCGTGACATAGAGTTGCTGCTCCCCTGCACCCTCAGACTGCGCGCAACGCTAAGCCATGGCATGCCGTCTGACAACGCGCACGTGTCATCACGATATCGCCCGAACCCCTTGATTAGCGCCCAAAAACCCCGCATGTGACCATGTACTGCGTGCAACACATTGCGCTTGATCTGGTCAAACGCTGTGCTGCCGCTTCGGATCGCGATGTGGCGTGCTATATCGGGTTCAGCGAATCCCCGGGGGTGTTGGGGACGCCTTTCGCCCCACGCAAGACGAAGGCCAATTCCATGGGCACACCCACGGCCCCGCAGCCCATTATGCCAGGCAAACCCAGCCGGGCACTACTGTACAGCCATGACACCTTTGGGCTTGGACATCTGAGGCGCAGCCGCGCCGTCGCATCCGCGCTGACCCAGGCTGGCGTGGTCACATCCGCCATTATTCTCACGGGCAGCCCGGTCGCGGGGCGCTTTACCTTCCCACAAGCGGTCGATCACGTGCGTCTGCCCGGCGTAAAAAAGCTGCCCGACGGCAGCTATGCCAGTCAGACCGAAGGGATGGACATCGACGGCACCACCGCGCTGCGCGCCGGCGTCATTTCGTCCACGGTTGAGGAGTATGCCCCCGACCTGCTTATCGTCGATAAAGAACCCACCGGGTTTCGCGGTGAATTGCTGCCAACGCTCGAAAAGCTGCGTGCCTGCGGACGCACCCGGATCGTTCTGGGCCTGCGCGACGTGCTGGACGAACAAGAGGTGCTGGCCGCCGAGTGGGAGCGCAAGGGCGCTATTGAAGCCACAGAAAAGTACTATGACGAGGTGTGGGTGTATGGCCCGCGCTCGGTTTACGATCCCACCGAAGGATTGCCGCTGTCCGGAGATGTGCGCGCGCGCACCTATTGGACCGGCTATATCCGGCGCGAGATCATTGATCCGGCCGAAGTACCGGACGCGCCCTATATCCTTGTCACCCCAGGCGGTGGCGGCGACGGGGCGGCCATGGTCGACCTTGTGTTGCGCGCCTATGAACAAGACGCAAATCTGGGTCCGCAAGCGGTGCTGGTCTATGGTCCGTTCCTCGCCGGCGAAGAACGCGAGCATTTTGAGGCGCGCGTCGCGGCGTTGGGCGGGCGCGTGGTCTCCACCGGCTTTGACAGCAAAATCGAAAGCCTGATTGCCAACGCCGACGGTGTGATCTGCATGGGCGGCTACAATACGTTTTGTGAAGTGCTCAGCTTTGACTGCCGCGCGGTCATTGTCCCGCGGACCGAACCACGCATCGAACAATGGATCCGCGCCAACCGCGCAGAGGCACTGGGCCTGGTGCGCAATCTCGACAAATATCGCGAGGGGCTGACGCCGCAGGCTATGATCGACGCAATCAGAGCGCTACCGCAGCAGTCGCGGCCCTCACAAGCTGGTGCAGACGGCCTGCTTGACGGGCTTGACGTGGTGATCACGCGCGCTCGCACGTTGACGGACACGCGTCTCAAAAGCGCTGCCGAATGACGCAAGAGCCCGTGCCGCTGGCCATCGCCGTAAAAGGTTGGCCGCGCCTGTCCGAAACTTTCATCGCGCAGGAAATCCTCGCCTTGGAGCGCGCTGGCTTGCGCTTTGACATCTGGTCCTTGCGTTTTCCCACCGATGGCAAGACGCACCCGCTGCATGATGCGGTGCAGGCCCGGGTGCGCTATCTGCCGGAATATCTGCATCAAGAGCCGGGCCGCGTGCTACGAAGCCTCTTTGCAGCCTTCGGCAGCGCATCGGCCTGGCGCGCGCTGGGGCGCTTTTTGCGCGACTTGCGCCGCGATCCGACCCGAAACCGCATCAGGCGGTTTGGTCAGGCCTGCGTCATGGCACGCGAACTACCGCAGGGCACCAAGGCGATCTACGCTCATTTTCTACATACCCCCGCGTCTGTCGCGCGCTACGCGTCGATCCTGCGCGGGATCCCTTGGTCATTTTCGGCCCATGCCAAAGACATCTGGACGTCGCCAGAATGGGAATTGCGCGAAAAGCTGGACGCGCACACTGCTGGTGCCGCCTACGGCGCCACATGCACGCAGTTTGGCGCCGAACATCTGCAATCACTGGCGCCGAGCACGCAGGTGGATCTGGTCTATCACGGCCTCGACCTCAGCCGCTTCCCCCCCGCGCCGGAACAAGAGCTACGTGCCGTTGATAGCCCGTTTCACATGCTGTCGGTGGGTCGGCTGGTCGAAAAGAAGGGCTTTGACCGACTGATCGAAGCGCTGGCGCTGTTGCCAGACACGCTCGACTGGCACTGGACCCATATCGGCGGCGGCGCGCTGGCGGAGCAGATGCAAGGTCTGGCCGCAGCGCGCGGTGTGGCGCATCGGATCACCTGGCGTGGCGCGTGCAACCAACCGGACGTGATTGACGCCATGCGCGCGGCGCATCTGTTTGTCCTGCCGTCGCGTGTGGCATCGGATGGCGATCGTGACGGCCTGCCCAATGTGCTGATGGAAGCTGCGAGCCAAAAGCTTGCGATCTTATCGACCCCTGTGTCTGCGATCCCCGAATTTATCGATACCGGTGTGCACGGGCTGCTGACCTCAGATGCGCCGCAGGCATTGGCCGACGCGATGATCGAATTGGCGCAAAACCCAAGCGAGGCTGCAAAGATGGCCAACGCCGCGCATGACCGATTGCATGCGCAATTTCAAATGCAACCGGGCATAGACCAACTGGCGCGGCAGTTGCGTCGGATCATGGCAACATGACCATCGCCTTTTATGCACCTCTCAAAGCGCCAGATCACCCCGTGCCATCTGGCGACCGCGCGATGGCGCGCGCGCTGATGTCGGCTTTGGCCCACGCAGGCTACGGGGTGGAACTGGCATCAAAGCTAAGGATTTACGATGGTCAGGGCGAGGTCGAGACGCAAAACGCGTTGACGAAAGAGGCAGAGGCAGAAGCGCGCACGATCATTGCCCGCGCGCCTGACTGGCAACTCTGGCTGACCTATCACAACTACTATAAATCGCCTGACCTGATTGGGCCGCGTGTGAGTGCCGCGCTGAATATCCCCTACGTCCAGATTGAAAGCACGCGCGCGAGCAAGCGACTGACCGGCCCGTGGGCCGGCTTTGCCGCCGCGGCCGAGGCTGCAAGCGACGCAGCCGACACGATCCTGTTTTTCACCGAGCGCGACGCTCAAACCCTGCGCCGAGACGCGCCTTATGGCCAGACCTTGACCCATCTGCACCCGTTTCTTGATCGGTCGGACTTGCCCGGCGCCAGCGACCTCTCCGGTCCCCTGTTGACGGTCGCAATGATGCGGCAGGGGGATAAAACGGCATCCTACGCCATAATCGCCGACGCGCTGAGCGCCATACCGGGCAGTATCCCGTGGCAGCTCGACATCGTCGGTGACGGCGCAAATGCCACTGATATAAAACCGTTTTTCGCACCGTTCGGCGACCGCGTCAAATGGCTTGGGGTGCTGGATGCCGGCGCTTTGGCCGAAAAATATACGAAAGCGCGCGCGCTTGTCTGGCCAGGGGTCAACGAAGCCTTTGGCATGGTGTACCTTGAAGCACAGGCCGCCGGCGTGCCGGTCATCGCGCAAGATCGCCCAGCAATTCGCGAGATTATCGCCACCAGCCAACCTGCAACGCAGGCGGGTCCGCAGGCTCTGGCGGCGCGCATTGCTGAAATCTGGTCGGATGACACAGCGGCGCGTACAGCGGCCGCTACGGGACGTAACGCGATGACCCAAAACCACCTGTTGCCCCACGCCGCGACCACGCTGCGCACCGCGATTGAGGCCGCGCTGTGATCCGCCTGGCCCTCTTGCGTCACGGGCACACCCATTGGAACCGGGCCGGGCGAATCCAGGGCCTGACCGACATCCCGATTGACGATGAGGCACGGACAACACTCGCCCGCTTGCGCCTACCGCCGGGCTGGGACGCCGCGCGCGTTGTGGCAAGCCCGCTTGCCCGCGCGGTCGAAACCGGTGAAATCATCACGGGCCGGCGGCCCGAAGCAATCCCGGCTCTAATCGAGATGAACTGGGGCGCATGGGAAGGGTGCAAAGGCGCCGAACTGCGTGCCGACCCAAGCTCAGGCTTTCGCGATATCGAAGATTGGGGCTGGGATTACCGCCCACCGGGCGGGGAAAGCCCAGCCGACGTACGCGCGCGCCTGCTGCCATGGGTGGCAACGCTGACCGACGACTGCATCGCGGTCTGCCACATCGGCATCATGCGGGTGCTGATGGCCCACGCCACCGGCTGGGATTTCCGCGGACCTGCTCCGTTTCAGATCAAACGCAATCGCCTTTTTATCATTGAAATCATTCAGGAAAAATGGCGTGCAGGCGCGATAGAGCGGCTCGAGGCGCGTTGAGTATGCGCGTTATGATCGTTGTCACCCACCTTTTGGGCACCGGCCATCTGTCGCGGGCGCTGACGCTCGCACACGCATTTGGCGACAGCGGTCACCAGGTGACGGTGGTCAGTGGCGGACGCCGCGTGCCGCATCTCGACATCACCGGCGTTAATTTTGTGCAATTGCCATCTTTGGCATCGGACGGCACCAACTTTTCGCGGCTGTTAACCGCTGATGGGGTTCCCGCTGACACGACATTTATGACAGATCGACAAAGCGCGCTGGTAGAAGCGTTCCGGTCTGTTGACCCGCATGTGCTGATTACCGAGCTGTTTCCCTTTGGGCGTCGCAATTTGCGCAATGAAATCATCGCCTTGCTTAACGCCACACCAAACACATGCCGGGTCTTTGCCTCTGTCCGCGACATCCTTGCGCCGCCGAGTTCGCCCCAGAAGGTCGAATTTGCAGAAGATGTGATCACAGAGTTCTACGATGGCGTTTTACTCCACGCGGATCCAAACGTGATCACATTGAACAAAAGCTGGCCGGTGACGGATAAATTGGCTGGCAAGCTGCATTATACGGGGTTTGTCGCCCCCGCACCGCGCCCCATGACGGTACAGCGCGACGGACCGGTGGTGGTGAGTGTGGGCGGCGGCACCGTCGGCGCGGAAATTTTTGAGGCTGCATTGGATGCTGCACGCAAACTCACTGAACTTAAATGGCTTTTTGTGGTCGGCGATGATGCGCTGCGCCAAGACCTTGATGCCCGCGCACCGCAGAATGTAGTTGTCGAGGGTCTGCGCCAGGACTTTCGCGAGCTGCTGACAACCGCCCGGGCGTCCGTGTCAATGTGCGGCTACAACACAGCGCTTGATGTGCTGCAATCGGGTGTACCTGCCGTCTTGGTACCCTTTGACGACGGGGGTGAGGTGGAACAGACCCTGCGCGCAAACGCCCTCAAACACCTGCCGGCAATACATGTGATCACAAAAAACGACCTGCGCCCCGCAACCCTCGGCCAAGCCTTGACCGACGTGCTGCAAGAGACGCGCGCACCGCAGACCGACGGCATGGACGGCGCAAAAACCAGCGTGCACCTCGTGACCGAACTTACAGGGGCAGAGCGTGTCTCAGGTTGATTGGTCGGCTCTACGCCAAGCCCTGCGCCGGTGCAGAGCGGCGGGGATCGAAACGCAGGTCTGGTGGCGCGACGATGACGCGATTGAGGTGACACCAGAATTGGAAATGCTGGCCGCGCAGGCCGATCGGATGTCACTGCGCGTGCACCTCGCGGTGATCCCGGCCTTTGCCACACAGGATCTTGCATCCTATTGTCATAACGCACCTTTTCTTCCGGTTGTGCATGGCTGGGCACACAAAGATCACAGCGGCGGACAGGGTAAAAAGAACGAATTCCAAACCGAACGCGACGACGCGATGGGGGATGCGGAAAGGGGTCTATCATGCTTGCAAGACCTCTTTGGCACCGCTTTGCGACACATGTTTGTGCCGCCCTGGAACCGGATCAATCAGACGGTCATCGGCGCTTTGCCCGATCTTGGATATACCGCGCTATCGACCTACGGCCCCCGACAAGCTCCGGAAGCGGTTCCAAAGCTGGCGCAGATCAACACGCTTCTCGACCCGATCAATTGGCACGGTGGGGGCGGGCTGATTGACCCGCAGCAGCTTGTCACCCACGCCGCCGCGCATTTTGAGGATCGGGCGGACGGCCGTGCGGATGCGCATGAACCCTACGGACTGTTGACACACCACCTGGTGCATGACCCGTCGATCTGGACCTTTGCCATTGATTTTATGACAGAATTACAAATGCAGGGCGCCAAACCCTGGCACATGGAGAGCACCGGATGAGCAGATTGGAGTCCATGCGCCGCCGTCTCAGCGCGCAGATCGACGGGATCAACTGGGCGGCAAAGCTGGTCGCAGATCTCACCGGCGACGTACTGGAAATGGGGCTTGGCAATGGTCGCACCTACGACCATTTGCGACAGGAGCTGCCGAACCGCCGCATCTGGGTCATCGACCGCGAAATAAACGCGCACCCCAGCTGCATCCCGCCTGCCTCGGATTTTCTTCGGGGCGAGGCCGAAGATATGCTGAAACGGCTCGCTGTTGACGGGGTCAAGATTGCGCTGGCGCACTATGATTTTGGCCACGGTGTCAAAAAACGTGATGTCGCTGAAGGCGCTGCGCTGAGCCCGTTAATCGCTGCTGTCATGGTGCCGGGCGGTTTGGTCTTGTCCCAACAACCTCTTGTTAATATGAAACAAATTCGCGGCCCAGACACAATTGCGCCAGACCGATATCTGTTTTACCGCGCGCCGTCGTAATCACATTTCACCCAAGACGCTTGTCTTGGCACAACGCCCATGACTAAGGTTCAATCGAAAACAAAAGACCACCCCTGTGGGGGGGAATGGGAGACAGGAATGGGAATTTTCAAAACTGCTGCGGCAGTCGCATCTATTGTCGTGGCAGGAACAGGCAGCTGGGCGGCGCCTCTGAAATTGGCTCCGGCTGATCCGCAGCCTTCCGGATTGAAACAAGGCCTCGCGGTGCAATACGCCTATCCCAAGGACGTGAAAACCCTCGGCAATGCCGAACGTGCGCTGCGCAAAGCCAAAGCTGGCAAACCATTGGCTGGGCTGGATTATCGCGACACAAATGACGGCGACAAAACGCTCACGTCGGACCGTGCACACCACGTGGTGGCCAAGATCACCGGCTACGTCAAGTTCGACGCGGCAGGCATCTACGCCATCGATTTTCTGACAAATGACGGGCTAGACGCCAAGATTGGCGGCCAGGACGTGGCGTATGTGAACGGGCGGCAACCGTGTCAGGCGACGCGGCCGGTCGAGGCGGAAGTGCCCGAGGCCGGGTGGTATGCCGTTAATATCACGTACTTTCAACGTCTAGGGACCGCGTGCCTGCACATGCGCGCGGGGCACGGGAAGGCAACCTGGATGGAAAACGCGGCGTTTGGGTACAACTGACAGGCGTAAGCGGCATTGCGGTGCCGCTCTTCGTTCGTTTGGCTAGTGAAAAAAGCGAACGGCGCCAGGGGCTTGTACCGAAATCCACGCCGTGCCGCAAGCAGCACATCCTGACGCCGTCTTGAACCTCATCTCCCCCCAGAGGGCGACATTTGGCCCAGCTTGCGCGGGACATCTCTGCCCTTTGCCGAACGTCCGGACCGAAGACCGTACGCCCCCGCATCGTCCCTGTTGACACCGCCCTTTCGTCACGAGGCTTTCGCCCCCACACGATCCGACCTGCGTCCAGTAACCCGTTGAAACTGCAAGCTAAATCTGAGGATCCGTCCTGAGCTTCCCGTTGCTACCGGAGTCTTTGCGTCCACCGCTTTGGTCTATGACCTCTGCGCCGGTGACTTCAGGTTGGCCTTTTGGTTGCGTTCAGGCAAAGGAAAAATGTGCCGCGCCGCCAGAATCTTGGGGATAAGCTGTTGATTTCAGTGGCGGAATTCCTGGGGGTATCTTGGGGATAAGAGCGGAAAAGCACGTGCAGACGGGGCCTTAGCAAAGGTCAGAATCGGTGACCCTGCGGGATTTGGTGAAGATCGCGCTTGGACGGCGTGCGGCGCGTTCATGACCCCCTCAGCACGCGGGTTTAGAACCCGAATCGTTCAACAGGACCGCCGTTTTGTACAAAACGCACCCTCGGGATTCGGGCCAAAAACCCCCGATTCCGGCGTTTTGATGAAAACGGGGCCCGTTTTGTACAAAACCCGAACCCACATGCAGGTGCGACATCATGCCAAGCCAAATTCGCCGAATTTCTTTTTCCGACTTCCGCCGCCACATGGCGTCCGAGATGAAATTCGTCTCGCACGAGATGGGGCATCTGTGGCTGTTCCAACATGGCCGCCCGCGCGGCGTGGTGATCCCGATGCGTGACGAGGCGGTGCTGCACCGCGCCGTGGGCCTGAACCCGCGCGAGGCGTTCCATCGCGCCATGGTCGACTGCGATCGGCGCATCGCAGCGATCCGGGAAAAGGAACGCTGGGTTTCCGAAGAGGTGATCAGTAAACTCGGCCACGGGTATCCGCCCTGCGGGATGAGCGACGAGAGCTTTCGCCGCTGGCGCGAGATGGGCCCGCGGGTGGAGGGAGAGACGGAATGAAGAAAGCGGGGATACTGCACGCCGATCTGAGCGCGGTGGTGGCGGGGCTGGGGCATGGCGATCTGCTGGTGATCGGCGATGCGGGCCTGCCGGTGCCGCCGGGGGTGCGTTGTGTTGACCTGGCGGTGACACTAGGGGTGCCGCGGATGCTGGAGGTGCTGGACGCGGTGTTGAGCGAGATGTGCGTGGAAGCCGCGTTTCGGGCAGAGGAGGCTGGGGAGCGGTCCGGGCCCAGCCCGGCAAAGCGTCCGGGGGACGGTTTGAGGTCCCCAGGGGCGGAGCCCGGGACAATCGGAAGCTTGATCGACGCGCGGGTGGCGTGCGAGCTGGTGCCGCATGAGGTGTTTAAGGCGCGGAGCGCCGAGGCCGTGGCGGTGGTGCGGACGGGGGAAGGGACGGCTTACGCGAATGTGGGGTTGGTCAGTGGGGTGGTTTTTTGAGGGGGAGCAAAATCGTGGCCCCTATCCTTGATGGCTATCCAAATTGAGTCTTCGCGGCAACAACCTACCGGAAAGAACCTTGGCTTACCTCAATCAACTAACCCTTCAGCTTTTTCAGACTAAGGTACATGAAAACGGGTGAAGCATGACAGTTCTTTATACTATAGGTTACGAAGGCTCCTCAGTGGAGAAGCTAATTGAAACCCTGAGCGTCATCGGTGTCGAATGCCTCGCTGACGTAAGAGAGCTTCCGCTGTCTAGGAAAAAGGGCCTGTCAAAGAAGTCGTTAGCGGACAACCTCAAGGCTGCCGGAATCGAATACAGGCATTTCAGAGATTTGGGCGATCCTAAGGCTGGCAGGCTGGCTGCACGCTCTGGCAATTACTCTGAATTCGAAGCGATTTACACCAGTCACCTAGCCAAAGAACCTGCCCAACAAAGCCTCGCAGAATTACTTGAAGTTGCAGAAAATAAAAAAACATGCATGCTTTGCTTTGAAAGGTGCGCGCACGTTTGTCACCGATCTTACATAGCTGATGAGGCTTCATTATACGGCTTCCAGATCTATAATCTGGTTGCGGACAGACCCGAGCAATATTTGAGTAATGAAACAAAAATCCCGCGTTACAATCCTCGTAAAAGCGTCACCGCAGCCGAGTAAAAAACACTCCGAAACGGTTTGTTGTGCAGGTATTAGTGCTGAGGGAGAATGGAAGCGGCTATTCCCAATTCGTTTTAGGCAACTTGGGCCAAGCTCTAATTTCAACAGGTGGGACATAGTAGAGTATAACTTTGAAAGTCCTCGGTCCGACAAACGGATTGAGAGCTGCAAGGTTTTCGAAGACACTATCGAGCCAGTCGGCCGTGTGACATCACCGACCAAGAAATCAAACCTCGTGAACCCGTTAGTCGTAGATTCTGAACTTGAAGCAGCGAGATTAGGGGCATCACTAGCTGCAATACGACCAGAAAAACCAGAATTGGTTTGGCGACGGAGAAGCGCGCAAGAAATTGAAGAAATACGTGGCGCCTTCGAGGCTCAGGCAAGGCAGGCGTCAATGTTTGATCAAGAGCTGGACACTCTCGAACCATGTCCTTTTGAATTTAAGATGCGATTTTTCGATGGTGATGGGAAGAAACGCGAAAAACTCTGCAGCGATTGGGAAACATCGGCTGCTTTTTTCAATCTTAGAAAACAATATGAAGAAACGCGGGTTTTAGATCACCTGTTCCAAACCTATTGCGTTGATTACGTCAAAACGGGCTTGGTGTTTGCGTTGGGTAATATGGCATCAAGGCCGCAAACTTGGCAGTTGCTCGGGATTTTTCCTGTAGAGCAAACGCCTCAGCTGGATTTGTTCTGATTGAGTCTCGTTTCGTCCATCAAATTAATATCACTACCCGTCCATCTTCAACGCGCTGATGAAAGCCTCCTGCGGGATATCCACCTTCCCGAACTGGCGCATCTTCTTTTTGCCTGCCTTCTGCTTGTCCAGCAGCTTGCGCTTCCGCGTGGCGTCGCCGCCGTAGCATTTGGCCGTCACGTCCTTGCGCATCGCCGATAGCGTCTCGCGGGCGATGACTTTGCCGCCGATGGCCGCCTGGATCGGGATTTTGAACATGTGGCGGGGGATCAGGTCCTTGAGCTTTTCGACCATGGCGCGGCCGCGGGTCTCGGCCCGGTCGCGGTGGACCATGATCGACAGCGCGTCCACGGGTTCGTCGTTCACCAGCACCTGCATCTTGACCAGATTGTCGGTGCGGTAGCCCGTGAGTTGGTAGTCGAAGGACGCGTACCCCTTGGTCACCGATTTGAGCCGGTCGTAGAAGTCGAACACCACCTCGTTGAGCGGCAGGTCATAGACCACCATCGCGCGGGTGCCGGCGTAGGTCAGATCCTCCTGGATGCCGCGGCGGTCCTGGCACAGTTTCAGCACGTCGCCGAGGTAGTCGTCGGGCACGAGGATCGTCGCCTTGATCCGCGGTTCTTCGAGGTGGTCGACATGGGTGAGGTCGGGCATGTCGGCGGGGTTGTGCAGTTCCATCATCGTGCCGTCGCGCATGTGCACGTGGTAGATGACCGAGGGCGCGGTGGTGATCAGGTCGATGTTGTATTCGCGTTCGATGCGGTCGCGGATGACCTCCAGGTGCAGAAGCCCGAGAAAGCCGCATCGGAAGCCAAAGCCGAGGGCGGCGGATGTTTCCATCTCAAAGCTGAAGGAGGCGTCGTTGAGCGCCAGTTTGTCGATGGCGTCGCGGAGGTCTTCGAACTGGGCTGAGTCCACCGGGAAGAGGCCGCAGAAGACGACCGGTTGCGCAGGCTTGAAGCCGGGCAGCGGGGCGACCTCGCGGCGTTCGTGGGTGATGGTGTCGCCCACGCGGGTGTCGCGGACCTGTTTGATGCTTGCGGTCAGAAAGCCGATCTCGCCCGGGCCGAGCTCATCGACCATTTCCATCTGAGGGCGGAAGACGCCGACGCGGTCCACGTGGTGGGTGGTGTTGTTGGACAGGAACTTGACCTTTTCACCCTTCTTGAGGCGGCCGTCGATGACGCGGATCAGGACGATCACGCCGAGGTAGCTGTCGTACCAGCTGTCGACCAGCATGGCCTTGAGGTCGGCGTCGGGGTCACCGGTGGGGGCAGGCAGTTGTTGCACGATGGCTTCGAGCGTTTCTGTGATGCCCTGCCCGGTCTTGGCGCTGACGGCGATGGCGCCCGAGGCGTCGATGCCGATCACATCCTCGACCTGTTCGGCGACGCGGTCGATGTCACTGGCGGGTAGGTCGATCTTGTTGAAAACCGGCACGATCTCGTGGTCGGCGTCGATGGCCTGGTAGACATTGGCGAGCGTCTGAGCCTCGACCCCTTGGGTGCTGTCCACGACCAGCAGTGACCCTTCGACCGCGCGCATGGACCGCGACACCTCATAGGCAAAGTCCACGTGCCCGGGCGTGTCGATCAGGTTGAGCACATAGGTCTCGCCATCCTGCGCGGTATAGTCGATGCGGACGGTGTTGGCCTTGATGGTAATCCCGCGCTCGCGTTCGATGTCCATGCTGTCGAGGAGCTGCTCCTTCATGTCCCGATCGGCGACCGTGTTGGTGGACTGGATCAGGCGGTCGGCAAGCGTGGATTTCCCGTGGTCGATATGGGCGACGATGGAGAAATTGCGGATATGGCTGAGCGGTGTCATGGTTGGGATATGTAAGGGTTTTGGGGAGGGGTCAATGGGGCGTGGCGATTTGGAAGACTATACCGCATATCCCAAGTTTCAGAGGGCGATGATACGCTTGGGTTGGCTGTCGTCGTACTCACGACAGATCATTTTAGTTAGGCATCTGCTACGAACCCTCGACGATTTTGATGTGGTCAGCGAACTTACGTTTGGAGAGCAAGAGACACTCCTTGACGTATTTCGTGTGTCGATCACCACCCTTTCTGGCGTAAATGCAAAAACCAAACAGTTTTCAGCACCTTACGTGCCGCATGATCGACCCAATACGCATTTCTTAGCGTTCGCGCGAAGAAGACATATTTTTGAGACTTCTATAGCTTCAGGCCTTCCATCGATTGAAATCTTTGGCAGGAACTCTGGGATTATTGGTTTTGAGAATTCGACCGTCGAAGCGGTAGAGGATGAATTGTTGATACGTGAGATTGACGGGATTGCAGCGGGTGTTTCGCTTGCAACGAAAAGCATTGCCGATGAACGTGCGGAGGTTTTGGCAAAGACCAAGCTGTGGGGGACTGCCAACGTCCTCGATTGGCAAAGTGCAAGTCATGGTTTGAAAAGTCCTTTCTTCCTCAAACCGCAATGGGACTTCTGGGTACGTTGGTACGCACAAATTTGGGACGGCACGTTTCGCGATTGGGACCTCGCCATCGAGGTTGCCTTGATCCCGGATGACGTTTGGGAGGGCGAGGACGCGTTGGCCAAAGTGGCCGAGGTTATCCGGGAGATTGAGGACCGACGCCGCACCGCTATCGCCGTGCCGCTCGTGCGCAATGAGGTCGACACTGCATTTGAATTGGACAGCGAAGCGCCGCTTTCGGACGAAATGCTTGACTTCATCAAACAACGCGTCGGCGGCGCGTTGGACACTGCATTGAAAGCGAGCGGTGCCAATGTTTTTGACGAAAATTGCCCAGAAGCGTTGGCAATCTCACAAGCGCTGCGAAGCACCAACCCGAGCGCCGTCGCAGGTTTGTTGAACGACGCAAGTTTAATGTTTCAGACCAATCTTGGGGACAGATATCCGCCAAACGAAGGCTCCTTGATCGCGTTACAAGTTGCAGCTTTTACCGGTGCCGAAGAGATTTGTGAGACGGATGAAGTCGCGCGCGCCAGGTGTTTGCGTGCATCGCAGTTGTACCTGCGGGAAAACGCTCAGCCAGTCGACCCGAAGGAGTTGGAGGAATTCACAAAAGAAATCGCCCGGGAAGCCGAAGGCGAGGCGAAGGAGATCATCGAAAACGATGGACGCGCCATCGCTTCGGGCAAACGTGTCGGTCGTTTTGTACGGGCGCGATTTGCGAATTACGCATCGACGATTGTTCAATGGATCGACAAAGCCAAAAAAGGCGACGCGCGGGTTTCATGGCTTTGGAAAAAAGTGCGCGAGTTGATGGACATGTTCGGAGATCCTCCAGATGGCGTTTGATACACAGCGTTGAGCCGCGCCATCGTTGGGCCCTGGACCGGCGAAGGAACGTCAATTCCCGGGCACTTTATGGCTGCCAAGCACATCTTCCGCCTGCATGTGGCGCTTGTGTCAGCCAAATCGCCGGGCCGTGGGAGGGCCCGGCGATGGCGCGGCGGGCTTCGCCCTTAATTCCGCGCTTTGGTGCGTTGAACGGAACGTGGCGCAAGAAGCGCGTCGGCAGGCCCTGGGCTGTCGATCTGACCTTTCTGCTGCAGCGCTTTATGGCTGCAAAGTTCATCTTCCATTTCCGCGGAGCGCTGAGACCAGACATATCGACAGGCCGTGGGAGGGCCTGTCGATGCGCGGCGGCCTGCGGCCTTGATTCCGCGCTGTTATGCGTAGAACGGAAGGCCGCGCAAGGTGAGGATGCACAGTGGGTTTGCGTTTTGTGAACTTTGCGTAATCAGCGGGCCGCGGGGTCGACCCCGCAATGAGGGTTCCGCGGCGCGCAGCCGCGCGTCGGCAGGCCCTGGGCTATCGATCTAACCTTTCTGCTGCAGCGCTTTATGGCTGCCGTGTACATCTTCCGTATCCGCGGCGTGCCAAGACCAGCCATATCGACAGGCCGTCACGCCATGGGCGTGCCGTGATTGGTCGGCGCCGCTTTGGTGCGACGGAGGGTCTGCCGAGGCGCAGCGGCCTTCGGCCTAAATCCTGCGCAGGCTGATCCTCGGGGTCTGCAGCGCTTCGGCTTTCGTTCCGCGGCGCAGCGCGCCCACCCTTACGGCATCGTGAAGCACAGCCGCGTGGGCGGCGTTGCTGCGCATTCGATTTTCTGGCATTACCCCTCGCAGAGCGGGTCCACTCGCCACGCAACCTGTCAAAGGGCCAGAGCAGATGAAACCCATAGTCCTCGTTCTCGTGGCAGCCACCGTGCTGTCGGCCTGTGGTCAGGCGCGGGTGGCGGCGACCAACACCTTTCGCCCGCAGGCGCAGTTTGCCACCGGTCCGATCTACGCGGCCTGCCGCAAGGCGGCGCGGGAGGCGGCGACGCGGGCGCGCTGCGGCTGCGTTCAGGCGGTGGCCAATCGTGAACTCAATGCCAGCGACCAAAACCGCGGCGCACGGTTTTTCAGCGATCCGCAAGACGCGCAGGACGTGCGGCAATCGGATCGCAATGTCGACGAACGGTTCTGGCTGCGCTGGCGTGCCTATTCGGATGTCGCCGACCAGATGTGCACCGGCTGACCTCGTCGCGAGGACGGCCCGGCAGGGGCGGACGAGCCATTCAGAGCGCGCGCAGCCAAACCTGCAGCGGCTTTTCGGTCTCGACCGCCTGGTCCAGATCTTTCCACGCCAGCCGCGCCACCGCGCCCGGCACGCGGGCATAGCCGCGCCTGCTCCAAAACGGGTCGAGCGGCCGGTACCCCTTGGGCCGCAACGGGTGATCGTGCGGTCGCAGCACCGCGCAAAAACAGATCTGGCGATAGCCTTGGGCACGGGCATGCGCCTCGCGCATATCAAAAAAGGTGTGGCCGATCCCCTGCCCGCGATAGCGCGGCAGCAGCACGCTTTCGCCGCAGTAAAAGGTGCTGGCGGTGTCGATGCCTGCGCGCGACAGAGCATCCGCAAATGCCGCGTCATGGTCCATCAGCGGTGCCGCAGTCGACGCCCCCACCAGCCAATCGCCATCATAAGCGGCGATCAGAACCGCTTGCGCGCTATGCGCATAGTGTTCGAGATAGCCCAGCTCATAGGCTTCATCGCCGTCATAGAGGTAGGGAAAGTCGCGAAACACGTCGATCCGCAGGCGCGCAAGATCCGGGATCGCCGCGGTAATCTCGGCGCCCACGAGCTTGCGCAGGGCCGGGCCGCTCATCCACCGGGACCCCAGCGGGTGATCAGCCGGTCGCGGATCTGGTCGCGGGCATTGCGGTAGCTGTCAAGCTTGGCCTCGCGCGTCTCCCCCAGACCGGTGGGGTCGAGGATCGGCCAGTATTCCACCTCCAGGTGATAGAACCGCGTCAGATCCAGCGCGCGGCGTTGCGAGGCGGGCGAGAGCGCCACCACCAGATCAAACGAGCTGAGATCGTCGCCCCATTCCTCCATGTTGTCAAAGCTGCGCGAGCGGTGGCGCGACAGCTCCACCCCCAATTCCTGGCACACGGCGATGGAAAAACCGTCGATCTCCAGATCGTTTTTGACCCCTACGGATTGCACGTAAGTGTCCATGCCGTAGAGCTTTTTCATCATCCCCTCTGCCATGGGCGAGCGCACCGCGTTGTGGTCGCAGCAAAACAGGATCGAGGAGGGCAGCGGCTCGGTCACCTCAACCCCCGAAATGCAGCACGCAGATGAGGGTAAAGAGGCGGCGCGCGGTGTCGCTGTCCACCTCGGCCTTGCCGCTCAGGCGTTCCTGCAGCACGCGGCTGCCTTCGTTGTGGATGCCGCGGCGGGCCATGTCGATGGTTTCGATCTGGGAGGGGGGCAGCTTTTTCACCGCGTCAAAGTAGCTTTCGCAGATCTGGAAGTAGTCCTTGACCACCTGCCGGAACGGGCCCAGCGACAGGTGGAATTCGGCCGCCTTTTGCGCGTCCTCGGTGCCGACGTCAAAGACCAGCCGTTTGTCGCGGATCGACAGGTCGAGGTGATAGGGACCTGCCGGCACCGGCCGCCCGTCGCGCACTGGCAGGACAAAGCTGTTGTCTTCGAGCAGGTCGAAAATCGCCACCTTGCGCTCTTGCTCGATCTCGGGCGTGGGCGGCGGCAGATTAGCGTCATCCAGGGTGATGTGACTGATACGGGACATGGGCGGCGTGCTCGTGCGGGGTTGCTCGGCTTGGTTTTAGGCGGTGCGTTGGGCAAGGGCAATGTGGCGCGAGAGCCGTTGCGTGACATCGCAGGGGCCGTATCCTGGCACGCACAGCACGAGGAGGCGCGCGATGATTGGCTATGTGACCGTGGGCGTGGACGACATGGCGGCGGCAGAGCGGTTCTACAGCGCCTTTCTGCCCGCTCTGGGCTACCGGGTTGAGCACTATCACGGCGATCTAAGCTATGTCCCGCCTGCACCTGCGGCGGGGCCGGCCTCGCCTGATTTCTACGTCAAGCGGCCCTTTGACGGTGCCCCTGCGCGGGCCGGGAACGGCACCATGGTCGCGTTCGAGGCGGCGAGACAGGCCCAAGTGCGCGCGCTACACGTCGCAGCACTGGAAGCAGGCGGCACGGATGAAGGCGCACCGGGGTTTCGCGCCGACTATGGCCCGACCTTCTACGTCTGCTATCTGCGTGATCCGCAAGGCAACAAGGTAGCGATTTATTCCAGCAACCCTGATGAGCCGGGGCGAGACGGGTGAGCCACCCGCGCACGCAGTTGCTTTCCCGCCGGGCGCGGTTAGCCTGAGCGCATGGAACGCCCCAACGCAGCCGAGCTATGGTCGAAATACGGCCATTTCGCCGCGCCCATTCTGGCCATCGGGTTGGTGTCAGCGTCGTTCTATTTCGGGCTGGCGATGGGCTTTGGGTCAACCTTTGTCATCTTTCTGGATGTCGCGTTTTTTTCGGGTGAGCTGTTTCGGTTTGGCTTGGCCTTGGCGCTGCCAGCGATGGTTTTGCGGATCACGCAATTGATCATGCTGGGACTTGAGGCCCGGCGGTACGCCGATGCCCAAGGGGATGCGCCGGGGCCGGAGGCGCCGGTGACCCGCGTGCTGACCGTGGCGTTTGCCATCGCCTATTTCTGCGCGATTACCGGCGTGGTGTTCGATCACTTTCTGATCGACTTTGCGCACCAAGCCCTGTTCGGGGTGTTTGTTTCTGCGCTGATAATCAGCACGATAACGACGCTTTTGTTGGTGAAGATCGGGCGCGGGTCACCGGCAGCGGCGTTTGCGGCGACGTGGGACGTGTGCCGCGATTGCCTGCGCCACCCGATCCGAGCGGCCACGACGCAGCCCGCGTTCATGGCGTGGCTGGTGGTGGCGACGCTGTTTTTGTCGTTCTGCCTTGGCGCGTTGCGTGTTAGTTCGCTGGCCAGTGGCGACGTGGTCGAGGTCACCCTAGCCCAAGACAGCCCGGTCGAGGCCGTGATCCTGGGCAGCAACAGCCACGGGCTGATCCTGTTTGAACCCACGCGCCAGGAACGGCAGCCGATATTGCAGGACCTGCTGGGGCCAGTGTCACGGGTGCTGCCGCTGCAGGAGTTCGGCGCGCTGTCATTTGTGCCCTACGACGCCGTCGTGCGGATAACGGATGGCGATGAGGCGCGGTTCCCGCGCCCACTCCGCGCCCAACGGGACTGACCCGCTACTGGTTCAGCTTGCGCAAGCGGGCGGTGACCGACAGGCCGTGGGCCTCTAGGCTTTCGGAGGCGGCGAGGACCTCGGCGCCGGGGCCGATGGCGCGCAGGGCGTCGGGGGACATCTTGGCCAGCGTTGTGCGTTTGACGAAATCCATCACCGACAGGCCCGAGGAGAACCGCGCGGAGCGCGCGGTGGGCAGCACGTGGTTGGGGCCGCCGATATAGTCGCCGATGGCTTCGGGCGTCCATTGGCCCAAGAAGATCGCCCCGGCGTGGGTGATCTGCGCGGCCAGCGCGTCGGGGTCGGCAACGCACAGCTCAAGGTGTTCGGGGGCGATCTGGTCGGTGAGCGTGGCGGCCACGTCAAGGTCGGGCACCGTGATGATCGCGCCAAAATCGCGCCAACTTGCCCCCGCGATGGCGCGGCGGTCGAGGGTTTCGAGCCGGGCGTCGACCGCGTTCGCCACGGCGCGGCCAAAGCTCGCGTCGATGGTGATCAGGATGGACTGCGCGCTTGCGTCATGTTCGGCCTGGCTGAGCAGGTCGAGCGCGATCCAGTCAGGGTCGTTGTCGCCGTCGGCCACCACCAGGATTTCCGACGGGCCTGCGATCATGTCGATCCCGACCTTGCCAAAAACGCGGCGTTTGGCGGCGGCGACAAAGGCGTTGCCGGGGCCGGTGATCTTGTCGACCGGCGCGATGGTGTCGGTGCCGTAAGCCAGCGCTGCAACCGCTTGGGCGCCGCCGATGCGGTAGATCTCATCCACGCCCGCAAGCTCGGCGGCGAGCAGCACGGCGGGGTTTAGCACGCCGTCGGGGGTGGGCACGGTGATGGCGAGCCGCGGCACGCCCGCAACCTTGGCCGGGATCGCGTTCATCAGGACCGAGGACGGGTAAGACGCCAGCCCCCCAGGCACATAGAGGCCCGCGGCGGCGACAGGCGTCCAGCGCCAACCCAGCTCGGCCCCAGCCTCGTCCGTCCATCGGACGTCCTCGGGGCGTTGTTTTTCGTGGTAGGCGCGGATGCGGGCGGCCGCGAGGCTGAGTGCTGCGCGTTCTTCTTCGGGCACCTTGGCGGTTTGTTGAGCACGCTCCTCGGCGCTGATGCGCATGGTGGCGGGGGTCAGGGTGATGCGGTCAAATTTTTCGGTCAGTTCGATGACAGCGGCATCGCCCCGCGCGCGCACATCGGCGATGATGCTTGCAACGGTGGCGTCAACGTCGGGGCTGTCCTCACGCTTGGCGTTGAGTAGTGTGCGAAACTGGTCGGCAAAATCCGGCTGTGCGTGGTCGAGAAAGATCGGCATGGACGGTCCCCTGGGCTGCGCTGCGACATAGCCGGGACCTGCGCGAGGCTCAAGGGTCGGTCGGATCAGTCGCCCAGGTCAAAGTCGTCAGCAGGTCGCAGGCCGCGCACAAAGCTTTCGAAATTGGGCGCGACCGGGGTGATTTTAAAGCCGTCTTCCTGGTCGACATGAACCACCGAAGGTTCAGCCGCGCCGGCCCGATAATCCAGGCAGAGCATGTCGTGCCCCGCCGACGGGCAATCTGCAAAATAGACGCCAATCGGCGGATACCCCCATTCATCCATCATGAACTGGCTGCCCAGCTCGCCGCAAAGTGAATAGCTGGGTTGCCGGTCAATAGCCGAAATCCCGGTGATCGCCACGTGATCATCCGCCCATGATGTTGGGTGACGCGTGGGATGACAGGTGAGCCTAGGCAGGCCGCCGTTCTGGCCTTGCATCAAGTCTACATAGCTTTGCGGCAGCGTGTACCCAAGTTCTTCTTCACTCGCTGCGACGAGGCCGGGCTGCAGACGGGCGCCGACGTGGTTTTTGATTTCATACTCCGTGCCGGACCAGAACGTGCGAAGATCGAAGTCGTGAAATGTGTTCATGGCACGCATTTTGCCGAAAGCGGCGCGACACTCAAGATCGATTGGTCTGCGGGGATGTGCTGGCAGTCCGCAGCCGTGTCTCGTCACCCATCCAGCCGCTTGAGATACAAATGATCGTCTATTGGACCCGCGGTGGTCCAGATGGCGCGGGGGCGGGTGCCGGTGCGGACAAAGCCGAGGGCTTCGTAAAAGCGGATGGCGCGCGGGTTTTCCACGCTCACATCCAGTTCCAGCTGCCGCACGCCCGCGGTGCGGGCCTGAGCCTCAAGCGTGTGCATCAGGTGCTGGGCAGCACCTGTGCCGCGGTGCGTGTCGGTGACGTAAATCGGCCCGATTACAGCACGGTGCCGCGCCATTTCCGGCATCATCCGGCGCATCGCAGCAAATCCGACCATGGTGCCCGCGTGAAACAGCCCGTGCCAATTGCCTTGCGCCAGCATCGCGCGGTCGCTGTCATCGCTGCGCGCCTCTTGTTCGGCGGCGGTGATCAGGAAAGCGGTGGGATGGCGGCGCAGCGCCTCAAGCCGCAGCGCGCGCCATTCGGGGTGATCGTTTTGGGTCAGGGTGCGGACGGTATAGCCGGTCATTCCCCGTGATCCGGCACCTGGCCGGACACAGCCGCATAGGGCTTGGTCACGTCGCGCAGGCCGACCTCGAGCGCTTCGACGCGCAGGCGCACGGCGCCGTCGCCGGCAAGCGTCAGGGTCAGCACGCCAGTGCCGTCTTCGCCGCGGTCGAACGCGATTGCCAGCAGTGACAGGATCAGGTCGCGGTCCTTGCGGTCAATGCCGAGGCTTGCAATACCTATCACGTGGTCGATCAACAGGATCGATTGCACGCGTTCGGGCCCAAGCCGCGTGTCTTCCCAGCGGAACCGGTTGATCAGCAGGGCAAAGCGGCGCTGTTTCGCGCCCCAGCTCATCTCGGAGATCGGGAACACTGCGTCCTGGCAGAGCGCTGAGATCACCTGCAGCGCGTCTTCGTCATAGGCGCCGATGTTGACCGGCGCCTCGCGCCCGTCTTCGAACCGTGCGTCTTCGGTCATGCGTCCTTGATCCGTTCGATCTGCGCGCCGACGCCCGACAACTTGCGCACCACCTGTTCGTAGCCGCGATCAAGGTGGTAGACGCGGGCAACACGGGTTTCACCCTCGGCGGCGAGGCCCGCGAGGATCAAGCTAACGCTGGCGCGCAGGTCGGTGGCCATCACCGGTGCGCCGCGCAAGCGCTCGACGCCAGTCACAGTGGCGGTGCCGCCCTGCACCTCGATCTCGGCCCCCATGCGCATCAGTTCAGGCGCGTGCATGAACCTGTTTTCAAAGATTTTCTCTTCGAGCACTGAGGTCCCTTCGGCGGTGCAGAGCAGCGCCATCATCTGCGCCTGCAGATCGGTGGGAAAGCCGGGGAAAGGGCTGGTGGTCACGTCGACCGCACCGATGCGCCCGTTGTTGCGCGACACGGTGAGGCCGCTGGCCGTCTCGGACACGCTGATGCCCGCCGCGTCCAGCTTTTCACAAAAGGCGCCAAGCAGGTCGATCCGCCCGCCCAGACATTCCACAGTGCCGCCGCAGATCGCAGGCGCCAACATGTAGGTGCCCAGCTCGATCCGGTCGGTGACCACGCGGTGGGTGGCCCCGCCCAGCCGGTCCACGCCCTGCACCGTGATCGTCGACGTGCCGTCGCCGTCGATCTGAGCACCCATGGCGCGTAGGCAGGTGGCCAGGTCCACGATCTCGGGTTCGCGGGCGGCATTGTTGATGACTGTGGTGCCCTTGGCTAGGGTCGCGGCCATCAGGATGTTTTCCGTCGCGCCCACCGAGGCAAAGGGAAAGTCGATCACCGCCCCCTTGAGGTGTCCACCAGCGGCACGCGCATGCAGATACCCGTCGCGCAATTCGATCTCGGCCCCCATCTTGGCCAGCCCGTCTGTGTGGATGTCCATCGGCCGTGCGCCAATGGCGCAGCCGCCGGGCAGCGACACCTGCGCCTGCCCCTCGCGCGCGAGCAGCGGGCCGAGCACGAGGTTCGAGGCGCGCATCTTGCGCACGATGTCATAATCGGCGCGCGTGTTGATGGTGCCATGGGTCGACATGGCCAGCACCTTGCCGTCCTGCAGCGACGTGACCTCTGCCCCGAGCGATTGCAGCAGAGTGGTCATCGTCTTGATATCGCTGAGCCGCGGCGCATTGGTTAGGGTCAGCGGCTCGTCGCTCAGCAGCGTCGCGGGCATCAGCGTTAGGCACGCGTTCTTGGCCCCAGCAATCGGGATTTGCCCGTTGAGCGGCCCGTTGCCGCGCACCACAATACTATCCATCGTCCTGCTCTGTGTCCTTTGCCCCGGGGTGTGCGGCTGCGGCCTGCGCCCGCGCCTTTGCCTGCGCCTTGCGCCGGCCCATGTTGGCTTTGAGCGCAGCTTTCAGCCGGTCTTCACGGGTCTGCGCGGCACCGGCCTTGGGCTTTTGAGAGCCTTTGTTCGGGGGTGTTTCGCCTGTCATACAGCTTGTGTACCGCAGGGGTTCACGAGGGTCCAGATTGGGGGTCCAGAATGGGCTTGCGCGGGGCCGGATTTGCGTCTATCCCGCCCGCCACGGCGCTGCTGTAGCTCAGGGGTAGAGCACTCCCTTGGTAAGGGAGAGGTCCGGAGTTCAAATCTCCGCAGCAGCACCATTTTTCAGGAAAATTGTAGAAACAGTATTTTGCGAATTTGGCGTGCAATTGAAACCACCCTTCTGCCCACCTATTTGCACCAATACCTTTGAAAGCAAAGCGCAGGCAATTGTACTTAATTTGTGCGCAGAAGATTTTGCAAATAGTGTACGTGAACCTGGAGTGATGGACTAACCGACCTCAGATTCTAGCCCGGCGCAACTTCATCTTATGAATAGTTGACACTCAATCGCGTCAAATGTTCCATCTTCGGATGTATCGGCTTTATTTGGATGAGCACAGCACGGACAGCATGACGCGCCTCGACTTAGAGAAGAAGCGTTATCTGAGCTTAACCGGTGTGATGATGCGGGTTGACCACGCACGTAACTAGTTGGTCCCAGCACTAAATGGCCTGAAAGCCGATTTTATGAATGAAGAACCTGATTTACCCAATGCTTGCATCGGTCGGACATCAGAAGAGCTTGTGGGCCATTCCAACCCTTATCAAACCAGTACACTCGCGCACGATTTAACGAGGCGCTGCTTGGTATAATGCAGGACGCTGAGTGCTGGGATCGCACTTCTAATAGACAAGCTTGGAATGGATGGAAAGTTTCATTGGGAAAGGACCCACCCTCATCATTCCCTAATGGAAGTTCTGATGGAGAAATATGCTTTTTGCTTAGAACGAAGGAATGCAAAAGCGGACGGTATGCCGGAAGCCAGGGGTAAAAATCAAGATGCAGCACTGCAAAAGGAGTTCTCGCGTGTTCCATCGGTCTTGCGGAAAGTCACGGTGCAGGTCGGCGCCGACTGGATCAGATTGCGGCGCTCGCCGAATTCGTCGGCTTGTTCATGCTCCGCCTTGGCGCACAGGGTGGCCCGTAACACAGCCATTCGGGCTTAGTCTTCTTGGGTCCACGTGTCCTTGTTCTCTAGCTGCTCGATGGCCTAGCGGGTGCGGTCAGCATCGGGCTGTAGCGCAAGCTGAATACGACGTTTTGCGTTCGACCATGCCTGCCGCAGATCACTCGCAAACAGGCGGGCGTTGAACTTGCCGGGGATCTGAAAAGACCAGGCTTGCTGCATGATGCTACGGCGGTCGTAGGTGATGGCGGTCATGGCGTTGCCCTTTGGTTTGCGAATCGATTTTGATATTTAAAATATTAAAATCTATGCAGGAGATATAAACACCCTGCTATCAAAGAAGATATAAGAAGTATCAAAAGGCATGAAGGGCGAACAAATTCGAGCGGCTCGGTCGATGCTGGGTTGGCGTGTTGCTGACCTTGCTGAGGCTTCGGGAGTGAGTGTACCAACCGTGCAGCGTATGGATGCAACGAAAGGTAATGTGCCCGGTCGTCATGATACAGTGACCGCTATCCGACGAGCCCTCGAAGTCCAAGGCATCCAGTTTCTGGACGCCGACGAAACCTCAAAAGGCCCCGGCGTTGCCCTCATAAAGAAATGACGCCAGCAGACCTCGTAGTGACTGTAGCGAACAGGGTGTGACCGAAGTCACAACTCTAAACGGCGCCCATGCCATCGCCTACGCGCGTGCTGAAACTGCTAAGCCCGGTGCCCCCATTTCACATGAGCGCGATGGGGACTTCTTGCGCTTGCGAGCACCGCTCGTGATTGACTTGGAGCTTGTAGCGCGGGTCATCAACAAAGCAGGAAAGGCAAAGGACCCCATTTCCCAGACGATGACAAAACCGGGAAAGGGTCCCAGATGACTTTCGTCTGTAGTCCAGCGTGTTCGCTTGTCTGAGCTATTCGCCAGTAAGCTTTTCAATTTATGCCAAAAAACCTAAATTACAACTTTCGTTAATGAGGCAAGCAAAAAAGCCGTTGCTGTTGTTTTGGCGGTTCGCCCAATCTATACGCCAATTCAGCGAACCGACATCAAACTTGCACGCCGCCAGAATACTTCTCGCGCGTTCGAGTTTGACCAACCCTTGCTGGCATGTCAGGCTCCCCCATACGCCTTAGTTTGTTGGGCTCTATTTTTTTCAACTTAGGGTATTTCGTCATGCTTCAATTTGACCTGAGCAATTACTTCAACTCTGGACTGTATCGGTTGCTTGGAGTTACAGGTACGTCTGGCAGTTTTGAACAGTACTTTGCGACCGATTTTCCGGATGTTGCGCTGTTCCGTTTCTGCCTATTGGAATTTCACCTACACAAAATGTAGATGTTCGGACCGATCAGTTTGAAGACACCAATGACTTCATCGCCGCGCAGCACGGAAATGATCGCGTCCGTAATTTTGGCGGGAATGATCTGATTTCGACTTTGGCAGGCGCCGACGCCATCACTGCAAGCGCGGGAAATGACTTTGTCTTTGCCGTTCTCGGAAGCGACTTTGTTAGCGGTTCAACCGGAGATGACACAGTTTACGCCGACTGTGAACTGCGATTTGTTAGTAGCCAGTTCCCATTTGACGTCTTGTTCGAAGCGGAGAACCTAATCCTTTCTGGTGCAAACTGGGGTGGCGTAAAGGAGACCAGTGGGACAGGTGATGCTTACTTGCGCAAAGATGCAGGTAACGCTTTTTCCGACGACACCGTCGAGGGTGGTGAAGGTAACGACTGGATCGACGGCGGCAGTGGCGACGACAGCATTTCGGGTGGTACGGAAAATGATACTCTGCGTGGCGGTGCAGGCAGCGATACTCTTTCGGGTGGCGAAAGCAATGACATTCTGGACCCAGGAGCGCGCGGAGCGGAGAACAATTTTGACGTCCTGACCGGCGGCTCTGGCGCAGATGTTTTTTTCCTCAGGGGCGGCAGTTCAGATGTTGATGAAGAGCTGACAGCTCAATTTGTTATAGCGCTTGGCGCGCAAGATGCGGGTGTCGATGCGTCAAGCGACTTTCAGGAGTTCATTACTGATCTTGTTAGAGATGCGGCACCGACGATTGTGTCGGGCGTTAGTGGTGCGAACCTCAACCTTGGACCTGCCGGAGCGGTCGTCAATCCCTTGATCAGCGGATTAGTTTCAGAGTTTTTTACGGTATTCGAAGACGAAGACACCACGCCTATTTCCGCGGACATTGTTTTTGTCACTGATTTCGATCCTGAACACGATCAATTGGCGCTTGCGATTGTCGATAATGCGTCGCTCAGAAGCACTGCTGGCACATTCTTTTTGCCTGATGGGCGCGCCAAGGTTGGCCTTGAGTTCACCTATCAATTGGATGTTGCCGACAATACCCTCCAGACAGCTCCGTTTGCGCGCGTCTTTTTGGACGATGGCTACTTGGATCGTTCGGGATAGTCGCCCGACGCGCTGGAAACACAGGAAGCCATATTCGATGACCTGGAGCGATATGCGGTCCGCCTGAGCCTTGAAGGAAATGATCTCACCCTGGGCAATGTCATTCAGACTGACAATCTCATTCAAACTGAAAACTCAGGCGATGGTTTGTTGTTGCTGGGTGCCACCGGGCAGGTTGTGCGCACTGGCGTCGATGACATCAACCTGGCCGTTCAGGCCGGGACCCGTTTTGCTGACATCATATCTGGAAATAACAGATTTATAGAAACGGATCGCCAGCTTTCACCGGAGAGCATAGCGCTGGCCAACCGCGCAGTTGAAATAAATGGGCTGGGCGGAGATGACGTCATTTATGGTGGGCTTCAGGCAGACCAGCTCTTTGGCGGTATGGGCGACGATACGATTTACAGCTTTGGGACCCAAGGCCTCTTTGAACGGATTGAGGCCGGAGCAGGCGACGACGAAGTGCATGCTGGCATGGTGCGTGCCAGTGATCCGTCTAGTCGGAACTTCTACAACGCTAATGGCGGAGATGGCTCAGACTTGTTCGATTTCGCGCTCGCGTCCCGTGGAGTTGTCCTCAGATATGACCGATCAGATGATGAGGTTTTAGGCTTTGAAAAAGGCGTTCCAGGTGCGCCTGTGGAGAACGACGCATTGGACGATGCCCCTGAAGATTTTTTGTTGATCGATTTTGAAAGGTTTGGTGGCGCGCAGGCCAACGACGCCTTCTTCCTGAATGCTGCGGTCCAGGGATTTGAGGTGCACGCAAGAGGAGGCGACGACAGTGTTCTAGGCGGAACCTCTGCGGACAGCCTCTACGGCGACGCGGGAAATGACGCAATCGATGCCGGGAGAGGGCGCGATACTGTCTTCGGTGGAGCTGACACTGATGTTCTGTCTGGCAGAGAAGGCAATGACAGTTTGGCGGGCGGCTCGGGCCTGGATACGTTAACTGGTGGATCGGGCGCCGATACGCTCACTGGAGGGACAGGCAATGACGACCTGACAGCAGATGCAGGTTTTGACCTGCTCATCGGTGAGGCTGGTGACGACATCCTACGCGGCAACAGCGGGGACGACAGCTTGATTGGCGGCGCAGGCACTGATCTTTTGCTCGGCGGCAACAACAATGACACACTGCTGGGAGGCAACAATAACGACACTCTCGAAGGTGGCAATCAGCGCGACAGCCTTGATGGTGGGGCCGGGGCCGAAATACTGTTGGGCGGGCGTGGCGACGATACGATGATCGGCGGCTTGGGCAACGACACGCTCAACGGTCAGCGCGGCAACGATGACCTGACGGGCGATGGAGGCGCAGATGTGTTCCGTTTCCGCGTGAATGCGGGCGATGATGTGATCATAGATTTTGGTCTCGGCGCAGACACGCTCGAACTGGATGACGCGCTCTGGCCAGGTACGCTGTCGGCAGCAGACGTTTTAGACATGTTCGGCGAGATGACGAACGCTGGGCTGCGGCTACGATTTGAGGGTGGCGAGAGTATTATGCTTGCGGGCTTTTTCGACGAGACAAGCCTGGTGGGCATGATTGATATCGCGTAATGAGCTTTGACACCGTCGCGTCGTGGTTTGAGCAAAGGTTACAAATTCTGTCTGAGAGCCGAATTCAGATGTTCGAGGCTCTAGTGCCTCTAGCTCCTAAGGCGATACAGACGTTGCCTCGAATTCGCTCGTAGGCTTTGCGGCTTCCTCGGCAACGACTGTCGAGTTAGCAGAAAACACAATGGCGCGGCTTTTGGTAGCTTGGTTGGATTTAGCTTAATCTATGAGCCATGCCTGTTTGGACGGGTGCTCTAACTCTCACACAATATCTAACACGCTCTCCAACGCGCTCGTGTCAAAGAACCCGTTTAGCGTCACGCTATTGCCGCAGCGGAAATCGAGCTCGATCCCTGTGCCCGTCACCGTCCCGAACATCGCGATCACATCCGCCGCCGAAAACTTACCACCGCCAAAGACCGCGTCATCGATGTTCAACCGGTCCGCGCCATTGCCAAAGTCCGTGATCACGTCGTCGCCGCCGTTGTTGCGGAACAAAAACACATCCGCCCCCGCATCCCCGGTTAGCTCATCGTCGCCGCGCTGACCGTTGAGCGTATCGTGGCCCGCGCCACCGATCATCGTATCGTTGCCGCGCCCGCCGAGCAGAACGTCTGCGCCAGTTTCACCGTCAAGACTGTCGCGCTGATCGCCGCCTTCGAGCGTGTCATTGTTGTTGCCGCCCAACAGCGTGTCGTTGCTCCTGCCACCCGTAAGGTGGTCATTGCCACCCTCACCAAACAGCGTGTCATCGCCGCCGTTGCCTTCCAGAGTGTCATCGCCGCCGTTGCCAATAATTGCATCGCTTCCGGAATTGCCGCGTAGGTCATCCGCGCCAGAGCCTCCTTTCAATGTGTCCAACCCTTTGCCGCCAATCAGGGTATCGTGCCCGTCGCCACCGCTGAGTTCATCGCGTCCACCTTCTCCACGCAGCATATCGTCGCCATTCCCTGCGCTGAGGGTGTCGTCGCCAGCATCTCCACTTAGGGAGTCGTGTCCGGCACCGCCAATTAGAGTATCCGAACCGTTCCCGCCGTGTATGATATCGTCTCCAGTCCCCAAGCCAACTGTCGCATTCTCCCCGAACAATTGATCATCACCACTGCCGCCAAGGATTGTATCGTTTCCGGCCTCGCCGCGTATGATTTCGCCAAAACCGGAGCCAATGATTGAGTTATTTGCACCGGAGCCGCTGATCGTCAGCGAGAAGGACGCAGACCGACCGATTATGTTTGCCTCGGAAGAGACAAAGTCTCGTGCTTCCAAAATCAGGGACAAACTGGGCGCATCGCTGACGTCAAAACTCTGGAAAGAAAGCAAATGCGTTGAATTGATGACCGTGAACGAGGTGGTTGCAAGAACTCCATGCTCAATCGAAGAGAGCGTTTCTGTTGAGCCCAGGTTGCGTTGAATGATTAAAGTATCGAACCCGTTGCCGCCGTTGTAAACGGAACCCATACCACTATGAACAAGCGTGTCTCTACCGCTTCCCCCGGTCAAAGTATCTGCGTCTCCCAGTGCCATCAGGCTGTCGTCGCCAGCCCCCCCGACCAATTCGTTTTCAGAAAATAGGTCCCCAATCAATGTGTCGTCACCGGATGTGCCGCGAATGTTCTCTATGCTGATGAATTCGTCGCCTTCAGCATCACCCCCCGAGGCCCTGTTGAAAAACAGGTCAATTGATACGGCATCTCCGGAGTAGATGGCCCAGTCGCGCCCCTGTCCACCATTCAGTACATCGGCGCCAGCGCCGCCGTTTAGCGTATCATCGCCACCTGTAAGACCCGGGCTCAAGCTATTGGGCTGATCGACGTCACCAAAAAGCATGTCATCGCCAGCGCCCCCGACCAGGCTGTCGTTTCCAGCAATAATCTGGGCACTGTTCGCGTTGTCTTTTACATCTCCATAAATCGTGTCGTCTCCAGACCCGCCGATCAGCGTGTCGTCGCCGCCAAAAAGTGTTGCGGTTCCGGTGACTGAGAACGCGTCGCCATAGAAAATCGCAGTTCCATGAAAACCCTGCGTGGCTTCGGGCGCGAAATAGTCGTCCCCTCCAAGAACCTCCGCATCTCCGCTTATTGCCTCGGCGTCCCCGAAGGCCACAGCCTCGCCCGTGCCGCCGACCGAGAAAGTGTCGTGCCCGCCGGTGATTTCGGTAGCAGACGAAACATCCCGCACATCGCCATGGAAAATGTAGTCAGAGGTGGATCCGGCAAATCCGAAAAAGCTGTCGTCCCCGCCAAACACAATAGCCTTGCCTGAAGTAGAGTTGCCTGAAATCGCCGCGGCGTCGCCTGTAAATTCAACGTTCGGATCTGCGGTAAACTGCTCGGTTTCGGTATAGGTGTCGTTCCCACCAAACAGCGTTGACTCAACAACCCCAAACACATCCCCAAAGGATGTGTCAAAAGCGCCGACAAACTGGTCATGCCCTCCCTCGACGCTTGCGCCTTTGACAAGAAATTCCCCATCGCCCCGAGGAAAGGAACCATCGCCGCCGGTGCCCGAAAACAAATCATTTCCAGCCTGTCCAAAGCCGTTGCCGCGGGTGATGACTTCGGAATCTGCGGTGCGAAAGTCGCCCAGAACATCGATGCGGGTCGAACCGCCTTCGAAATGAAAGGTTGTTTGGCCTTGCAAGATTGCCCGCCAAAGCATTTCATTGTCGCCGAACGCAACGCCAGACGGGATCAGGCTTGCCGAGATCGGCGGGGAGGTCTCAATCACCACATCTGGAATTGTCGAAGGCGATGTGCCCAATGCAATCTCAAGGCGTTCTATCTCTCCAGTAATAGGGGCTTCTGACAGCCCTGTTGGTAAAAGATTATCGCCAAAAAGCTCAACATCGTTTGGGCTTCCAGCGGTGATGTAAGACAGCTCACCGCCGTTTTCTGTTGCGTCGGTAGAGGCAAATCCCACAACAAATGTGCGCATGTCAAACGCTTGGGTGCGCTCGCGAAAGGTAAAATCGGTCAATCCAAATTCTCCATAATTATGCTTCTTTAACATGAGTCACCGTTTGGTGACAGGAAGGACAATTTTGGTTATATGAAATGCAAGGTAGCTAAGCGCTTAAAAATAAATAAAATCAAACTTTACGGACCCCGAGTGCTGGATCACTTGTGCATTTTCAGACCTCAAGTTTAGACTATGGACTATGATCGCGGGTGTGATGGGCGGGACCTGACAAATTATGTCGATGCAAGCTGATCGGCTTGTAGACCTAGCGCTCGGAAGCAGCCTCAGATGCCCGGAATGCAGCAAGCATTCTCCAGCCGTATCCGACTGCTCGCTCTTGGAAACTGGCACCAACTGACGGCCCGCTGCCATCCAGGTGCTAGACACAGGTTGAGCTTAACAGCCCATACGTTCATCACAGAGGAATTAGCCGGTTACTAGGCGGGCTGTATGCTTGCGGAAGGCAAGAGGTGAAAGGGAAGCGCGCCAATTGCTGAAACCTGCGCCATGCCGAACAATTTAGTCTCCAAACCACGGAGCGGCCTTTCCGCGTGGGCTAAAAACATTATACACATCACGTGATAGATTGTTTGAGGAACCAACAGATATGACGCTCAAGATAGTTTTTGCTGCGGTGGCCCTAGCATGCACATCCCACACAGTTCAGGCTGCGACGTTACCAATTGAATTCGATTTGACGGGAGACTTACAAACGGTTGTGAATGGCAGCTCTGGTACGACCGTAGATTTCGGCGGTTCCGGCATTCCGACCACACAGAGCGCCATCGGTTTCCAGGACGCCAGCATTTTCGACGCCACCAACGGCGGATTAATCGACGCCAATCTTCTGACCTTAGCCCTTAACATCACACCGCGCTTTCAAAGCCCTGCCGTCGGATTTGATGGAGCGGGTACCTACTCGGCAGTCGCAGGAAATTCAACGGGCGGTTCGCCTGGGACATCTGCCTGGAACATCAGCTTCTTCGCCGAATTATCTGGCGGGTCGCGAGCCTTGACTGACGTTGGGCTTGAACTGGTGTTTGATTTTGATCCCGGTCAGGATACCGACGAAACCGACCTGGGCATTATTGACCTTTCGAGTTTCCTTACCGCGACTGATCCATCAGCCCAAGTCATTCAGGGCAGCCAAAACTTGGCGTTTTCCACGTTTCTGTTTGGTACGAACCCGTTTGTTTCACAGGCGGCCTCAGGATCATTTGACCCATTTGCGCCGGGATCTTACACGGTGTCGCTGCGCGCCACCGACGGTGGAGCGCAATCAGCGGTCACCGTGAACGTCGATGTCGTTGCTGCAGTACCCCTACCTGCAAGCTCGCTGCTCCTTCTGGCAGGTGTGGGCGGTCTGGTTATGGTTCGTCGTCGCAAGACTAAATAGCCAGGCTTGAAAGGCGCGCAATTACGCCCTGCGGTCTTCGGAGGGCTTTTTGCATTAGCGTCAAACGCGACAATCCCAAAAGGTCTTATTTTGCTAACGGACCACATGTTCTCTCGCTAAAGAGGCCGTAGCTATTGTTTCAGGTAGCGCACTGTCTGGGGGTGATTGCCAAACGTCAGCAGGAGCGTTGCTACAGTGTATAGCCTCTATTGTTTTCCTATATATGACCACTTGCCTGTGAAGGGTGAACCAAGATGCGTTTAGCATATCACTCGCAGTGGCCTTTATTGCATGTCTGATTTGGCCGGAACTAACTGGGCCCGTTGCCTTGATTTGCTTCGGCTTTGGTCTTGAATGGCTGACGAAGTCTAACAGTTCGCAGACTTAAAGTTCTGAACTTGCCTGAGACGCCAAAAACGCACCGATCATCCTACGCCCTGCATCTGATTGCCCACCCGTTGGAACTGGCCCGCTGCTGCGAATTGCTTTGGCCAGATGACCTGCTCCCCTGTGAGTCTGCGTTTATAGGTTAGCTCTATTCAGGGTTTGGTCGTCTATTGACCGTTGGTGATACTCCCACGGGGTGAGCCCGTCGAGGCTGGAGCGAGGCCGGTGGTGATTGTAGTCGGCGCGCCATTGGTCCGAGAGACAATGGCGAATGTGACGTTCAGCACGCGGAACCGACGCCCAAAGGCACTCGAAAAATAGCCTCCTGGCCTTTGCGGGATTTCATATTTTCGGCAGGTACAGTCCAAACATCGCCTTCAATTTGCTCTGTTCGGCAAAATCTGACGGGTTTGGATCGCAGCCCGGTTAGGATCAACAGACGAAGGGCCAAATGAGTTTTCGTGCCTTCGTTCAAGGTCTTGTAGAAATCGGGCACCTCTCGCCAATCCGTTGACGGAATATTGGTGATGATATCGCGGGATTTGCCTAGTAGGGCGCGGGCCTTGTCTGTTGCCTGGATATCCACATCCAAACCCATGGCTGCGGCATATTTCAGAGTGATGCCAAGTCGAGTAAGTGCCTTTTGTGCAGTATCTGCTTTGGTGTGCCAGATTGGGGCAAGCGTATTCCTATGTCCCGCTGATCTAATTCTTCGATGGGCACGCGGCCAAGTTTGGGAAGAACGTGCAATTCGAGCGGAGCAAAGCATCGTCCCGCCCTGCCATCGTCGCGAAGCTCCGCTTTACGAGCTTCAAATGCTTCAATGGCGACCGCGTCCAAGGTGTGATCCGCTTTGGCCGCCTGCCGTCTCTGACGCTCTCGTTCTTTAATCGGGTCTTTACCGTCACGGACAACCTTGCGCCACTTCTCTGCAGTTTGGCGTGCCTCTTTCAGCGACACCTGTGAAAGTGGCCCCAAGCCCATTTCTCTGCGACGACCATGAACCGTCACACGCAGAAACCACTGGGCACCGCCATCGTTTCGTTTATGAAGCCACAAGCCGCCGCCATCCGAATGCTTACCTGGTCCGGCCTTAACCACTGTTTGGTTTGTCAGCTTGTGAAGGGCTGGCATTTGTCCACCTCTCAATCCGCCTCTACATAAACTATTGTTTGAGACGTGTTGAAACCGCGTGATATCAGCAAATCCGAGATAATCCCGGTTTTTTGGGAAGGTTGAGATACTATGAGACTACATGATATTGTGTTTCAGTGCCCCGCAACAGCACCAGACTTTTGGCCTCCGGACATCACGACAACACCGAAGCCAATGGTGATAAGTGTTGCGTGCAGACGAGGCTCTTTGTCCCGGGCGCATCGACGAGCAATGATCGGATGGACCTGCTAGTGGTACGGTGGTTTTGGGTCCGCGCGGTTGAGCCTCACGTCTCTTGTCACCGTTTTCGGTGGCTGGGCTTTGAGCAGCGGGCTATGACGCATCGACAGAGATGAGGTGTAGCAGCAGCGTCTCTCTCAGATCGTGCAGGCGGCGGCTTGTGCAGGGATGAATCAGCGCTGTCACCGCTCGGCGGACCACGCGGCGCCCCACGCGTCTCAAACACACCCATTTGCATCGAAGTTGCGCGAAATGGCGTTGCCGAACCGGTGCCCGATGCCCCGCTATTAGCGCGACCTTAATCCCCGCAGTTTACGCCTGCCGCGGAGGTGAACCATGCAGATGTCGACGGAAGGCCGGATAATCGTTGCAATCCTTGCGGCTGTGGCTTGGATCACCGGCATCGTGTCGCTTGTACCAGCGCTGGACAGCGGCGGCTTTTCCCCGCTTGCCTTGATCCCCGAGGACGAGTTTGACGCGCTGGTTGAGAGCGAACAGGCCCATTGCGACGCCTATTTCGAGGGGGTGAATTGCCGATGTTTCGGCGCCGTATCCAGCATTATTCTGGCCGATCAAACGCCGCAGGTGCCCTATACGTTTTACGCAAACAAAACGGATTTGGCCCGTGGGCAGGCGGCGGACAAATGCTAGGCTTTGGCACGGCCAAAGCCCGCTGACACGTCAGCGCAGGGCGGCAAGCACATCGGCCATTACCGCCGCGGCGTAATCCGGCGTCATGTGCAGGTGATTGCCCAGGTGACCAGCTGCATCGTCTTGCAATGTGGTGGCGCGCGCGTATTTGGCATCGGTCTGAAACGGCCCCGCCAGCAGCGCCTGCGGCGGCTCAAACAGGTGCAAGCCGCGGCGGCCGCAGGTCGCGATCAGTCGCGCCCGCCACGCCGCAAAAAGACGCTCGCGCGCCGGGTGCGCCGCAAGCCAGGCCAGACCGCCGTCGAGCGGTGCCGCACTGGCCGCGGGATAGGGGGCCTGGATCACCGCCATGTTCTCGGCCGCGGGCATAAAGTGCTGCAGCCGCTTGGCGTAGTGGCGAATGCTGGTCTCGGCCAGATCCGCGGCGCAGGCGAGCGAGATCAGCGGGCCGTCTTGATCGCCCCGCGGGTGGCCAAGAATGTCGACGCCCGCCAACGCTTCGACCACGCGCCGCAGATAGAACCCGTGCGAGGTGAGCAACACCAGATCAAAGTCGGCAAAGACCAACGGGTGCGGTCCGTCCTCGACAATCAGCTGGGCGCGGTTCGACGCGGGCGGCTGCGACAGGTGCAAGGCCGCGCCCGCCTTTTTCCGCGACTGGAAAAAGATCGGATTGGGCAGACCGAGATACCACAGCTGCAGCCCAGGATGCGCCGCAACAACGTCCACTTCGGCCGCCTTGAACGCCGCGAGGTGCGAATTGCCAACCAGCGCCACCCGCATCAGCGTGCAAAGGCGTCAAGGAGCATCTCCTCGCACACCGCGTCCCAATCGCTGCCCGTGTCTGTGTCGCGCGGCACCGGCGCCACGGCCTGCCCGGCGCCGTAGCTGTGCAAAAACGCCTGCATCACCCGCGCCACGCCCGCGTCCGACGGGCTGCGCAGATTGCGCGCGAAAAACGGCCCACCCAGCGCCGGGGTGGTGATGATCTCGTATGAGGGAAAGTAGTCAACATCCGCATGCGCCCGCTGCATGGCGTCGCAGGCCGCGCGCAGGATCGCCTTGGACAGTGTCGAGGCCTGCACCACGTGCCCGCCCGTCGCGGTTGCGGTCAACGGCACCGGCGACACTGTCAGCAGCAGGGTCATGTCCGGATTGATCGCGCGCACCAGTTGTCGCATTCGGTTCAGATCGGCCAGCACATCCTCGTAGCCCAGATTGACAAAATGCGCCGGATTGCGCGCCATGTCACCGGCAAGTGTGCCCGGCGCCGTGGGCAGGGTGCGGCCGGTTGCCGTGTCGACCCAGCTTTCGGTCAGCCCGAGGGTGAACACGACGCATGCCGCTTCGGCCAGCGCGGTGCGCAAGGCCGACAGGTGCGCCGCGCGCGACTGTGCGACTTCCGCGGCACTGTCGAGGCCCTCTGGCTCCACTCCGGGGCGCAGCGCGTCGTAGTAGCGCCCGGCATGTTGCCAGATGATCGGCGCAGGGCTCGTGGGGGCCATCGCCTCTTCGATCAGTTCGACCCACTGGCGCACGGTGTAGACGTTGCCGTAGCGCGCCGAATAGACGCCGTAGCCATAGCGCTGCGCCACCCGCGGCGGCAGCATGTCAGGGCCCGGTTCTGCGTTGACCACCGCCCACCCCAGCGCCGTTAGGTGGCGATGGATGTGCTGGGCAAAGCAACTGCCGGCGGTCAGGATCGGCGTGTCGGACGTCAACGCAAAACGCGGGCGATGCAGCGCGGCGGCGGCTGTAGCGTCACCCTCTACCACTGCGCTGCGCCAGAACGCGGCGGCAGGCAGATCCGCATAGGGAGAGGCCGGGATATCGCTGCTCATAACCCACAGTCAGGCCACGGCAGGCCGCGATTGTAAAGATCGCGCTGGCCCGCCGGTAGATCGCGATGAGCGCAGCGAAGAGCGCCCGCCCCAAAGCCCAGCCACAAAGTCACGCCCCAGATTGCCGCACCGGTTTGAAACCGCCCCGTCCCACGTTACCTCCAGCGCCATGACAGATGCCTCCCCGTCCCGTCCCGCCGCTATCCCGCAGACCCGGCTCAGCCGTGCCGGTCGCATGGGCGCCATGGCGGCCGGTGTGGCAGGCAATATGGCCGTGGGCGGGCTGCGCGCGCTCAGCGCCGGCGAACGCCCCGCGCGCCGCGATCTGTTGCTGACGCCTGCCAATCTGCGCCGGCTGGCCGACACGCTGGCACAGATGCGCGGGGCGGCGATGAAGATGGGCCAGCTCATGTCCATGGACAGCGGCGACACCCTGCCGCCCGAACTGTCTGACATACTCGCCCGCCTGCGCGCCGATGCCGATTTCATGCCGCCCAAGCAGCTGCGCCAGGTGCTCAACACCGCATGGGGGCCGGACTGGCACCGGCGGTTCAAACGATTTGACGTGCGGCCCATTGCAGCCGCCTCCATCGGGCAGGTGCATCAGGCCTGGCTGCCCGACGGCACCCACCTCGCCATCAAGGTGCAGTATCCCGGTATCGCCCGCTCCATCGACAGTGACGTGGCCAATCTGGGCCGTCTGATGCGGCTGTCGGGTCTGCTGCCCAAGAGCTTTGATCTCGCCCCCTACCTCGCCGAAGCCGCCGCACAGCTGCGCGAAGAGGCCGATTACGCCGCCGAAGCCGAGCATCTGCGCCGCTTTGGCGGGCTGATGGCAGCGGATGACGGCTTTGTTGTCCCGCAGGTGCATGACGCGCTCTGCACCGGGCAGGTGCTGGCGATGGAATTTATCGCCTCACAACCGATTGAAAGCCTCGAAACCGCCGATCAGCCGACCCGCGACGCTGCGATGACGCGGCTCTTGTCGCTGACCCTGCGCGAGCTGTTTGACTTTGGCTGGATGCAGACAGATCCCAACTTTGCCAATTACCGGATCGCCACTGACGGACAGTTGGTGCTGCTCGATTTCGGCGCAACCCGTGCGGTGCCTGCCTGGGTGCCGCCGGCCTGCCGCGATCTGATCAACGCGGGCATGACCGGCGATCACGCGGGTGTGGCCGCGGGGCTCGATGGCATGGGCCTGGTCCCTGCCAGCACGCCCGAGCCGCATCGCAGCCGCATCCTGAACATGTCCACCATGGTCTTTGACGCATTGCGGGCCGCCCCGGTTCTGGACCTTGCGACCTCAGACTTGTCGCGCCGCTTGCAGCGCGAGGGCGAAGCGCTGGCGCGCGACGGCTTTGTCCCCGAAGAGCCGGTGCCGCTTGACCTGTTGTTCCTGCAACGCAAGATCGCGGGCATGTTCCTGCTGGCGGCGCGGCTGGGCGCGCGTGTGCCCGTGGCCGACCTGCTGGCCCCGCATATGAAAGCCGCCGCATGAGCGTGCTGACCCTCGATGACGTGCAAAAATCCTATCCCAGCACCGATGGCCCGGTGCCCGTGCTGCGGGGCGTGACACTGTCGATGGCGGCCGGTGAAACACTGGCGCTGACCGGCGAAAGCGGCTCGGGCAAGAGCACGCTTTTGCACGTGGCCGCCGGGCTGGAGGTCGCCGATGGCGGCCAGGTCGAGGTGGCCGGCACCGATATGGCCACGCTGGGGGATACCGGCCGGGCCGCGCTGCGCCGGGGCAAGGTCGCGGTGATCTTTCAGCAGTTCAACCTGATCCCGTCGCTCACCGTGGGCGCAAATATCGACTTTCAGGCACAGCTCGCCGGGCGATATGACCCGGCGCGCAGCACCCGGCTGGCCGACGCGCTGGGGCTCAAGGATCACGTGCATAAATATCCCGAAGCGCTGTCAGGCGGCCAGCAGCAGCGCGTGGCCATCGCTCGCGCGCTTGCCGCCGGGCCTGCCCTGCTGTTGGCCGATGAACCCACGGGCAATCTGGACGAAGACACCGCGAGCGCCGTGATGGACGAAATGCTCGAGCTGGTGCATGACGCCGGGGCGGCACTGCTGATGGTCACTCATTCTCCGCTGATGGCCGGTCGGATGGGCCGGCACGTGCGCCTGCACTCCGGTGCGCTGGAATGATTGCTGCCACCTCGGTCGCGCTCGCTTCGCACTGGCGTCGCCACAAGCTGCAGCTTTTTGCCCTGCTGGCGGGGCTGGCATTGGCCACCGGCCTCTGGGCCGGGGTGCAGGCGATCAACGCAGAGGCCCGCGCCAGCTATGACGCCGCCGCCGGCACGTTGGGCGAGGGGCAGTTCGACCAGATTGTGCCGCGCCGGGGCGAGGTAATAACGGTCGACGACTACGTCACCCTGCGCCGCGCGGGCTGGCGCGTCAGCCCAGTGATCGAGGGAAGCATCGGTGAGGTGCGGGTGCTGGGGCTCGAACCGCTCAGCTCGCCCGGCCGCTTTGATTTGGGCCGGGTCGCCCAAGACAGTGAGATGGACGATTTTATCGGCCCCGGCCTGCTCTTTGCCGATGCCGACACGATCGCGCGGCTGCAAACGAAGGCGCGCGTGATCGAGGCTGCCGACGCCCCGCCCAACATCGCCGTGGGCGACATCGGGGTGGTGGCGCGGCTTTTGGGCCGCGACGACCTGGACCGCCTGCTGGTCTTGCCCGACCAACCGCTGGGCCAACCTGCTCTGGCCGATGTGGCCCCGCACCTGCGCCTGCTTCCTGCCGCGCAAACGGCGGATGTGGGCGAGCTGACCGACAGCTTTCACCTCAACCTGACCGCCTTCGGCTTGCTCAGTTTTGCGGTTGGCCTCTTCATTGTGCATTCCACCATTGGGCTGTCCTTTGAACAGCGCCGTGGGCTGGTGCGGTCGCTGCGCGCCCTCGGCGTGCCACTGCGCACGCTGGTCAGCCTGATGGCCGCCGAGGTGGCGCTGCTGGCGCTGCTGGGCGGCGCGCTGGGCATTGCGCTGGGATATGTCATGGCCGCCGCCCTCTTGCCCGACGTGGCGGGGGCGCTACGTGGGCTTTACGGCGCCGAGGTGGCGGGCAGCCTGTCACTGCGGCCCGAGTGGTGGCTGTCGGGCATGGCCATCGCCCTCGCGGGCAGTGCCGTGGCCGCGGGCGGCAAGCTGTGGCAGATCGGGCGCATGCCGCCGCTCGCAAGCGCGCAACCGCGCGCCTGGGCCGAAGCGGCACGCCGCGCCGCCCGCTGGCAGGGGATGGCGGCACTTGGGCTGGGCCTCGCTGCGCTCGGGCTTGCGCTCTTCGGCACGGGCCTCATCGCGGGATTCGTCACGCTGGCCGCGTTCCTCATTGCCGCCGCACTGGCCCTGCCCGTGATCATCCGTCCCGTCACCGCTCTGGCCCAATCGCGCGCGCAATCCCCGCTGGCCCAATGGTTCTGGGCCGACACGCGCCAGCAACTGCCGGGCCTCAGTCTGGCGCTGATGGCGCTGCTGCTGGCGGTGGCCGCAAATATCGGCGTCTCGACCATGGTGTCGAGCTTTCGGCTGACCTTTACCGCCTTTCTCGACCAGCGTCTGGCGCCGGAGCTATACGTCCAGATCGAAGACCCCGAAGAGGCAGCGCGCCTGCAGCCGATTATGGAGACCGCCGCAGACGAGGTGCTGCCCCTCTTGCGCACGGACGGCGTGGTGGCGGGCCAGCCAGTGCAAGTGCTGGGCATCCGCGTCGGCACGACCTACCGCGAGAACTGGGTGTTTCTGGACCAGACCGACGCCCCCTGGGACGCGGTTGAGGCGGCCGGGGCGGTGATCCTAAACGAACAGTTTGCCCGGCGCGCAAACCTGTGGGTCGGCGACACGGTCCCGCTGGACACACCGCTGCCCGTGGCGGCTGTGGTTGCAGATTACGGCAACCCGTCGGGGCAGGTGATCCTGGGCGACGCGCTCTTTGACCGGCTCTACCCCGGCACCGTGCCCCGCGCTTTTGGCTTGCGTACAAACGACATCGACGCCCTGCGCGACACGCTCCTTACCGCCGGTGCCGACGCGCAGGCGATGACCGACCAAACCGCGCTGAAACGGTTTTCCCTGCAGGTCTTTGAACGCACCTTTCTGGTGACCGGGGCGCTCAACATCCTGACGCTGGCGGTCGCGGGCTTTGCCATGCTGATGAGCCTCTTGACGCTGGCCGACCAGCGCGTGCCACAACTGGCGCCGGTCTGGGCGATGGGCCTGACGCGCGCGTCTTTGGCCCGGCTCGAAGTGGTGCGCGCGGGCGTCTTTGCCGCCATCGTGGCGCTGGTGGCCCTGCCGGTGGGGCTGGGCCTCGCCTGGGTGCTGCTGGCGCGCGTCAATGTCGAGGCGTTTGGTTGGCGCCTGCCCATGTTCCTCTTTCCCGGCGACTACGCCGTGCTGGGCGCGGCGGCCCTGGCGGCTGCACTGCTTGCAGCACTCTGGCCGTCGCTGCGGCTGGCGCGGCTGGCGCCCGCGCGACTGCTTCAGGTGTTTGCCCATGAACGTTAAAACCCTGCTGATCCTCGCCTTGATTTGGGCGCAACCTGCGTGGGCCCAAGGCTTTGCCGGCCTCGGCACCGACGCAGACGGCTTTGCCATGCCCGCGCCCGACCCTGTGTTCGACTTTCCCGCCGACCATGGCGCCCACCCCGACTACCGCATCGAATGGTGGTATCTAACGGCCAACCTGACCGCCGCCGACGGCACGGAATACGGCCTGCAATGGACGCTCTTCCGCTCTGCGCTTGCCCCGGGCGAAGAGCCGGGCTGGCAAAGCCCGCAGATCTGGTTTGCCCACGCCGCCGTCACCACACCCGACGCGCATTACGCCACCGAACGCTTTGCCCGCGGGGGCATCGGCGCTGCGGGGGTTGAGGCCGCACCTTTTCGCGCGTGGATCGACGAATGGGCGCTGGAAGGGCCCGATTTCGACACGCTGCAGATGCGCGCCGCGGGGCCCGACTTTGCCTATGACATGGCGCTTGAGGCGCAGGGGCCGCTGGTATTCCACGGCGCGGGCGGCTTTTCGGTGAAATCCGAAGAAGGGCAGGCCAGCTACTACTATTCGCAACCGTTCTACCGCATCACCGGCACACTGGATCTGCCAGATGGCCCGGTCGAGGTCACAGGCAGCGCCTGGCTTGACCGCGAATGGTCGTCACAGCTGCTATCGGCGCGGCAGGAAGGCTGGGACTGGTTCTCGCTCAGCTTTGAGGACGGGACCAAAATGATGGGGTTTCAACTGCGCGAGGGCGCGGGCCAGGCCTACACCGCTGGCACGTGGATCACGCCCGATGGCGCGACGCAAGCCTTCGAGGACGGCATGTTCCGCTCCGAAGCGCTGGAAACCACGCAGGTTGCCGGGCGCGAGATACCCACCGCGTGGCGCGTAACGGTGCCCGCCCGCGGCGTTGACGTCGAAGTGCGCGCCAAAAACCCCGACGCGTGGATGGACCTGAGCATCCCCTACTGGGAAGGGCCGGTGCGGGTCACCGGCAGCCACCCTGGCCGCGGCTATCTGGAGATGACAGGCTATGAGTGATCCAAACGATCTGGCGGCCTTTTGGGGTGAGGCGTGGCAACACCTGGGGCGCGGCGTGGCCGATGCCAAATCGCCCGCGCGCTTTCCGGTCTTTGCCACCGTATCGCCCACCGGCGTGCCCGAGGCGCGCACCGTGGTGCTGCGCGCCGCATCGCAAAGCGCGGCGACCCTGGAGGTGCACACCGACATCGTCACAACCAAAGTGGTCAGCCTGCAGGCCACACCGGTCGCCGCTTTGCACGTCTGGCTGCCGCGCGCCAACGTGCAGATCCGGGTAACGGCGGATGTGTCGATCCTGACCGGCGACGCGGTTGAGGCGGCGTGGGCCAAGGTGCCGCCCGCCTCTCGGGTGTCTTACGGCACAGAGCCCGCGCCGGGCACCGCCATCGACCACGTCTATGCCTATGAAAAGCCGCCCGTACGCGACCGGTTCGCGGTGCTGCGCTGCACCGTGCGCGAGGTTGATCTGGTGCATCTGGGCCAACAGCACCGCCGCGCGATTTACCTGCGGAGCGATGATTTTGCAGGCCAGTGGGTCGCACCCTAGCAGGTTGCGTGCACACGGGCCGTCACAAGCGGCGCAACCCCTGCGGGACGGGTCACATCAAGGTGCACGCGCAAAGGCACAAAGGCTTGAGCGTCCGCTGACCGCCCCCTACCGCCGCCACATCCGGCCAAGCCGCGCCCCCGCGCGCAGCATCGCCCAATGCCCGCGCAGACTTGGGATAAAAAGCAGGATGAAGCCCACGTAAAAATACATCGCAATCATCGCTGGCACCCAGAGCACGGTGCACACCAGACCCACGCCACCCGCAACCGCCATGGCACGGGGTTCGCTGACCACGCGCAGCAACCACAGATGCGCCAGCTTGCCCCCGTCGAGTGGCTGCACCGGCACCATGTTCAGCACGAACAGCATCAGGTTCAGGTCCGCTGCCGTTTCCAGCCAGTAAATCAGTTCGAACCGAGCCGCATAGGTGTCAAAATGCGCGGCAATTGCCGCTTCGGTCGGCTCACCACCGGACCATGCGGGCACCAGCCAAAACGCAAAAAGCGACAACGCGGCCCACAGCGCGAGGTTCACAATCGGACCCATCAGCACGATGAATTCAGACGCCCGCGCCCCCGCCGCGCGGTGTTGGCAAAAACCGCCACCGCCATAAAGCACCACGCGATGCACCGGCACACCCTGCACCCGCGCGCCACAGGCATGCCCCAGCTCGTGCAGCAGGATCGAGGCCACCACGATGGCAAACATGTTCAAACCCCATGTCGCCGCTTCGACACTGGTGGCGGAAAATCCAACAAACAGGAGCAGCAAAAACCCAAGGCTGGGCATCACCTGCACCGACAGGCCCCAGGGTCCAGCAAAGGAAAAAAGCGGTGTCTCCGTCTGCATTTGGGCTTGTCTTTCGGGCGTTGGGTCACACACTGGCACCCGCATAAATGGTAAACAGAGCGAAAATATGGCCGCCCCCAATATCGTGATCCTCACTGGCGCAGGCATCTCGGCCGAAAGCGGGCTGGGCACGTTCCGCGATGAGGGCGGGCTTTGGGCGCAGCACCGGATCGAAGATGTCGCCACCCCCGAAGGATTTGCGCGCAACCCGTCGCTGGTGATGGCGTTCTACAACGCCCGCCGCGCCCAAGCGGTCGACGCCACGCCCAACGCTGCCCACGCTGCCCTCGCCCGGCTGCAAGCCGAGCACAAAGGTGCGGTCACGCTGGTCACCCAAAACGTCGACGGGCTGCATGAAAAGGCGGGCCACAGCGATGTGATCCACATGCACGGCACGCTGACCGGCGCACTTTGTGCCGCGTGCGATCACCGCTGGGAGGCGCCGCTGGTGATGGAGGTGGGCATGGCGTGCCCCACCTGCGCCGCACCCACCGCGCGGCCCGACGTCGTGTGGTTTGGCGAAATCCCCTACCACATGGAGCGGATCGAGGAGGCGCTGGAACGCGCGGACCTCTTTGTGGCCATCGGCACCTCGGGCAATGTCTACCCCGCCGCAGGCTTTGTGCAACTGGCCCGTATGTCTGGCGCGCACACAATCGAAATGAACCTCGATCCGGGCGAAAACATCAGCCTTTTTACCGAAGCGCGCGCCGGAGCCGCGTCAGAAACCGTGCCCGCTTGGGTGGACACGGTGCTGGCAGGTTGATGCCGCAGCGCACGGGACGTGACGACGAGGCCCGTTGGACCCGCTCGGGCCGCGCGCACGCAGCAGGGGCACGACCCCTGCCCCGCGCCGCCTCAATTGCTGTGCGAATGACCGCTGTGATCGTGCCCGCCATGCGCCGCTTTGCGCTCATTATCGACCGGGATCGTGATGACAACGTCGCCTGCCTGTTCAAAGGTCAGCGTGACTTCTATCGCGTCGCCCTGGCTCAGCGGACCGGTTAGGCCCATCAGCATCACGTGATCGCCCCCCCGGGCCAGCGCGTGTTTTTCCCCCGCCGGAACGGCAAAGCCGCCCTCAACCTCGCGCATCTGCATCACGCCATCGGAGTTTTCGATGTGCGTGTGCAGCTCAACCCGCGCCGCAGCCGCGGTGCTGGCCGCGATCAGGCGGTCGTCGGTATCGCCCATGTTGTGCAACACCATAAACGCCGCGCCGGATTTCGCCGCCGGGCTGGCCGCGCGGGCATAGGGGTCCATGACCATCATGTCGGCCAGGGCCGGGCTCGCGATCAGGGCAGCGGCAAGCGCGCCCGCAAAGAATTTCGTGTGGGACATCTGCTGTCCTTTCATGCCTGAGAGTGTTCTGAAGAAAAGGTTCAGACCACCGCAGGCGGCGCACGGGCCGACGGGCCGTGTCGCAGGCTGACATGCAACTGCGCCGCATATCCGGGGCGCAGATGCGCGCCCGCGGCGTCCGCCGGCAGCGCCAAAACGGCCACCCCACTGGGCAACCCGGCCAGATGCATCAGGCAATCGGGGCACAGATGCGGCGCGCGTGTCTCGTTGCCGTCGGCATCGAGATAGACCAGCTCCACCCCGTGGCCGGAACAGATCACGATACTGTCCGCCACCGGGGCCGCGCCACGCGCCGACGCCGCCCCGATGCTGGTTGCAACCAGCATCACCGCCATCAGCACAGAAACCATCACGCGTGTCATGAAACCCAGATATGCCGCGCGCAGCACACAGGCAAGTGCAACACGAGAAACGGCCCCGCCCGGGTGGGGGCGAGGCCGTTAAAATCCATGCGGATCAGGATCAGGCCGCAGCTTGCGCCTTGGCGATCTCTTTTTTGACCTTGCGGGCGCGGTCCGACAGCTCGGTGTCCTTGGCTTTGGCCAGGTACGCGTCCAGACCACCGCGGTGATCCACAGACCGCAGCGCGGCGGCGGTGATGCGCAGCTTGATACCGCGGCCCAGCGTCTCGGACTGCAACGTCACGTCGTTGAGGTTGGGCAGAAAGCGCCGCTTGGTCTTGTTATTGGCGTGGCTGACATTGTTGCCAACCATCGGGCCCTTGCCGGTCAATTCGCACACGCGCGACATTGCATCATCCTCTTTTTCATCTGGTGCCGTTGGGACGGTCCCCGACACAGCGTCAGCACCACGGCACTAGCCACAGCGCTGGTCAAATTGGTCTGCGGGCAATAGGCGGAATCAGGGGGCGGGTCAAGACCCAGAAGGCGCCGCCTGACCCAGGGTATCAAGCACTTGCTGCGCCGCCTGCCCGGGGTCGGCGCGCCCTGCCGCGACCTCTGCGCCCAGCGCGTCCATCTGCGCCTGCACTTGCGGTGCCGCAAGCTGCGCCAGCAGTGCCGATGTCACGTCCGCCTCGAACCAGTAGCGGGCCTGCGCAGCCCGGTTTGCCGCGAAAAATCCGTGCGTGCGGCGCCATTTGGCCAGCGCCTGCATCTCGTCCCAAGCGGCGGTAATCCCGGCCTCCTCCAGCGCTGACACCATCAACGCCTTGGGAAACGTATCGGGGTCCTGCGGCCGCTTCCGCAAAAGGCGCAGCGCGCCGGCGTAATCGGCACAGGTGCGCGTCGCCACCGGCTTTAGATCGCCGTCGGCCTTGTTGACCAGGATCATGTCAGCCATCTCCATGATGCCGCGTTTGACGCCCTGCAATTCGTCCCCGCCCGCGGGGGCCAGCAGCAGCAGGAACAGATCAGCCATCTGCGCCACCTGCGTCTCGGATTGGCCCACGCCGACCGTTTCGATCAGCACGACGTCGAACCCTGCCCCTTCGCACAGGGCGACAGCTTCGCGCGTACGCCGCGCGACACCGCCCAGATGGGTCTGGCTGGGCGAGGGGCGGATAAACGCGCCGCCTTCCCGGCTCAGCCGATCCATCCGCGTCTTGTCACCCAGGATCGACCCGCCCGAACGGGCCGAGCTGGGATCAACCGCCAGCACAGCCACCTTCAGGCCGCGGTCCACCAACATCATGCCAAAGGCCTCGATAAAGGTGGACTTGCCCACCCCCGGCGTGCCCGACAGCCCGATGCGCAGCGCCTGCCGCCCCTCGGGCATAGCGGTCAGCAGCGTTGCGGCCTGCGCTTTGTGATCGGCCCGACTGCTTTCGATCAAAGTGATGCCCCGCGCCAACGCACGCCGCTCACCGTCCGCGATGCGGCGGGCCAGATCCGGGATGTCAGTCGCAAGAGCCATGGCGACTTTGTGCGAGCGGGGCGGGTAAATGTCTAGGCCCGGGATCGCGTCTTTTGGACAAGCGCGGACAACCCGGCGCAGCCATGCGGATCAAGCTGAGTGCTGGCTCGGTCGGGCCGGAGGCGCCACCGCGCGCATCGCCGCGCCGTGCACAAGGTCACAGCATTGGCCCGCCCGGCCTCTTGCGCCATAACGGCGGCCATGACGCCCGCACTGCCCATCGACGCCATCCTGCCCGAGTTGATCGCCACCCTCGCCCGCAACGGCCGCGCGGTGCTGCAGGCGCCGCCGGGCGCGGGCAAAACCACGCGCGTGCCCCTCGCCATGCTGGGCGCGGACCTGACCGCGGGCCGCATCGTCATGCTCGAACCACGCCGCCTGGCCGCCCGGGCCGCCGCTGAACGCATGGCCGCGACCCTCGGCGAACCGGTGGGCGCAACCGTCGGCTACCGCATCCGGGGCGAGGCGAAAGTGTCCAAGACCAACCGCATCGAGGTGGTAACCGAAGGCATCCTGACCCGCATGCTGCAATCCGACCCCGACCTGCCGGGCGTGGGCGCAGTGATCTTTGATGAATTCCACGAACGCTCGCTCAACTCCGATCTGGGCCTCGCGCTGTGCCTTGAAGTGACCGAGGCGCTGCGCGACGACCTGATCCTGCTCGCCATGTCGGCCACGCTCGACGCCGCCCCGGTGGCGCAAGTGATGGGGGCCGACATCCTCACCTCCGAAGGGCGCAGTTTTGACGTCACGCCCCGGTGGCTGGGCACCCCCCTGCCCAAACGCACCCGGTTCGAAGACGCCATGGCCGACCTGATCCTGCAGGCGATGCGCGAGGCCGAGGGCGGCCTGCTTGCCTTCCTCCCCGGCGAGGGTGAGATCCGCCGGACCGAGGCCCTGCTCAAGGGCCGCCTGCCGGCTGGCACCGCGCTGCAACCGCTCTTTGGCGCGATGGACTTCAAGGCGCAACGTGCCGCCGTGACACCGTCGGATCAGCGCAAGGTTGTGCTCGCCACCTCCATCGCCGAAACCTCGCTGACGATCCCCGACATCCGCATCGTGGTCGATGGCGGGCGGTCGCGGCGCGCGCTGTTTGATCCGGCCTCGGGCATGTCTCGGCTGGTCACCGAACGCGTCACCCGCGCCCAGGCGACCCAGCGCGCAGGCCGCGCAGGCCGGGTCGCACCGGGGGTCTGCTACAAGCTCTGGACCCGGGGCGAGGACGGCGCGCTGGCCGCCTTTCCTCCGCCTGAGATCGCGGCGGGTGATCTCGCAGGCTTCGCGCTGGAACTGGCCCTCTGGGGCGGAACCGAAGACACCATGCGCTTTGTCACCCCGCCCCATGCCGGTCGGCTGGCCGAGGCGCGCGCGCTGCTGACGATGCTGGGCGCGCTCGATGCCGACAATCGGATCACTGATCACGGCCGCGCGCTGGCCGCGGCTCCGCTGCACCCGCGTCTTGCGCACATGTTGCAGGTGGCCGGACCGGGCGCAGCGCTCTGGGCCGCGATCCTCGCCGAACGCGACCCCCTGCGCGGTCACGGCACCGACCTTGCCCTGCGCCGCCGCGCCGTGGAGCAGCCGGGCAGCTTTGGTGAGGCCGCGCATCGCGGCGTGGTCGAGCGTATCCGGCAAGAGGCACGACGCCTCGGAGGCACCCGCAACGACGTCGCCCCGGCCTCGGTTGTGGCTTTGGCCTACCCCGACCGCATCGGCCTGCGCCGCAAAGGCGACACCCCGCGCTACGTCCTGTCAGGCGGCAAAGGCGCGGTGCTGCCCGAAGACGACCCGCTCGCCAGCCAACGCCTGATCGTAGCCACCGATCTCGACGGCGACCCGCGCGAGGCGCGCATAAGGCAGGCGACTGTGATCACCGAAGCCGACATCGACACCCACTTCCCCGACCAGATCAGCTGGCACGACACCTGCATCTGGTCCAAACGCGACAGCCAGGTGCTGACCCGCCAGCAGCGCCGTTTCGGCGCGCTGGTGCTCGAGGATCGCGCCTGGAAAAACGCGCCGCCTGACGCCATCGCTGCCGCCATGCTGGACGGCGTGCGCCAACTGGGCCTGCGCCCATCGCGCCGCGCCGGCCGCCTGATGGCGCGTGGCGTCCTCATGGGCGACGGCTTCCCCGACCTCTCCGAAGACGCGCTGATGGCCACGCTCGACGACTGGCTGCTGCCCTATCTCACTGGCATCCGCACCGCCGCCGACTGGAAGGCGTTCGACATCGCGCCAGCCCTCGAGGCGCATCTGGGCTGGAACGCCATGCAGGCGCTGGACCGCGCGGTGCCGGGCGCGTTCATCACACCGCTGGGCCGCAAGGTCCCCATCGACTACGACGCCGCCACGCCGGGTATCTCCGTCCGGTTGCAAGAGATGTTCGGTGTCACCGCGCATCCGGTTGTGGGCGACACCCCGCTGCAGGTCACCCTGCTCTCCCCGGCGCACCGCCCGATCCAGGTCACCAGCGACATCCCCCGCTTCTGGGCCACCTCCTATGCAGACGTCCGCAAAGACATGCGCGGCCAGTACCCCAAACACCCCTGGCCCAAAGACCCCACCGCCGCCGACCCGACCTTGCGCGCCAAGCCGCGCAGATAAGTGAGGGCGCGCAAAACCGCGCAAGTAAGAATGAGCGCGGGAAGCTGCGCACTGGGATGGCGCGCAGCGTGCGCGCGGTGTCGGCCCCCGCATCGCATTGCCCAAGCCAAGAGCGGCCGGCGCGCACAGCTCAGCGTTAAGTCTAACGCATCAACCTCTCCGGAAACCGTGCTGCTCGTTTTCTCTTTCAGACACACGAGCGATCTACCCGCTCTGCCTGCATGCAGCGCGGGACGCATGACCAGCAAGCTTAGCCGCAGAAGCGATCCATTCCGCGCCGCCAAACTGTGCCGCCATCCGACAGATTGCGTCGGGTGTCCGCTGTATCGGAACATGACACACTGCAAAGGCTTGCGTCAGTGGACCAACGACGCTGCTCCTGCCCGCGCCACCTTGTACCTCTCTGATACCATACCCCGATCCCATGTCTGGGTTTCTGTCGCCGCGGCGGCGTGCGTCTCGTGGATGCGTTCTAAGATGAGGCCCCTGACATATTTGACCTTTAGGCACGCGCGCGCCGGTGGACCGTTTAACGCGGCATCGATGGCCATCGCAGGCCCGAATTGTGCCATCACCGCGCGACGTTCGCTCGCATCCAACCCGTTCACAACCATCGGCCCAAGCAGCAGCGATTCCGAACGGCACCCATTGGCAATGACAATCTCATGCCGGTCACAGGCGAAGTGGACCCACGTGATCCGGGATTTGCCTTTCATGTGACGGATGCCGGGCAGTCTGGTCAGTGACTTGGCCGGTGCAAACGCTTCGAAACAGAACGCGCCGTGCAACTGTCCAGCGCCACCAACCACAACACGGTGCTGCGGTGAAACGATCAGATCCTGCGACGGCAAACAGTCACCCAAAGCGCCCGCCTCAATCAGCACAGGTTTGGCCATCGCCGCCACGTTCTCTAGGTTCTGCTCTCTGCTGCGTACCCAGCGCACGCTCTGTGGTCCGTGATCCACCGTGATCACTTGGTCGCCGGGTTTCAGGACCTCTACGGCGAGCGGGCCATCGGGCGTGTCGATCAGGGTTCCAGCGGCATAACAAACGACATTGGTGCTCTCAAAATTCTCCTCGCCCAGTCCGGTGGTCTGCGTGTTGAGTGTGTCGGAGCCTTCTTCGCCGTCGAGTTTGGTGAACGTCGCATTTTCACCCAGGTTCACGACATCGTCGCCGTCACCCGTCTGCAGGTCCATGAACACGGCGTCGTCACCGATGTGCAGAATGTCTGCACCGTCTTTCGTTTGCCAGTTATCTGCTGCGGTGAAACCGTCGCCGATAAGGACCGTATCAATCCCATCGTTCGAACCGTGGTAGGCACCAAAAGTGACATTGTTGCCCGCGGTGAAATTGATGGCATCGGCATTGCCAGCCAAGATGGTGACGCCTGATGCATCCACATTGTCTGCGATGACGACCGATGGCGTGAGGTCCGTTTCAAAGACAATTTCCGGCGTATGGGCGCTGCTTGCATTCATCTGAACATCGAAATTCGCGGGCGTTCCGCCTGCCGCCTCGAAGGTGATGTTCTGATCTGCGGAGGGGTCAATGATGAATACGTCGCCATCAGATACAGGAATTGTTGTCCCTGCATTGATCTCGTTTGGCGCCAGCGGCGATTTGCTCGCGCTTACGATTGTAAAAGTTGGCACCGTGCCACTCCCAACATCTCGCTATACGGGACCTGTTACTAAGCAGCACCTCTTAAGAATTCTTGATGGCCGTGCTGTTCGGCCTCCGCATGGTTTGTTTGGGACAGGCAAGGACCAATGCAGACACCAGGCGTGCGGAGGCACGAGCGCCTGGCGGCTGAGAACAGACATGCGCATCGTTGCCGCTGCAATGTTTGGTATTGCTGCCCCTTGCAAAAGCCGGTGCGACTTCCGGGCATAACATTCTCTTGGGCGACGGTCAGCGCACGGTCATGTTTCGTAAGGCTGGCGCCCCGCAGCACTTCGCCTTACCCCCATACCTCGGAAGGCCGAAGCCCCGGCGGGCCCTCGCCCGCGCCCTCCGCTGCCTTGATCAATCCGTGCAGGCGCGCGTTGATCGGCGCCTGCATCCCGTGCTCGGCCGCCAGTGCCACGATCACGCCTTGCAGGGCGTCAATCTCGGTGGGGCGGCGCAGGGTCAGGTCTTCCCACATCGACGACCGCGCCTCAGCGTCGATGGTCAGCATTTGGGCAGCGATGCGCACAAACAGCGCGTCGGGCAGGCGCAGGATGTGGGGGATCAGCCACGGGGCAGCGGCGGTGCTGCGGGCGGGGCGGATACCTGCGGCGCGCAGGACGCGCAGCGCTTCGGCCATCTGGGCCGCCATGATCCGGCGCCAGGCGCGATCGCGCAGCTGGTCGCGCAGGGGGATGTCAGCCAGCGCGTTCACCGCATTGCCAAGGTTGATCAGCAGCTTGCCCCACTGCACCGCCTCGATCCGGTCGCTCTGCCGCCAGGCCAGATGCGGGGTATCAAGCGCGGGCAGCGGCCCGGCTTCGACCACGATGTCGCCCGAGGTGCCGCGATGAAAATGCGCAGGCCCGCGCGCCACCACATTGAACGGCACCATCGCCGCGCGCACATCCGCGCCCGGCAGCGCGGCGCGCAAAGCCTCGGCGTTGCCAACCCCGTTTTGCAGGCTGATGACGCGTGCTTTCGGGGCGTGCACCGCCACATGCGTCGCGATGTCTGCGGTGTCGGCGGTCTTGACGCAGACCAGAACGAGGTCCGCGCCGGTCAGCACCTCGGCGGGGTCCTCGGACATGTGCGGCGCCTCCAGCACCGCGTCCAGCCCGTCAAATCCAGTGAGGCGCAGGCCGTCGCGGGCCGCTGCGATGATCCGTGCCCGGCCAAGAAACCGCACATCATGTCCAGCCAGCGCCAAAAGCCCACCGACAAAGCACCCGATGCTGCCCGCACCAGCCACGGCGATGCGCACAGGCTTAGGCGCCACGACTTTACGCTGGCGCTTAGGCGACACGACGTTGTGCTGGCGCTTACGCGCCAAGGCACCAGCGCATGATCGCCTTTTGCGCGTGCAGGCGGTTTTCGGCCTCGTCAAAGATCACCGAATGCGGCCCGTCCATCACGGCCGAGGTCGCCTCGTCCTCGCGGTGGGCGGGCAAGCAGTGCATAAACAGGCTGTCAGCCCCGGCGCGCGCCATCAGTGCCTCGTTCACCTGATAGCCGCGCAACTGGTTGTGGCGGCGCTCGCGCGCCGATTGCGGATCGTGCATGCTGACCCACGTGTCGGTGACCACCAGATCAGCGCCGTCGACAGCGGCGTCCGGATTGCGCTCGGTGGTGTAAAGCCCGTCGAGCGCGCGGTCGGGATCCAGCGGCTCCGGCCCGGTAAAGACCAGGTCGAATTCGAACTGTTTGGCCGCATGGGCAAAGCTGGCAAAGACGTTGTTGCCATCCCCCGACCACACGACCTTGCGGCCCTTGATCGGGCCGCGATGTTCCTCGAACGTCATGATGTCGGCCATGATCTGGCACGGGTGCGAGGCATTGGTCAGCCCGTTGATCACCGGGACAGTGGCGTATTCGGCCATCTCTTGCAGGGTCGCCTCTTCGAAGGTGCGGATCATGATCAGATCGACATAGCGGCTGAGAACGCGGGCGGTGTCGGCGATGGTCTCGCCGTGACCAAGCTGCATGTCCGCGCCCGACAGCACCATGGTCTGCCCGCCCATCTGGCGTACGCCCACGTCGAAACTGACCCGCGTGCGCGTCGACGGCTTTTCAAAGATCAGCGCCACCATATGTCCATCGAGCGGGCGGTCATCGTCGGGGCTGCCCTTGGGGCGGCCGCGGCGAGCATCTTTCATCGCGATGGCGCTGTCGATCATCTGTCGCAGATCGGCCGGGGCGGTGGTGTGGATGTCCAAAAAATGGGTCATGGCGGTGTCTCTTGCGGGAAGCCGGGGCGGGGGCCAGCCCCCGCGCGCGATGCGCGCCCCCCCGGGATTTTTCTAAAACAGAGAAGGGTCAGGCGGCGAGGCTGGTCGCCGCTGTATCCAAGCGGTCGATTGCGGTGGCAATCTCGTCGTCGCTGATGGTGAGTGGCGGCAGCAAGCGGATCACGTTGTCGGCCGCGGGAACTGTCAGCACCTCATTGGCATAGCCCGCAGCGACCACGTCGCCATTGAGCGCCTTGCACTTGATCCCTAGCATCAGGCCCGAGCCGCGCACATGGTCGAACACGTCTGGATGCGCGGCCACGAGCCCTTCAAGCTTTTGCCGCAACAGCCCCGCTTTGCGGTTCACATCGTTGAGAAAGGCCGGGTCGCTGATGATGTCGAGCACCGCGTTGCCCACCGCGCAGCCCAACGGGTTGCCGCCATAGGTTGAACCATGGGTGCCCGCGCTCATGCCCGATGCGGCCGTTTCGGTCGCCAGCACCGCGCCCAGCGGGAAGCCGCCGCCGATGCCTTTGGCCACAAGCATGATGTCGGGCGTGATGCCGGCCCATTCGTGAGCAAAAAGCTTGCCGGTCCGGCCCACGCCGCACTGCACCTCGTCCAGGATCAACAGGATGCCGTGATCATCGCACAGGGCGTGCAGGGCGCGCAGATCTTCGTCCGGCACCGGCACGATGCCGCCCTCGCCCTGCACCGGTTCGATCATGATGCCGGCGGTGGCGTCGGTGATGGCGTCCTCAATCGCGGCAAGATCGCCGAATTGCAGATGCACAAAGCCGGGCAGCAGCGGCCCAAACCCCTTGGTCATCTTCTCGGACCCGGCTGCGGCAATGCCCGCCGAGGACCGACCATGAAAGCTGCCTGAAAAGGTGATCAACTCGACCCGTTCGGGATGGCCGGCGCTGTGCCAGAATTTGCGCGCCATCTTCACCGCCAACTCGCAGCTTTCGGTGCCCGAATTGGTGAAGAACACCGTGTCGGCAAAGGTCAGCTCGACCAGCTTGTCGGCCAGCGCCTGCTGCTGCGGGATGTGATACAGGTTTGACGTGTGCCACAGCGCGCCGGCCTGATCGGCCAGCACCTGCGTCAGCGCCGGATGCGCGTGCCCCAGCGCGTTCACCGCAATCCCGGCCCCAAGGTCCAGAAATCGGCGGCCATCCGCCTCGATCAGCCAGCTGCCCTCGCCTTTGACAAAGCTCAGGGGCGCGCGGTTATAGGTTGGCAAGACGGACGCGATCATCGGGATCATCCTCTGGTTGGGGCCGCTTATCAGAAGCCTCGTAGGTGCACGAGGGGGCGGCGCGGGTCAACAGGTTTGGTAGGGGTGGCCCCGGCAGGGGCGATTAAACAGCGCGGCGCCTGCGGGGCGCGCGGGAGATCTCGGGCCTTATCGGCGTCGGAGGGTCATGCTGTTCATGAAGCGTGGCATAGACGAACCGCTGGGCTAAGGAAAGCCCCAACTTGTAGCAGTACAATAAAACGGTTGCCGTCGCGCAGGCGGCAGCGCATCTGAGCGGCATGCCGCACGCCCAACCCGCCATCCGCGCCGACCGCCCCGGCACCGCCGTGATCCTGATGATCGCTGCCTCGGCGCTGATCGCGGGCACAACGCTGTTTGCCAAAGCGCTCAGCACGCCGGAGATCGGCACGCCGCTGCACCCGTTGCAGATCACCTTTGGGCGCTTTCTCTTTGCCTTTGTCGGCATTGCCACGGCGGCGGCGCTGCTGCGTCCGCGATTGGTGCGGCCGCATCTGGGGCTGCACCTGATGCGCACCAGCGCGGGGATGACGGGTGTGACGCTGATGTTTGCCGCGGTGGCCTATATCCCGCTGGCCGATGCCACAGCGATCTCGTTCCTCAATCCGGTCTTTGCCATGATGCTGGCGATCCCGATGCTGGGCGAACGGGTCGGCCGCTGGCGCTGGGCGGCGGCGTGCATTGCACTGGCGGGCGCGCTGGTGCTGCTGCGGCCTACGCCCAGCACCTTTCAACCCGCTGCTCTGCTGGCGCTTGGTGCCGCGCTGATCATGGGGTTTGAGATCACCGTGATCAAACTGCTGTCGGGCCGCGAGCCGCCCTTTTCCATCCTGCTGGTCAACAACGCCATCGGTGTCTGCATCGCCAGTGCGGCAGTGATATGGGTCTGGCAAACGCCCTCGCCCACGCAATGGGCGCTGATGGCGGGCGTGGGGCTGCTGATGGCGTCGGCGCAGGCCTGCTTTGTCAACGCTATGGCACGGGCAGAGGCGAGCTTTGTGGTGCCGTTCAGCTATATCACGCTGGTCTTTGCCGCCGCCTATGACATGGCCATCTTTGCGGTGATCCCGGATGCTATCACCGGCCTCGGGGCGTCAATTATTATCGCGGGCGGCGCGCTTCTGGCCTGGCGCGAGGGGCGGTCACGGGTCCGGCAGCCGTAACCGCGCGTATCAGCCGCGCCTTGCCCGACGCCCACCCTTGTAACTCTGCCCCCCATGACTAAAATAAGGAGCTGAACCAAACACAAGCGGCCCACGCTCGGGCCGCTTTTATCGAAGGTAAGCCCCCCACATGTCCTGGACCGATGAGCGCGTTGAACTGCTGAAAAAGATGTGGGGCGAAGGCCAGTCTGCCAGCCAGATTGCCAAAGAGTTGGGCGGCGTGACCCGCAACGCAGTGATCGGCAAGGTGCACAGGCTGGGGCTGTCAAACCGCGCCGGTGGCGGCGGCACCGCCAAGACCGAAGCCAAGGTCAAGCCCGCCCCCAAGGCCGAGGCCAAACCAAAACCGATGCCCAAATCGGAACCGGCAAAAGCTGCGGAACCGGCCGCCGAGACGCCGAAACCGTCGCTGCCCGTGCGCAAACAGATCATCCCCGCGGGCCAACCGCTGCCGCCGCAACCCTCGGCCAACGAGATCAGCCCCGAAGCGCTGGCCAAAGTCAACGAGGTCGAGAAAAAGGCCAAACGCCTGTCGCTGATGGAACTGACCGAGCGGACCTGCAAATGGCCGGTTGGCGATCCGGCCACCGACGACTTTTGGTTTTGCGGACTGCCGGTGCAGCAGGGCAAGCCCTATTGCGAGGCGCATGTGAGCGTCGCGTTCCAGCCGATGTCCTCGCGCCGGGACCGCCGCCGGTAATGGCGGCGACGCCGCCGCCTGCATGTCCGTTTCCTAACGCTTCGTAAACGCGCCCGGCCAAAGGTTAACGGCAGGGTGTGGGTTAACAGGACGTAAACGGACACGAAGGGGCCAGTTTGTACAAAACGCACCCGGTTTTCATCAAAACCCGCGAAGAGGCCCGAAAAGGGGCCGATGAGCGCGCCCGATTTTGTACAAAACACCGACCTCGTTGATCAAAACGCCCGGCAAGACCCAGCGCACGCTGCGTTAACCCCTGACGGCTCAGATCGTCTGATCGTACTCACCAACCCCCGGTTCGGTCCGGATGACCGCGTCGATGACGGCAAAGATCGCCCGCATCTCCGCCTCACTTTCCGGGCTCTCACAGACCACAACAAGGTTTGGCGTATTCGACGACGCCCGCACCAGTCCCCAACCGCCATTGTCCAGGATCACCCGCGCCCCGTTGACGGTCACCACCTCTTTGATCTTGCGCCCCGCGATGCGCTCTTCGCTGTCGCTCATCGCGACCAACTTGTCGACGATCCTCTTGAGAATGCTGTATTTTTCCGTGTCAGCCGCGTAGGGCGACATGGTCGGCGTGGCGTAGGTCTTAGGCAGCGCGCGGCGCAGGTCCGACATTTTCATGTCGGGGTTGCGGTCGAGCAGCTTGCAGATCTCCACCGCCACCCGCATCCCACAGTCATATCCCCGCCCCACCGGTTCTGCGAGAAAGTAGTGCCCAGATTTCTCGAACCCCGCCAAGGCATTGATTTCCTTGACTCTTCTCTTCATGTGGCTGTGCCCGGTCTTCCAGTAATCCGCCGTGACGCCGTTGGCGATCAGCTCCGGATCGGACGCAAAAAGCCCTGTGGATTTTACATCCGCCACAAAGGTCGCGCCGGGGTAAAGCTTGCTCAAATCCCGCGCGAGGATCACGCCAACCTTGTCGGCAAAAATCTCCTCGCCCTCGTCATCCACTACGCCGCAGCGGTCCCCGTCGCCGTCAAATCCCAGCGCCAGATCCGCCCCCGACGCGGTCACGCTGGCAGCCATGTCATGCAGCATTTCCATCGCTTCGGGGTTCGGATTGTAGTGCGGAAAGGTATAGTCGAGACGGTTGTGGCTCTCGACCACTTCAACCCCGATCCGACGGAACAGCTCGGGCGCAAAGGCCGACGCCGTACCGTTGCCTGTCGCACATACCACCTTGATTTTACGTGACATTTTGAAATCACCGACGAGGTCTTGCAGATACGCCTCCTGCACCCCATCGACAAACTCATACCCCCCACCGGGCGCGCCAACACCCTCACCGCCCAGCACGATATCGCGGAGTTCGGCCATCTCTTCGGGGCCGTGTGTCAGCGGCTTGTCAAAGCCCATCTTGACCCCGGTCCAACCGTTGGGATTGTGGCTGGCCGTGACCATGGCAACCGCGGGCACGTCCAGATGAAACTGGCTGAAATAGGCCATAGGCGACAGCGCCGGGCCGATGTCTTTGACGTGAATGCCCGCCTGCATCAGCCCCACGATCAGCGCGTTTTTGATGCTCAGCGAATAGTCACGATAGTCGTTGCCGACTGCGATGACCGGCGCGATCCCCCGCCGCTGCATCTGCGTGCCCAGGCCTAGCCCTAGCGCGGTGATGCCGGGCAGATTGATCTCATCCGGATACTTCCACCGCGCATCGTATTCGCGAAACCCCGTGGGCGTGATCATCGGATCACGCAGGAATTCCCATGTGTTTTGGGCAACAGTCGACAATGGTTTGATCATGAAGAAATCAACTTTTTCAGATGCTTAATGGGGATGATTTGGCCAGCGCGTCGAACCGCATCAGCGTATCGATCAACGCGGGTATCTGGTCGAGATAGATCATATTCGGCCCGTCCGACGGGGCGGTATCCGGGTCGGGGTGCGTTTCGATAAACACCGCCGCCACGCCGATCGCCACCGCCGCGCGGGCCATCACCGGCGCAAACTCACGCTGCCCGCCAGAACTGCCGCCCTGCCCGCCGGGCTGCTGCACCGAATGGGTTGCGTCCATCACCACCGGGTAGCCCGTCTGCGCCATCTGCGGCAGCGACCGCAAGTCCGCGACCAGCGTGTTGTAGCCAAAGGAGGTGCCGCGTTCTGTTAGCAGAATCCGCGTGCTACCGGTGCTTTCCACCTTGGTGACAATGTTGCCGATCTCCCACGGGGCGAGGAACTGCCCCTTCTTGATGTTCACCACAGCGCCGGTGTGCCCGGCCGCCAGCAGCATATCCGTCTGCCGACATAGGAACGCCGGAATTTGAATGATATCAGCTACTTGTGCGGCGACGGCGCATTGCGCCTCGGTGTGCACGTCGGTCAGAACCGGCACGCCGATCTGATCCTTGATTGCTTGCAACGCCTTCAGGCCCGCATCGATCCCAAGGCCCCGACCCCCGGACAACGAGGTGCGGTTGGCTTTATCGTAGCTCGCCTTGAAGACGTACTGCGCCCCCACCGCTGCGCAAGCAGCCTTGACAGTGCCCGCGATTTCCACGCCTTGCGCCTCGCTTTCGATCTGACACGGGCCAGCGATTACCGTCAGGGGGCGGTCATTGCCGATGGTCAAACCGGCCACGTCCACGTGTTTCATACTACGCTGATACCTGTTCTCTGAGGATCGATGCGGTGATCGAAATCATCAGATAGATGCCTGCAAAGACGATGAAAGCCAAGATCGTGTTTTCGAACGCCTTCGGATAGCTCGCGGCATCAGGGGCGATGGGTTCGACCGCCACCGTCAGGTAACGCACCTGCCGAAAGGCTTCGACGCGGGCTTGTTCCATGGTCTGGCGCGACGCCTGCAAGGTGGTGTCTGCCGCGGCCAGATCGGCTTGCGCGATCTGCAGGCGCGCAGACAGTTCGGCCAGCGAATTCTCGCCCTGGCTCACATCAATCATCCGCGCATTCAGCTTTTGCAACTGCTGCTGGAGAATGCGCAAATCCCCTTCGGCGGCGTCGACGCGACTTTGATTGGGACGCGCGTTGTTGAGCAGGCTGGCCAATTCGATCTCTTTTTCGATCACCGACGTTTCCAGCGTGTTGATCTGAGCGCGCAGGCTGGTGATCACGCCGTCGGGATCGAGGATCTGACCTTCGATCTGCAACCGCACCAGGTTTTCCTGTGCGGCTCGGCGTTCTTCTTGCGCGCGGTCAAAGCTTTCGCGGGCGTCGCGCATCTGGTCCTCGCGCTTTTGCGACGACAGATCATTGACCCGCTGTTCGGCGTAGCCGATCAGGCTTTGGGAAAATTCGGCGGACACCTGCGGGTCAGCGGCGGCCACTTCCATGCGGATCAAACCTTCGGTCGGGTCATAGCCGATTTTCACGTTTTTCTTATAAATATCATAGGCTTCCTGATCGCTCGGATCTTCGCCTAGGCGTTGGATCGGATCGATCCAGTCCTGGGTAAAGTGCGATTTGAACCCGACATCTTTGTCAAGGCGCAGCATCGCCTCTTTGGATTCGAGAAATGCCTGCACACCGATGGCGTCCTGGTTGGTGGCAAACTGGGTTGGCAGCAGGCCGCCCAGCGGGCTCGATCCACCCGACCCTTCGTTCTGGATGATCAGAAACTCGGATTCGGTGGCATACATCGGCGTCGCGATGGCGTAAAAATAGTAGCCTGCGAGAAAGGTCGGCAGCATCACGAAAAACGCGAGCCGGACCATGAGCAGGCCCAGCTTTTTGCGGCGGCGCTGCATGATGTCGCGCTGGATGGCCTGGATGTCCTGGGCGCGGCGTTCGGCCGGGCTCAGCTCGGTTGCGGGCAGGTTCGACTGGCCCTGATTTACCGTTTGTGGCAGCTGCACTTTGCCCGATCCCGGCTGGCCGCTGGCTTGGGGCTGCGCCTGCTGCGCACCCTCGCCCGCGTTTGGCACAACCAGTTCAAGCATGTTGGAGCGTTGGAACGGATCGATCCCATTGGCACGCAAGAGGCGGACAGCGTCGAAATCCGACGTGGCGGCCAATCCGTGCTTTTGCGCCACGCGCCGCGCCATGCGCAATTGGCGGCCTGTCAGCCCCTCTTGGCGGATGGCGTCAATGGAGGTTTCGCTGGCCACTTGTGCCGGGCTTGCCACATCCGAAGCCGGTGCCGATGCGCGCACAGAGGGCTGCGGCGCGTCCTGCGGGGCAGCGTCTGCGGCGCCTTGTGTGGGCGCGCGTTTGATGCGGAATTTCCTAGCCTTGGGTTTCGTAGTCATAGAGTCTCTTGGCCTCTTCCAAGGTGTCGAACATGTGCAAGCGCCCGTCCAGCAAAACCGCGGCCGAACTTGCAAATTTTTCCAATGTCTCAGCCTGATGCGAGACGATGACGATGGTTGTGGTGCGCAGGCGTTCGCGCAGAATGTCGCCGGCCTTGCGATTGAAATCCACGTCAATCGAGGCAGGCATACCCTCGTCGATCAGATAGATGTCGAAATCCAGCGCCAGCATGAGCGCGAAAGAAAACCGCGCACGCATGCCGGATGAATAGGTACCCATCGGCTGTTCAAAATATTCGCCGAGATTGCACAACCAGCGGCAAAAGCTTTCGACATAGTCGGGGTCAAGCCCATAGAGCCGGGCGATGTAGCGGCTGTTTTCCAGCGCCGAGATTTTGTTGATAACCCCGCCCATAAAGCCGAGCGGAAAAGAGATGTTGCAGCCGCGGATGATCTCACCCTCATCCGGCTTTTCGAGGCCAGCCATCATGTTGACCAGCGTCGATTTCCCGGTGCCGTTTGGTGCCAAGATGCCCAGCGATTTTCCCAACTCAACCCGAAAGGACACGCGATCAAGGATGATCTTGCGCTGTGTGCCCGTCCAAAAGGACTTGGAAACGTTCCTGAACTCCAGCATTGACGCTCCGCGGTCCGCTGTGACCCGATGTGACCCGATGTGGGACTTAAATCCCCTGCTTACCAGAGGTGTCCTAACCGTCTATTCACCGATTTTGTCCACATTATGTCCATAACAGCAACAATTCTACAGAATACACCGGGGTTGTCGCATATGTGGCAACGCGCATGGCCTGCGGCAGAGGTGGCGGTTAGTTTTCCTGTTTTTCCACGCGCAGAACGCGACCTGCGAAGATGGAAATCGCGGCTGCGGCAAAGCTGAACAGTGCGCCCATCTTGGCAGCGTCCTGTATCGGGCCGGGTTCAAACGCGGCCGACGCAAAGAACAGCGACACGGTAAAGCCAATGGCCGCGACACACCCGATCACAACCAGATCAATAATGCGCATGCCTTCGGGGATGCCCAGGCCAAGCGGCCGGGCCGCGATCCAGCCCATGATCAATATGCCCACCGGTTTGCCGACCAGCAGCCCGGCCAGCACCAGCCATGTAGCGTCACCGATGGAGCTGAACTCCACCCCCGCATTCAGCAGACCGAAGAAGAACAACACCACCTCAACAGGCCGTTTCAGCGCGTGTTCGATCTGGTTCAAGAGGTCGGTCAGATAGCGTTCTGCCGCAGCAAATATGCCAAAGGCGCGGTCAGCATGGGGGATCGTTGGGACGATGGGCAGCAGCCCAAGCGACGGGTGCAGACCCGATGCGGCAAAGCCGTACCAACTGAAACACCCTGCGATAGCATAGGGCCAAAAGCCGAGCACCTTGCGCACTGCCGTCGAATTGGGCCGGTCCTGCTTGCCGCGGTCCAGCCGACGCGGCAGCCAATTTGCCAACACGTAAACCGCGATGGCCGATCCCACTGACAACAGCAGCCATTGCGGCGCAAGCTCGCCCGAGGGATAGAAAATCGCCAGGATCATCAGACCCGCAGCATCATCGGCAATCGCCAAAAGCAAGAGGAAACGGACCGCCGGGTGACCCGCACCAAACACCAGCCGCCCGATCAGATAGCTGAACGCAATGTCAGTGGCCGTGGGAATGGCCCAGCCATTGGACACGGCGTCAAACGTGGTCGACCCCAACAGCGTAGCAACGCCCAGATAGATCGCAATTGGCCCCAACATGCCGCCCGCGGTGGCAAACAGCGGCGTTGCCGCCTTTTTCCCGCGCAACGAGCCGTTTTTGAGGATCACCGCCTCCCAAACCTCTTTGGCTGCGATGGCAAAGAACAGCGCCATGAGGATGTCGTTGACGAGGTAATGCGCTGACAGGACCATGCTTGATCCGCCCGCATCGTATTTTTCGTAGCCTTCGCCGTAGACCTTTTTCCAATAGTCGTAGTCTTGCCCGATCAGTTCATTGAAAAGCAGCGGGTATTCTACAAAGTGGTGGTAGGAATGTGGATCGACATTGGCCCAGACCAGAGCAAGCAAGGCGCCCATGATCAACAGGAGGGAATAATCCGTTAAAAACGTCCAGACGCGATACATGGCAGCCCCGAGGTCATCTTTTGCAAGCGGGGTAGCTGATCCTCTGACAGCGGGCAATGCACAAACGCATTTTCTGGTTGTGTGTTCGCCCGAAAAGAGTGCTGGTTGGTGGCGGGGCTACGCAACCAATTGCCAAACCAGGCCCGCCAGCACCGACCCCAGCAACGCAAAGCCCAGATACGCGGCAAAGATGCGCGGCTTGACCAAAGCCCAGACGGCGATGGCTGCTGGGATCGAGCTGACCCCGCCCGCGATCATAAAGGACATTGCCGCGCCTGCCGCCATACCTTGCTCCAAGAGGTCTCCGACAAGCGGCGCCGCAGCATAGCCGTTGAGATAGGCGGGCATGCCGACCAGTGCGCCCAGGACAATGGTTCCGATCCCAGCTCCGCCCAGTACGGTCGCGATGAATTCGGCGGGCATGTAGTACACCATGAGACCTTCGATCACGTAGGCCAGGGTCAACCATTTTAGCAAGAACACGCCATTCTCTTGGCCAGCTCGACGAAAGATCGTCCGCCGTTCGGGTACATGCCAGAACTGCCAGACAGGCTTGGCCGAAAAGGGCGCCTTGACGCCGCAGCACCCGCCCACTTGTGGCTTTTCCCGCAGCGGATTGGCAAACACAGCTGTACCCGACAAAAGCAGCGTGCCAAAGCCGCCAAACATGCCCAAAGCGACGGCCGCAGCCGTTTTGGCTAGCGCAAACTCCAGGCTGATGGCCCCGGTGGTGATGGCAAACATCGCCGGGTCCATCAGCGGTGAGGCCAGCCAAAAGGCCATGACCGCGCCCAACGGCGCACCAACGGCCAACAAGGCGGCGATAAAGGGGATCACCTCGCACGAGCAGAACGGTGACATCCCACCCAACAGGGCGGCCATGATGATCATGCGCACCGGATTGCCCTCAAACGCCTTGGCCAACAGGTTCTCGGCCCCCGTCGCTTTGAGATACGCAATCGCAAACACCGCAAACGCGATGAATGGCAGCGTACCGCCAAGGGCCCGCAGGGCAAAAACAATCACATCGTCAAGCCGTGCCACGTCCAGCACAGCCACAAGGGCGAGGATTGCAGCCACGGCCAGCCAAACGCGGTCAACGCGGGCGAGCAGACCGGGGGATGGGGTCGCAGAAGTGGTATCAGCCATGGTCTTGGTCCTCCGCTTCGCTTTGGTCAGCGCAGCATTCTGTGAGCAGGAATTGCGACAGCGCCTCGACCTCGGCAAAGGCGATGGCGGCGCAGATGATCGAGCGACCTTGGCGGGTTTGGGTCACAAGCCCCGCACTGGTCAGAATTTTCACGTGATGAGTCAGGGTGGAGCCGGTCACCCCGGTGCGGGCGCCCAGGTCCCCGATGCTCAGCCCCGCAGGCCCCGCACGCACAAGGCTGCGCAGGACGGACAGACGCTGTTCGGACCCGAGCGCAGCAAAAGCTGCGGCGGCGCGAACAAGATCGGGCGGGGGGGATGATTGCATTTCCATATTTCTAGATTTATAGAAATGAGGGGCGCGGCACAAGTGTTATTTCGATATTTATTGAAATAATTGCACTGGCCGCCTTGGCGCATAGGTTTGCGGGATGGCGCAAACCCAACTCATCGACAGGATCGCGGCGTGTACGCTCTGCGCAGATCGCTTTGCCGCAACGGCGACAGCGCATGAACCGCGCCCGGTGGTTTGGTTTCAGCCTGGCGCGCGCATCCTGATCGCCGGGCAAGCCCCCGGCGCGCGCGTGCACCAAAGCGGGCGGCCGTTCACCGATCCGTCCGGGGACCGGTTGCGGCACTGGTTGGGCATCGACGAGGGCACGTTTTATGACCGTGCGCGGATCGCCATCGTGCCCATGGCCTTCTGCTTTCCAGGCTATGACGCCAAAGGCTCGGACTTGCCGCCGCCGCGGCTGTGTTCTGACACGTGGCATGGCGATGTGCGCACGGCACTTGGAGACATGCCGCTGACCGTTCTGGTCGGTGGCTACGCGCATCGTTGGCACCTGCGCACGCGCGCAGGCGTCACGGACACGGTGCGCGCGTGGCGCGATCATGCGCCACAGGTTTTCGCCTTGCCCCACCCAAGCTGGCGCAATACCGCATGGCTCAAGAAAAACCAGTGGTTTGAGGCTGAGGTGCTGCCCGCATTGCGCACGCGGGTTCAAGAGGTGCTGACATGACAGAAATAACGCCGCTTGATCACGCCCACGCTGCGATGGAAGCCGCACCAGACGATGATGCCGCGCGCCTGCGGTTTTATGAGCGGTTGGGTGATGCAGAGCTGTTTTTGTTGCTCGAAACCGAAACCGACGGCGATCAGGTGCACCCACAGGTCTATGATCCGGGCGCCGGGCCGCTGGTCCTGATCTTTGACCGCCAAGACCGACTGACCGATTTTGTTGGATCCGCAGCGCCCTATGCAGCGCTTTCGGGGCGCGTTGTTGCCTGGCTCTGTGCCGAAAACCAATTGGGGCTGGGCCTCAATTTGGGCGTCGCATCGTCTTCGTTCCTTTTGGATGCATCCGGTGTGGCGTGGCTGGCACAGACCCTCGGGCATGGGCCAGATGCGATTGAGGAAAAGGTATCCGCGATCTCAGCGCCCACAGGGCTGCCGGACGTATTGCTGCGCGCGCTGGATACCAAACTGGCCACCGGGACCGGATTGGCGCAACTGGCCTATCTGGTCGCAACAGAGACGGGCAGCGGCGGCCGGGGACACATGCTAGCCTTTGTCGGAACTGTGCCGGGCGCGCAGGACGCGCTGGCGCGCGCAGTGTCCGAAGCGCTGGTTTTCTCGGGGCTGGAAGCGGGCACCTTGGATGTCGGATTTTTTGACGGGCGCGATCCAGTGACCGAACGCTTGGCCCGCGTTGGCTTGCGCTTTGACCTGCCGCAGCCTGCACCAGTGAGCGCGGTTAAACCGCGCGCACCGGGCAGCGACCCTGCCCGCCCGCCAAAGCTGCGCTGATCACGGGAATCCTTCAACCTCTCACATGCGCGCGAGGCGGGCTCCTTTGCCGGCAGCGCTTTGGCTATGTTTGGCACACCACCCGCCGCTGATGGCCTTGCAAAGGAATTCGTTATGAACCGCTTCACTCTCACCGTCGCTGCTGCAGCCAGCGCTATCACTTTCGCCTCCGCTGCTTTCGCTGGACCGCAATATCTGGATGAAACCGGCTATGCTGTGTCAGGCTATGACGTGGTTGCCTATTTTGACCTAGCGCAAAACCCGGTTGGTCAGTCGCAGCCCAAAGGTGTGCCCGGCAATGCCGCGATCACCGCAGAGTATAACGGGTCGACATTCGCCTTCTCAACCGAAGCCAACCGCGACAAGTTTGTGGCAGACCCAGGACGCTACGCGCCGCAATATGACGGCCACTGCGCCTATGGCGTGTCCAAGGGTGGCAAGGTCCCGGGCAACCCCAACCTGTGGCGTATTGTTGATGGCAAGCTGTTTCTGAACATCACCGAGAACGTGGTGGGCTTTTGGGAAGAAGACATTCCCGGTAACATCACCCTTGCTGAAAACAACTGGGTGAACATCGAATCCGCTGATGCCTCGACCAACACGATCCCCAAATTCTCCTCCGCCGCACCAAATGGCTGAGGCAGAGCATCACTCTGACGGTCCGCATGGACCAAAGGCCCCGGCGTCGTGGACGCGCCGGGGTTTTGTTGTTGCGGGTCTTGCAGCTGGCGGAGGCGCCGCTGTCTTTGGCGCGCGCTGGTTCAACATCACCGCGAGTGCCGCGGGTACCGGCGCGCTGACCGTGCAACAAGCTTATGAGGCAGCGCAGGCTATGGAAATCACGTTGATCGACATCCGCCGGCCGGATGAGTGGCAGCGCACTGGGGTTGGAGCGGGTGCCGTGCCCCTCGACATGCGCCGCCGCGATTTCACCGCGGCCTTGCTGGAGGTCACGGAAGGGCGCACGGATGTGCCCATCGCGCTCATATGCGCGCGCGGCGTGCGCTCAGCGCGCTTGTCAGCCGCGATGACTGACGCGGGCTTTACCAACATTATCGACGTGCCGGAAGGAATGCTGGGATCGGGCGCCGGTCCGGGCTGGATCAAAAGCGGATTGCCGCTGGTCCCCTGGTCGGACTGAAAGCCTATTCCGCCGCAAAGGCCGAGGCGTCCAATCTGCTGCGCATGGCACTGCGTGCCGCGCGCGCCTGCAACACGATTGCCGGTTCGTGCAATGTGACTGGGTTTTCCAACCGGAGGGGCGTCCGTGACAGTCGCACAGCGCTCAGTGCTGACAGCGGCACAGCCAGCGTCAGGCTCAGCGCAATTGGCACCAACCACCACGACACCAACCCCGCGATGAGCAGCGCGAAGAGCGCACCGCCCAGCACTGTCTCAACCCAGTGGAAGCGCACCAACGTGCCCAGCGGATACCCCCGCGCCACGCGTTGTTGAGGTGTCCACGCGATCCCACGGCCCAGCGCGCTGCGCAGCACCGCTTTGGTCTGTTGCACCATGAGGACCGGCGCGTAAGCGATTGACAGCGCCAGTTCCAAGAGCACCGCAGGAATAAACACCCGCGCCCCGCCAAAGCGGCGCAGCGTTCGGCGCTGGCTCGCAATCAGTGCCACCGACACAAGTTTCGGCAACAAGAGCACCGCATACATCACCAATAGGAAAACGGCGCTGTCCATGTGTGTCATCTCGGGTGGCCAACTGGGAAACAGCGGGTTGGCCTCGTTGAAATAGGTCAACACGTTCGCTTCGGCATTGCGGCCGAGCAGCGCCCAGAAAACCAACAGCACGAACCACGCCGGCGACATCAGGTAGGACGCTGCCCCCTGGAACAGGTGAAAGCGGCTGAGCGGATGCAAGCCGCGGGTGCCAAGCAGGCGCAAATGTTGCAGATTGCCACGGCACCAGCGCGCGTCGCGCGTCACATAGTCGATCAGCGTGCCTGGCACCTCTTCGAAGCTGCCAGAAACACGCGGCAAAAAGCGCACCCGCCAGCCTGCGCGGCGCAAAAGCGAGGCCTCGACAAAATCGTGGCTCAGGATCAGGTCACCCTGGCTGCGCCCCAGATACGGCAGACCGGCGCAGGCGGCAAAGGCGCGGGTGCGGATAATGGCGTTGTGACCCCAGTAGTTGCCTTCGGTGCGCGACATTTCGGCCAGACCTTCGGCCAATAGCCCGCCATAGGCCAGGTTTGAAAACTGCTGGATGCGGGCAAAGAGTGTCTCGGCGCCAATCAGGCGGGGGCATGTCTGGATCAGACCGGCTTCGGGATCCGCGGCCATCTCGGCGGCGAGGCGCGCAATGGCCGGACCGCTCATCAGGCTGTCGGCATCAAGCACCAGCATCGCTTCGTACCCGGCGCCCCACGCAGTCACCCAATCGGCAATGTTGCCAACCTTTTTGTCGGTGTTTTGCGCGCGCCGGCGATAGTAGACGGGAATGCCATCAATACGCGGCAAACACTGGAACGCATCCCATTCCGCGCCCGCGATAGCATCGTCACGCGTGTCACTGAGGATGAAAAAGCTGTAGCGATGGCCACCGCGCTGCCGCGCAAGGTCCGCCAGCATGGCCGCGGCGTTGCCAAAAACATCGCCCGGATCCTCGTTGTAGATCGGCACCAGCAGGGCAACGTCGATTGGATCGGCGCGGCGCGCGACCCGCTCGCGGCGCGCGGCACGCAAGAGCCCGGCGGCGATGGTGAACACGGTGAGGCTTACCCAAAAGAATGTCGCACCAATCAACCCGAGCAGCACGTATTCAAGCCACGTATGCCCAGCCGCGGAAAACAGCATGTGCAGCGCCCACAGCATTGCTGCCGTGCCCAGCACAGCGGGCCCAAAGACGGCGGCACGCAACCACGGCGCCGCAGGCGGCGCGTCATGTGCTGCCGGTACAGTGGCGCGCAGATCCTGCGACGGCATCGCCAGGGGTTGGCGCGGCGGCATCACGCTGTAGGTCATACGCGCGTCCACCGGTATAACCACACCTCGCTCAGCGGCGCACCGTCAAGGCGCAGTTGCGCGCGAAACTCGGCCCAATTGGCCTCTCCCGACTGGAAGGTGAAGGCAAGGCGCGGGCCCCCGGTGTCCGGATTGCGCTGGATCACGCCCTCGGTCACCTCGCCCGCGCTGGTGCGAACAAGGCGTTCCAAACGGCTAAGATCGTCAGGTACTTGCGGTCCCGGCTCAAAATCAATGGCAAAGATGCGTCCACCTTCCGGACGCCCGCCCGCGGCGGTGTTGAGCACTCGCAACGGCATATCGGCCTTGGGCGCCGGATCGGCACCCCAATCCAGCCGGTATGTCATGCGGTGCGAAGCGCCGGGCGGGATGTCCGCCATCGGGCGCCAGTACGCAACAATGTTGTCGTATATCTCTAGATCGGCGGGGATCTCGACCAGCGCCACATGCCCGCGTCCCCAGCCTTCGCCAGGGGTCACCCAAAGGCCCGGGCGCCGGTGATACAGCGCTTCGAGATCGTTGAAGTCGCTAAACGCACGCGCACGCTGCATCAGGCCAAAACCACGCGGGTTGTCATCGGAAAACGCGCTGATCTGTAACGTCAGAGGGTTTGCGAGGGGGCGCCATATGACCTCTCCGGCACCGTTGTGGATCATCAGACCGTCATTGTCGTGCACCGCCGGGCGAAAGTCGTCAAAGCGCTGCGTGTCCATGTCATCAAAGAGAAACATCGACGTGAGCGGCGCAATGCCGACATGCGTCAGCGTCTCACGCGCAAAAATCTCGGCCTCAACCTGCATGGTCAGCGGCTGACCCGGGGTGATGTCAAAGCGGTAAGCGCCGGTGCAGGACGGACTGTCAAGCAGCGCGTGTAAAACGATGCCGGGCGCGTCGGGGATCGGACGCTCAAGCCAGAAATGGGTGAAATCCGGAAACTCTTCGCCCATCGGGTCGCCGGTCTTGAGCGCGAGACCTCTCGCCGACAGGCCATAGATATCGCCCTGCCCGATGCCACGGAAGTAGCTGGCGCCCTGGAAAACCGCGTATTCCTCGTAGATGCCGGGCTGGTCAAACTCGGTGCGCAGACGCAGCCCTGAGTAGCCCAAGGTGTCGTCGACCGGGACGTCGGGGAATTTATCGGTGGTGTCAAAAACGCCCATGTCGAATTGGAGCGGGCGTGCTGTGCCGCCTTCGACCACGTAGGTGCGAACACCGCGGGGGAAGTACAGACCGGGGGGGAACACGTCGACGCGCTGCGGCGTATCTGTTCCTTCCCAAAGTGCATTGCGGCTGTCGAACCAGATCTTGCGGTACTGGTCATAGGTCAATGTGCGCCATGGTTCGGGGATCAAAGGGCGCGGCTCATATGGCCTCATCGCCCTCTCTCGCGCCATCTCTGTTATGTCGGAGGCGGCAAAAGGTGTGCCTGTGCCCAACTGGAGCCCCGGCTCTTCGGCCCAGCCAGCCGTTGGTGCGCTTGCCAGAGCTGCGAGACTTGCGAGGAAACTGCGTCGCTTCATCATGACGCGGCCCTCGGTTTCCAGGGCACGCTCTTGAACCATCCCGCGAGATATGCGGTCAAGATTAGGCAACAACATCCAAAAACGTTTACCGCGAGCGAGGTGCCCACCTCGCGCCCCAGCATGTCCATCGCAAACCCATTGAACCGTGCGACGAAGATCGACACCACAAACACGGCGAGCGATTGCTGACCGACTTTCAGAATGACGCGCAGGATCGCCGCCCAGATACGCCCGAGCGCACGACTGGCGTTCGCCCGCAGGCGGTCGCCTTTGTCCCCGGCCAATACCCAGCACACATATCCCAAGGCCAGAAACTGCACGTAGCGCAGAATGCCGAAATCAGTTTTGGAGATCAGCTGCCGGTTTTCGATACGCCACTCTCGCGCCCATTCGAACCCAAACTCGCGCACCCCGATATTGGAGAGCGGCACATTGGCTATTACGATGAGGGCTGCAAGCCCGAAGAGTGCTGCGTTGACGGGCGGTTTCGGGATCCAGCCGCGCATGAACGCAAAGCCGGTGAAAAACACAAGTTGCCAGCCAAACGGGTTCAGGAACCACCTGCGCTGCCAATCATCACTGCCAACCCACGGTTCCGCAGTGAAATTGAGATAGGGCAAACCCAATGCCTCCATCCAACTGCGCTGCCCAAAAAACCACAGCCCCAGGCTCAGGGCCGCCAGCAACCCCAAGTGCACCCGTGCCACCAAGATCACAAGCGGCATCATTGCCAGGATGACCATGTACATCGGTAAAATGTCGAAAAGGTTGGGCACCCATTGCAACGTCATGAAGCTGAACAGAATGTTGGGGTTTTCCCAAAGCCCCTCGCGATGCTCGACAAAAAGCATCCATAGGTTCATCTGGCCCCAGTAGTTGCGCCACGACCCTTCCAGATCTGTAAGAAAGACCAAAAGAGCAGCCGTGGCAAAAAATAGCCCGACATGCGCCCAATATACCTGCCAAATGCGGTACGCCACGCGGGCACATCCCAGCCCGAACCCGGCCCGGTCAAATGTGGCGCCAAAGGCGATCGCGCTGGCCATGCCGGAGCAAAACACAAAAATTTCTGTTGCATCGGAAAAGCCGAACCGCGCGGGGATCCAGCTGGTTATGAAATTACCAGGGGTGTGCGCAAACAGAATGATGAACATCGCCAACCCGCGAAAAAAGTCGAGCCGGATGTCCCGCACGCGCACTGCAGGCGCGGCAGCCTGGGCAGCACTCAGTCGGCTCGGGGATGTCATCGGATCGGCAAAGGTCATTGGGTCAGAGCAGGTTGCAAAACATATAGCGCGGTGGTCGCGCTGGTCATCGGTCGAAGAAAGGCGTCCTCATTGCGCGGGGATGCGTCGGGCGTGCGACACCTCGTCGAGGCGCGATGCGGAAAACCGGTCGATGGCCCCCGCACGGCGCGAGATGCGATCTTCGATGAGCGTATGTGCAGCATCAATCTGACCGGCACGCAGACCGGCATCGATGGTCATGCGTTCGAATACGTCACGCTGCGCATGACTGCCGCCGATTGTCTGCATGCCAGGCCGAGCTGCCGCCAGTTGACCAAACGCATCGTGGTACCGCCCTTCGGCAAATGCGTTGAGGCCCGCAAGCGCAGCACGCCCCGGGTCAGACACACGCGCTGGCATCTCGCCCTGCCGCGCGCCGTCGCGCGCAAAACGGGTGGTCATTGCAGCTTGCGCATCGGATCGCCCGGCTGCGCCTAAAGCCAATTGGTAATGGAGGTCTGCAAAGACCAGACAACCGTCGCCTGTGCGGTTTTCTGCAAGATTGGCCAATTCGTCCCAACGATCCCCTACGGACACACCTTCCAACTCAAGCCGCATCAAAAGCGAGGTCGCATTGGAAATGTCGCGGTAATCGTCAGTCTTATCGGCGCGGATCTGGCTGTCATAGAGCGCCAGAACCACATCGGTTTCTCCGCGGTCCAGATGCAACAGTGCTTTGTGCCACCATACGTGGTAGCGGAAGTTATTGCAGTGGTCCCATGCGGACAGATTATCCTCAATCAGCCCGATCCCGGCATCAGGCCGGGCGGTCATGTCATAGACATGCGCGACAGCGTGCAGTCCCCACGCGTCATCTGCAGCCAGGGTCAGCCCGCGCAGTCCGGCGCGCTCGGCGGCGTCATAGTCGCCTGTTTCCTCAAGCGTAAAGGCATGACAGCCCAGCAGATACCCTTCGAAAGGGTGACCGCGATGTGCATCGAGCACGTTTTCCACGGATGCGCGCATGCCGTGGCTGTCGCCGAGGATAAACCGGATGCCGTGACCGACCTTGAGGCTGGCCGTATCCTCTGGGTGGTCGGCGAGCACGCGTTCCATGGCCGCAATTGCCCCGGACGGACGGCCGTCCAGCCATTCACCCAAAGCGCGCACCCACATGCGTTCCCGCACCGTGCCGCCAGATGCGGCCAAGGCCGCAACCGCGGTCGCACCAGCCTGGCGCGCAACGGCGACCATCTCGGCCCGACCCAGCATCAGACAAAACAGGCCCTTGGCCGCGTGACCCATGGCAAACTGAGGTGCACCGTCCAATAGCGCGCCCAGGTGTGTCGGCGTCGCCTGACCATGCGCCAAAAAAGCCCGGATCATCGCGTTCCAAGCCTCAAGCGTTTCGGGCGTATCCAGCGAAACCGGACAATTGCAAATGTCGTGCATCATGTGCGTTCACCTTTCGCGCGAACAAGTCTGACCTTCGATTAAGCTGGTTTGTAACAATTTGATACGCCCCGACGGGAGTTCACACGCAAGCGTGATGCACTGCTAGCGGAAAGGCGCGTCTTTGGTGAAGGATGCGGCGGAAAATCGCCTTTTCAAGGGGCATAAGGCGTTTGAAAGACGACGGTTTTCAGCTTGGCGTGTCGCCTGATTTCAACATGGCGAGGATATCGTCCGTGTCCGCCCCGCAAGCGGGTGGCGGGCGCCGGTATGTGACCGGCGTGCGCGAGAATTTCAGCGGGTTTCCCAAAAGGTTGAGCTGACCGCCTTCAACCGCCTCTGCTGCCACCGAAACGACGGTGCCGCGGGCCCGTGCCTGATCCGACCCAAGCGCTTCGGCCACGTTGTGGATGGGGCCACACGGCACTTTGGCCGCGCGCATCATGGCCAGCGCCTGTTCTTTGGTCACTGCCTGCAAAACCGGGGTCAGCGCGGCGGTCAGCGCAACACGATTTTCGATGCGCGCCAGGTTGGTTGCGTAGTCCGGGTGAACGCCAAGTTCAGAGACACCAAACGCATCACAAAACCGGCGAAACTGACTGTCATTTCCAACCGCCACCAGCACGTGACCGTCCGCGCAAGAGAAGGCATCATAAGGCACGATATTGGGGTGCGCGTTGCCGCGGCGTTCGGGCACTTGTCCGCTTGTCAGAAAATTGCAGCCTTCGTTGATCAGCCAGGCCATGGACGCGTCGACCAGGCTCAGGTCGATATGCTGGCCCTCGCCCGTCTGGTCACGGTGGCGCAGGGCGGCGAGAATGCCGATTGTGGCATACATCCCGCACATCACATCGGCGATGCCTACGCCAACCTTGGTTGGCGTGCCGTCCGGATCGCCAGTGAGCGACATAATCCCGGCATAGCCCTGCGCCATCAGGTCATATCCGGGCTGATCGCGGTTCGGGCCGCTCTGGCCAAAGCCCGAGATCGAGCAGTACACCAGTCCCGGATGTGTTGCGCACAGTGTGGCATGATCCAGGCCGTATTTGGCCAGACCGCCGGGCTTGAAATTCTCAATAACCACATCGGCGCGGGCGGCAAGCTGACGCACGATATCCTGTCCTTCGGCCGTTGCAATATCAACCGCTATGGAACGTTTGTTGCGGTTCGAGGACATGAAATAGGCCGACAGGTCCGTGCGCGCGCCGTCCGGCGTACGCGCATAGTTGGGCCCCCAAGTGCGGGTGTCATCGCCGCCAGATTTGGGGTTTTCCACTTTGATCACGGTGGCACCCAGATCACCCAACATCTGTGTGGCTGTTGGTCCCGCGAGAATGCGGCTGAGATCGAGAACAAAAAGGCCGCCGAGCGCGCCTTTGGGCTCAGAGTCTTCCGTCATATGCGCCTCGCTCAATCACTGCTGCGATGACTGTGAAGGTATCTGCTGCAAGTGCGCCGTCCAGCGCGTTTTGCAGTTCGGCCCGTGAGCTCACAGTGTGCCCTGCCCCGCCAAAGGCGCGGCCCATGGCGGCAAAATCATGCGTGCCAAAATCAACACCCGCGTTGGTCAACTGTCGCTGACGTTGCTTGAGCTCGATGAGCGCCAACGAGGCATCGACAAACACCACGAAGATCGTGCGCAGGCCAAGTTCCGCTGCAGTTGCCATCTCGCCTGCGACCATCAGAAATCCAGCGTCGCCCGAAAAGCTGATCACCTTGCGCGTCGGTTCAGCCACTTGCGCGCCCATGGCAAGCGGCACAGCACACCCCATGGTGCAAAGGGCCGAGCTTTGCATCATGCCACGCGGTTCATAGCAGTGCCATTGTTGGCTCAGCAAAATGCGGTGCGCGCCGCTGTCTGCGGTGGCGAGCGTATCGTGCGGCAAAACTTTGCGGCAGGTGTCTATGATGGCGGCCGGGCCCCAGTCTTCATCTGTTGGGAATGCTGCCGCCAGCGCATCGCGAGTGGCCTCAATCTCACCGCCCGACCAGGTTGTGCGCGGGGTCGCAGATGTGTGCACCGCGCGCAGGCTGGCTTCGCAATCTGCGATTACATTGATCGTGGCCTGATGCATGTAGTGATGGTTGGGCTCGGACGTTATATCGACCATTGTCTGGATGCCGGGAAAGTAAAAGTCGCGCCAGCCCGTGCGCATTTCGATCGGATCGTAGCCAAGCCCGATGATTAGATCCGCCTGCTGCACAAATGGAAGCAGGATCGCGTCCGCCTTTGGCGACAGCCCCGCACCGCCCAGCGCGAGCGGATGATCTTCGGGCAAGATGCCCTTGGCCTTGTATGTGGTGATGACGGGCACATTAAATGTCTCGACAAAGCCCTGCAACGCTTCAGCCATGGTATGGCGCGTCGGGTCGAACCTATCGTTCAGCGCGTCGACACCGACAAGCAAGACCGGCCGTGCCGCAGCGCTGAGCCGTGCACTGATATCCGCCAGAACCTCTGGCGCCGGGACCACTGGCGCAGCGGCGGCGCGGCGCGCGGGGATGGTCTTTGCCGCTTGTGCCACAGCGACCGAGATAGGTACGTCGATATGAACCGGGCCGGGACGGCCTTCGGTTGCAATGCCCACCGCCTTGTCTGCGATCACGCAGGCAGCACCGGCATTCAGCGTAAAGCTCGCTTTGGTGATCGGGCGAAAAACCTGTGTCTGGTCCAGAACCTGGTGCGTGTAGGTCTGTGCCTCATCAGCGTCGATACAACCGGCCAGAACAATCAACGGCACGCGGTCTTGCTGCGCATTGGCCACGGCATTCACACCGTTGAGCGCACCAGGCCCGACAGTGGCGACCAGTATCCCGGGTGCACCCGTGCGGTGCCACGCGCCTTCGGCCATGAAAGCGGCTGCGTTCTCGTGCTTGCACAAAATGAACCGGATCCCCGCCGCCTCAAGCGCGTCGACAAGCGTCAACACTTCGCCGCCCGGCATCCCGAACGCAAAGCGGCACCCCGCATCGTAGAGCCGACGGGCCAGAACATCAGCGGTGCGGTTTTGGGGAGGGGCAGTCATTGGCAACGTCCAAGTATGGTATTTGTGCGCCTACCTGTCATGCGACCGGATTGGGCACAAATCACAGGTGCTTGGGCAGATGTTTCAACGCTGGGGCTTGACCTTCCAGTCACTGGAAACTTTATCAGCCCTGTTATGACTGATCAAAGCCTAGACTTTGCCCTGTCCGGGCTCAATTGCGGTGCCTGCGTGGGCCGCGCAGAAGCCGCGCTGCGCGCGTTGCCCGGTGCACAGGATGTGCGTGTAAACCTGGCACAACGCCGTGCGCATATTGCCGGGGTCGACGCCGATGCCGTGATGCATGCGCTGTCACAGGCTGGATACCCTGCGGCGCCGCGCGGCGCGATGTACCAAGTGCCGGACATGCATTGCGGATCGTGCGTAAGCCGCGTTGAAACAGCTGCATCCGACGTGGTCGGGGTGATCAGCGCGCAGGCCAATTTGGCCACCCGCACGCTGCAGATCGAGACGCTGGGCCCGCTCGCCGCTATCGAAGCTGTGCTGCGTGATACCGGATTTCCACTGCATGAAGCCACGGGCGGGCAAAGCGATGCCGCGCATGACGCGGAAATAGAAAGTCTCGCGCTGCGCCGGCGGTTCCTCATCGCTGGCGCACTGACCTTACCGGTGTTTCTCACGGAAATGGGCGGTCACCTCTATCCGCCGTTGCACCACACCCTTGTGACGCTCTTCGGCATGTCCGGGCTGATGTGGGCGCAGATGGTGCTCACTCTGCTGGTGCTTGCCGGACCCGGGCGCAGCTTTTTCCGCCGCGGCCTGCCCGGATTGTTCAAGGGACGTCCAGACATGGATGCGCTGGTTGCCTTGGGCGCGGGTGCTGCATTTTTGTATTCGACCGCGGTCGTGCTTGCACCCGGTCTGCTGACCGCGCGCGCCGTTTATTTCGAGGCAGCGGCGGTCATTGTGACCCTCATTCTGCTGGGCAAGTGGTTGGAAGCGCGGGCGCGCGGGCGCACTGGGGACGCGGTGCGTGCGTTGTTGCAACTGGCACCGGACACAGCAGAACGTGAGACCGAAGATGGGACGGAAACCGTGCCCATTGAGGCGGTGGTGGCCGGGGACATCATACATGCGCACCCGGGCGCCCGCATCGCGGTGGATGGCATCGTGCGGCACGGCCAAAGTCCCGTCGATACAGCGATGCTCACGGGTGAACCGATCCCGCAAATGGTGGGTCCCGGCGACCGACTGGCTGCCGGTAGCCTGCTAACGACCGGCAGCCTTGTTTACGAGGCAACCCATGTGGGCCGGGACACAACGCTCGCGCGCATTGCTGCACTGACCGAAGCCGCGCAGTCAGCGCGCCTCCCGGTGGAGGAATTGGCAAACAAGATCACGAGGTACTTTGTGCCGGTTGTGCTGCTGATCGCGCTGATGACATTTGTCGTCTGGGTCTGTTTGGCGCCGCTTGGCTCTGCGGTGATTGCGGCTGTCTCGGTGCTGATCATTGCATGTCCCTGCGCGATGGGGCTGGCGACACCGATGTCGATCATGGTCGGCACCGGGCGTGCCGCGCAGATGGGTGCGCTGTTCCACAAGGGGGCAGCGTTGCAGCAGCTACAGGACGTGCGGGTGGTGGCGTTTGACAAGACCGGTACACTGACCGTTGGCGCACCAACCGTGACGGAGATCAACACACTCATTGACCACAACAGAACACTGCAACTGGTCGCGGCGGTCGAAGCAAAATCCGAGCATCCCATCGCGCGCGCTCTGACCGCAGCGTGGGACGGCGATGTGCCCGAGATCACAAAGTTCAACGCCACCCCAGGCGCAGGGGCGGCCGCCACGGTCGACGGTACCCGCGTTTGTATCGGCAATCTGTCGTTTATAACCGAGCACGCCACCGCCAACGGCACTTTGACCGAGAGCGCTGACCTTTGGGCCAAGACGGGAGCAACGCCAGTGCACGTGGCCGTCGATGGGGAACACGTCGCCGCCATCGCCGTCGCCGATCGGATCCGCGACGGGGCAAGTGACGTGATCGCCGCGCTCAACGCGTCGGGCCGCAAAGTGGCGCTGATCTCCGGCGACGTTCCCGCAGCAGCGGAGCATGTCGCCGCCACACTGGGCATCGACATCGTCGTGGCTGGGGTCAAACCCGCAGGTAAGGTGCAAGCGCTCGACCAATTGCGACAGCTGCACGGCCCGGTCGCCTTTGTCGGGGACGGCATCAACGATGCGCCCGCCTTGGCCGCTGCCGATGTGGGCCTTTCGGTGGGTGGCGCAACGGATATCGCAGTGGAGGCAGCGGATGTCGTTCTGATGTCGCCGGAACCCTCTGCCGTATTGCGCGCTCTTGGCATCAGCCGGGCAACGTTACGCAACGTCTGGCAGAACCTCTTTTGGGCCTTTGCGTATAACGCCGCGTTGATCCCGGTGGCGGCCGGCGTGCTTGTCCCGTTTGGTGGACCACAACTATCGCCGCAACTTGCAGCACTTGCGATGGCATGCTCGTCCCTTTTCGTCGTGGCAAACGCGCTGCGCTTGCGCAGTTGGAGCCAGGCATGAATATATCCGACGCCGCGAAGGCCACTGGCATGCCCGCAAAAACCATCCGATACTACGAAGATATTGGCCTAATCCGCCCAGCGCGCGGTGCCAACGGCTATCGCCAATTCAGCGAAAACCAAGTGCATCAACTGCGTTTTCTGGCGCGCGCCCGTGCGCTTGGGTTTGGGATTGAGGACTGCCGCTCACTGCTTGCCCTTTGGCAGGATCAAGAGCGCGCCAGCGCGGATGTGCGCGCCATCGCCCGTGAGCATCTGGCCAAGATCGAAGCCAAGATCGCCGCCCTCACAGCCATGCGCGCCACACTCAGCGATCTGGTCACCGCATGCGCGGGAAATGACCGTCCCGACTGCCCGATCTTGCAAGATCTCGCTCAAAAGTAAGCGGGAACACGCAAAAAGTGTGACCTGCCTGCATCAAAACGGGCACCGTACCGGTGCGCCACATTTCTGCCGCATTTCTGCCACCCTTCCGCCTCGAACGCTGGGCACCTCCCTCACCCGCGGGGATAAAAACACTGGGATAGGAGCGCGTTATGCGTCCAACAACCGTCGCAGCAGGGCTGATTTTGATCTCGGGCGCCGCTTTTGCCGGAGCCAGCGACCACTTTGCGCCCGACCCATCGCAATATGTTTCACTCGACAATGGTTGTGTCTATGGCCCCAGCTTGCTTGGAACCGAAAATGAATGGGCATTGGTCTATTCGCAAGCCGGCCCAACCGTGATCTGCGAGTTGACCGTCTATGACATTTCGGACGCACCCGGCCCTGTTGTTGTGGCGACAGCCGTGCAACCCACCGAAACGCTCGAGCCCCGCGCCGTCACCCAAGCGCCCACAGCACCTCTGAAAAAACCGCCCCTCCGCCCGCGTATCAAACTGGGTGGCGGCTTTTTGGTTGGCGTGTTCCGCTGATCCGCACCGGGTTTAGTCAAACAATGAGCGCAGCCCCCGCCGCACTTCGTCCTCGATCTTTTCCTTGGCAGCGTCTTCGAGGTTTTGGCCGTCATCGGTCACCCCAAGCTCTTCTGCAACTTTTTCACGGACCGCTTGGCGCGCGTTGTCTTTCACCCGCTCGACTTCTTCTTCAAGGTTGAGATTTATCGCTGCTTCGAGATCAGGAACGATCGACGGCGACGACCAAGGCCCTCGAATGCGCACCGGGATCGCTACGCCTGCGCCGCTGTTGGCGCGTAGGGCGACAGGCGTAAAGGTGTAGTCTATGGTCTGTGTTCCGAGACCGACTTGCCCCGCCCCGCGTGCCTCGTAGTTTGCCAGCGACAAGAGCAGGTCATCGTTGCGCAACACGCCGTCATTGATGGTCCAGGTCGCGCCGAGACTGTCAAACACGGTGGTGCCGCCGCCGACCTGGCCGGACCGCATCAACCGGTCGAGATCTATGCCGATGATGGTGCCTTGCCCGAATTTGATGGCGCCCGCACCCGACAGCGATTTCATGATCGCGTCGACCGAATTGCCAACGCCAAGAAAATTCAGCTCGCCATTTGCATCGCCGGTCAAGCGGTCAACACCAACCGCATCACGCAGAACATCCTGCATCGCAATAGATTGGGCAAAGAGCTTGCCACCGACGCTCAACCCGGAGCGATTGTTCACCACGAACTCACCGGACACTGTGCCGCCATAGGCGCTGATTTCGCGCAGCTCAAACACCATGCGAGACCTGTCATTGCGCAAGAGCGTGCGGGTCGGGCCAAGCTTGACTTGTCCCAGATCGATTGCCGACGCGGTCAGCGCGATTTCACCGTTGAACGCAGCCAGCCCGCTGGCATCGATCCGGTCGGTGGGCCATCCGCTGCCAGCCGATGGCGCAGCGGCGCCATTGCCCGTACCGCCATCATCGTCGCCTGTTACACTGGTCAGATCGAGCGCGCCAGCGCTGAGTTGCGCGTTGATCTGCGGCGTGCCGTTTAGACTGATGTCCGCCGCACCAGTCAACGCGTTGCCGCCAAGATCAGCGGTCAGGTCACGTAGTGACAACCGCCGGTCAGAGGTCAGGGTCAAATCCGTGCTGACATCCATCGACCGGCCCAGCTTTGGCGGCAGGCCAGGTGCCGGCAAGCCGAGCGCGGCAAAAAAAGCATCCGTATTGGGCAGATCGAGCGTTAGGCGCCCAGCAACCTCTCCGGCTGTGCTGGCGCGGCCATCCAATGAAACTGTGCCACCACCGGTGGCGATCTGCGCTTGGACGGTCTGCACCTGCCCTGCAATGAACCCGGCAAAGCCGCCGATCACTGCATCGACCGACACAGTCTCAGCAGTGGGGCGCAATGCGGCGGCAATGGTTGCAGGGCCAAGGCGTTCGGGCCAATCAAGGCTCAGATCAACACCCGAATAGGACACAAGGTCGGATCCTTCGGCATCGTAGACAAGCGTTGCGTCGGTCACCCGCAGGCGTTGCACCGACACGGCACCGGGCGTGCGCTCGGGTGCTGTCTCTGTCTCAATCTGCGCCGCACCGCTGGCATCGGTAAAGACCCACGACGCGCGCCCGTCTGCCTTGCTTTCCAAACGGATAGTCGGGCTGGTGGCTTCGATATTGGTGATCCGGATCTCGCCCTTTTGCAGATAGGCCAGAAGATCAACCCCGATTGCGGCGTTTTGCGCCGTCAGCATCGGACCCTGTTCGGACCATTCTGCATTGCCGACCTCGAGCTCACCCAGAGATACGCCCAGCACCGGCCACAGCGTCATCGACACATCACCAGCAATGGTCACGTCCCGGCCGGTGACCGTGCGCAATTGATCGGCCGCCAACCGCGCGATCCGGTCCGCGGGCAAAAAGAACACGGACACGACCGCCGCCAAGAGCAGGATCAGGACAAAACCGATGAGGCGAACGATCCATTTCATGGCGCGGGGCTCCGTTAGACAGGTTTGTAACGCTGCACGTTACTTAGTGTCGGCAAGGGCGAAACCCTACCGATTTAGGGCTACTGTGATCAATTTTACGACCGTGATCAGCACAAATCCGCCAAATCCCTGACCGAACTTTACGCCAGTCCGCACGCCCAAAACGCCCGCATTCAGGTGCACAACAGACAGGACGCGGGCACGGTGGCCGGCAAGCCGATCTGCTGATCGTTTGAGGAATGCGCAGACTGTACTCGCAGATCGCGGATCAACGACAGTAGTGTGCGTTTTAGGCGAACCGCTGGGATTCATTTGATCAAACGCGAATATCACCCAGATCACCCGCCTCGGGTAAATACCGGACGTCTCGTACAACAAGATCGATGGTGCTCAAGCCCGCCTCCGAACCCGAGTCAGTCCACGACAATCCAGAAGCGGTGGGACGGTTTCATCCGAGCAGCCAAAGCAAGACTCAACGCGGTTTTTCGAGGTTTTGCTGCACTGTTTGAGAGGTATCGCTGACATCGATGATCAAGAAGTCAGCACCTGCCGCGAGTTTCCTAACACTCATGAAGTCGAGGGCTACTTCCTCATCAATCCGGATTTTTGTCGACTGACCGTTGGGAACACCATGTGAGTCATGTTCCATGAAGCCGCAAAGACGGATGCTGCGGGACTGTAGTTGGAAGAGCCCTTAGCAGCGAGGATCCTGGCCGAGGATAACCTTGATTTTTGGTTAATATGTTCCTACTTTGTTCTCACACGCGCAAAGGAACACCATCATGTCCGTACACCCGCACCAAATGGGCCTCTTCGACCCTGTTCAACCGCGACTGCCGATGCGTCATGCGCAACCTGCAACAGACAAACAGATCGGATATGCCAGGTCACTTGCGGCAAAGACCGGCACCTCGCTGCCACCCTCTGTGCTGCAAGACCGGGCCGCTCTGTCGGCCTGGATCGACAAAACGAAAATGCAGCGCCCCGCAGGTCAGTTCGCCAATTATCCCAGTGCCAAGCAGGTGCAATTCGCAGAGCGCCTCGCCCGGATGAAGCGCCGTCAGATCCCCGAGGCGTGCTTTAAGGACCGCACCCTCATGTCACGCTGGATCGACGGGGTGAAACCGCGTTGAGATGCCGCGCCTCTGCGACGCTGACAAAAGTCACACGGCGCCTATTTATGGGTCATGACACAACACACCAAAGTGCTCTACAACGCCGAATGCCCGGTCTGTAACTTTGAGATTTCGCACTACGCGAAATACAGCGAAGAAAACGGCCTTCCGATCCGCTTTGACGACCTGAACTCTGATGCGCGGGAGGAGTGGGGTCTCGACCACGATACAGCGGCACGCAGGCTCTACGTGCTGAAAGACGGCGCCTTGATCAGCGGTATCCCAGCGTTCATTGTCCTGTGGCGCGATATGCCGCGGTACAATTGGCTCGCGCGGCTGGTTAGCTTGCCCGGCATCCACTGGTTGGCCAGCGCGGCCTACGACTATGTGCTGGCACCGCTCATCTACCGCTGGCATGTGAGGCGAAAGGCGCGCGCATTGGTCGAGGAAAGCTGAGAGACCGGCGCGACCTGATGTGGCATCCGCAAAAGCTCGGTACGGTGTGCGTTTGAAAGCGCGCCCCGCTCAGGAGCAGTTCAGTGGCCACAGCGTGATTGCACCAGGCGTCAGCCACATTCCAACCGACGCTATTTCTCGAATTTCGTATTCGCGACTGATCGCACAGGAGCAATAATGTCCGACGCGTCCAACTGAGACGGAGCAGTCTCCACAAGAGACCCAAGGCGCAAATCAAATCTCAAATCGCGTCATGGATCAAAACCACGCCAAGCATTTCGATGCGATAGCTCAAATCAAAACAGCTTCGATCAACCGCGCTGCGTTTGAAAGTGGCGCAAACCGGCACTTTGTCTGCTTCGACGGTGGACCTTCGTCGCTCGTGCCCCTAGCTTTGCTTAGCAACACTGCGAAAGCCCTTCATGACAGAAAATGCGCCCGCCTATCAGGTCCTCGCCCGCAAATACCGTCCCGAGACGTTTGCTGACCTTGTGGGTCAAGACGCCATGGTGCGGACGCTAAAAAACGCGTTTGAAGCGGACAGAATTGCACAGGCCTTTATCCTAACCGGCATTCGTGGGACCGGCAAAACGACAACCGCGCGGATCATCGCCAAGGGGATGAACTGCATCGGCACCGATGGCACGGGCGGACCGACAACCGAACCCTGCGTCACTTGCGAGCACTGTGTGGCAATCATGGAGGGGCGCCATGTCGACGTGCTTGAGATGGACGCCGCCTCCAACACTTCTGTCAATGACATCCGCGAGATCATCGACAGCGTGCACTACCGTGCTGCGTCCGCGCGTTACAAGATCTACATCATAGACGAAGTGCATATGCTATCGACCAGCGCTTTCAACGCGCTGCTCAAGACGCTTGAGGAACCGCCTGCACACGTCAAATTCATCTTTGCCACGACCGAGATCCGCAAGGTGCCCGTGACCGTGCTCAGCCGCTGCCAAAGGTTCGACCTACGCCGGATCGAGCCCGAGGACATGATCGGCCTGTTGCGCAAAATCGCAGATGCAGAAGGGGCAAGCATTGCAGATGACGCGCTGGCTCTGATCACACGCGCAGCCGAAGGGTCGGCGCGGGACGCGACCTCACTGCTGGATCAGGCAATCAGCCACGGCGCTGGCGAAACGACAGCCGACCAGGTCCGCGCGATGCTGGGCCTGGCCGACCGCGGGCGGGTGCTTGACCTGTTTGATATGCTGCTCAAAGGCGATGCGGCCGGCGCGCTGACCGAGCTTGGCGCACAATACGCCGATGGCGCCGACCCGATGGCGGTGATGCGCGATTTGGCCGAGATCACCCACTGGGTGTCCGTGGTAAAGATCACCCCCGAAGCGGCACAAGACCCGACGATTTCCCCGGACGAACGCACCCGCGGGTTACAAATGGCCGACGCCGTGCCAATGCGCGTGCTCACCCGAATGTGGCAGATGTTGCTCAAAGCACTGGACGAGGTCGCAGCCGCACCCAACGCGATGATGGCTGCGGAAATGGCAATCATTCGGCTGACCCACGTGGCCGACCTGCCCAGCCCCGAAGAGCTGGTCAAAAAACTGCAAAACGCCACCCCGCCACCACCGGGGCCAAACGCGTCTGCCCCGCGCCAAATGCGGTCCACTGGCGCGCAAGCAGTCGCACAGGCACAAAGTCGGATGGCAGGCAATCCCAACGCCGCGGGCCAGACCACGGCACTGGCGGGCGATCCCGCTGAAACCCTCGCGCGCTATCCCAGCTTTGATCACGTGCTTGAATTGATCAAAGCAAACCGCGACATGCTGCTTTACGAGCACGTGGTGAAATACGTCCGCCTTGCCGCCTACCAACCGGGCCGGATTGAGTTCGAACCCGCAGATGACGCGCCACGCGATCTGGCACAGCGCATGGGCAGCGCCTTGCAGCGCTGGACCGGAAACCGCTGGGCGGTGACGCTTGTCAGCACCGGCGGCGCGTCGACGGTGTACGAGCGTGAAAATGCGGCGGAACTGGAACTCAAGGCCCAAGCCGAAGCCCACCCTCTGGTGCAAGCTGTGCTGGCGCAATTCCCGAACGCCAAAATCAAGAACATCCGCACGCCCGAACAATTGAGCCAAGAGGCGCATATCGAGGCGCTGCCCGAAGTGGACGATGAATGGGACCCGTTCGAGGAAGACTGACCATTTGCTCTTCGGCCCTTTTGGCCCTCATCGCGACACCGCTGTGGGCTGAGGTCTGCGACAAGGAGCGGCCGAATTGGGATGGCGCGCCCACTACCGCATGGGGCGAAGCGGTGACCTTGTTTCTGTCGCCGCTTGGACTGCTGCTTTTGGCACTCTCTCTGATCACAGTGCACTTTCGCTGGCAGTGGATTGGCCTCGGTACAATCCTCGGCTGGACCGGTTTCATCACCATCGTCACCATGGCGGACCCCACGGGCCTGCGCGCGGACGCCATGGCCGAAGGATGCATTGGCCCGACGACCTTGTTCATTCCGCTCGCCGCTGCGATATGTGTCGTGATCGTACTCAGAACCAAACCGCGCCCCAAGGGCGGGACGGAGGCATAAATGCTCAAAGGACTAGGCGGCCTCGGTGACATGGCCGGGATGATGAAAAAGGCCCAGGAGATGCAATCCAAGATGGCCCAGATGCAAGAGGATCTGGCCAGCATCACCGTTGTCGGCGAAAGCGGCGCGGGCCTGGTCAAAGCGACAGCTACGGCAAAAGGCGAACTCACCGCGCTTGACATCGATCCAAGCATCTTTTCAGGCGATGATAGAGAAGTGGTCGAGGACCTGATCCTCGCCGCAATCAAGGATGCACAAACCAAGGCCGCAGACAAAAGCCAGGAAGAAATGTCCAAACTGACAGAAGGCCTCGGGCTTCCACCGGGCATGAACCTGCCGTTCTGATCCATCTTCATTTCGCCAAATAAACCGCCCCCGGAGGGCCGACCCGCCACAAGGACCCCGGCGTGAGCAGCACCCGCGACATCGATGCCCTCATCGAAATGATGGCGAAGCTGCCCGGCCTCGGTCCGCGTTCTGCCCGACGCGCTGTCTTGCACCTGATCCGCAAACGCGCGCTGCAATTGCAGCCGCTGGCCGATCTGATGCAAACCGTTGCGGCAACCGCGCGCGAGTGTCTCAATTGCGGCAATGTCGGCACCAGCGACATCTGCGACATCTGCCAATCGGAAAAGCGCGCCAACGGGGAGCTGTGCGTGGTTGAAGATGTGGCAGACCTGTGGGCGATGGAGCGCGCGGGCGTCTTCAAGGGCCGTTATCACGTGCTAGGGGGAACACTTTCGGCCCTGGACGCTATCGGACCCGAAGAGCTGCGCATCCCGCGACTGGCCGATCGTGTGTCGACCGAAGGGATACGTGAGGTGATCCTCGCGCTTAACGCAACGATAGATGGCCAAACCACAGCCCACTACATCGCGGATCAGTTAGAAGGGCGCGTGACACTCACCTCACTGGCACAAGGCGTGCCAATCGGCGGTGAACTTGATTATCTTGATGATGGGACAATCACCGCAGCGATGCGGGCGCGCAAATCGCTGTAGTGAACCTGCGGTGGGACCTAGGCGTGGATTAGCGCTTGCGACGCTTACCCTCGTCATGCTTCACGCGAACAGCTTTGCGCTTGGCGCGCGGCATAAATGCAGCTAACCCAGCGGCGAGCGCGGCAGCAATAATCACTTCAATAGACATCTTGGACCCCTTGTTACCTTCCCACGGTACTCAGTTTTCCCATTTTGTAAACGCCACAACTCCGAAACAATTTAGGAATGCGACACTCCGCCTATCCAAAGGGCATGTGTGGTGCGACAGACGGCTTCCAAAAACACCGCTGAAGTCTTAAAATTGCCTTAGTCGTCCGTTCATTTTGGATTAATCGCAAAATGCGAACGTTACAGGGAATGTCAGCGGACACCGATCAAAACCGGGTCTTCCTGTTTTTGCAGGGCCCACACGGACCATTCTTTCACCGGCTGGGCATGATGCTGCGCCGGGCTGGCGCAACGGTCTGGCGCGTGGGGTTTAACGCGGGCGACCGCGCCTTTTGGTTTCATCCGGCCAGCTACATCCCCTATCGCGGAACCGCGGATGACTGGCCGCAGACCTTCGCGCAATTGATCGATGAAAAGCGTGTCACCGACATCGTGCTTTACGGCGATGTGCGACCCATCCATGCCGAGGCCGTGGCGCGCGCAAAACGCAGTGGCCTCACCGTGCACGTTTTTGAAGAAGGCTACATGCGCCCCTATTGGGTCACCTATGAACGCGGCGGCAGCAACGGCAATTCACGCCTGATGCAGATGTCTGTCGCGGATATGCAGGCCGCACTGGCCCTGTCGGACATGGAAGCGCCGCTGCCGCCCGCCCATTGGGGTGACATGCGCCAGCATGTTTTTTACGGCGCGCTCTACCATTGGTTTGTGATGTTCCGAAACGGCGACTATCGCAATTTTCGGCCCCACCGGGCCCTGACGGTTGCCAAGGAATTTCGGCTGTATCTCAAGCGCTTGTTGTTGATGCCTTTCCTGACGCTGGACCGCGTGCAAGCCACAGCGCGCATTCGCCATGGCGGGTTTCCT
>JBCCLL010000005.1:0-141482 GCA_039026855.1 Pseudomonadota bacterium | reverse complement strand
TGGTTTTTATGGCGATCCCTGAAGGACTCGAACCCTCAACCTGCTGATTAGAAGTCAGCTGCTCTATCCAGTTGAGCTAAGGGACCGCTGGGTCTGTCATGCCGCAGGGTTGGGTTTGAGACAAGTGGGAACGGTCAGATTGTGCGGGTCATAAACGCGCTGAGCGGGTCGAAGGTGTAGGCGCCAAATGGCGGGCAGGGAATGAACCCGGCGCTGTGATAGAGCGCGCGGGCGGCGGCAAAGCTGTCATCCGTGCCGGTCTCTAGGCTGAGCCGTCGCATCCCGCTGGCGCGGGCCGCTGCAATCAAAGCTGTCAGCAGCGTCCGACCAACGCCGCGCCCGCGCGCCATATCGACGGTGTGCATTGATTTCAGCTCGCCGTGGCCCGGTGCGATCAAAAGCAGGCCGCCGACCCCCAAAAGCTGTCCCTTATCGCGCGCGGCAAGCAGCTTGACCACGGCGGCGTCCAAGGCCGCGGGGTCCATCACGTGGCAGCTTCCTGCAGGCGTTCCTGCGCGCATCAACGCCTCGTGCCGGAGAAGCAGCGCGCTGACATCGGCGTCCGTGGCCGACGCCTCAGAGATCGTCAGTGTGTCCAAGCGCCGCGTCGGTGGGTGGCAAAGTTCTCTCCGTAGCCGCCGGGGCGAATGTTGGGCTTGCGCTTGTTGGGTGCCTGCACTGAGACGTCGATGCCGTGCTCTCTGGCATAGTCCAGGGCGGCCTCTTTGGTCGCAAAACTCATGCGCACCTGTGCCTGCGTGTCGCTGGACGACGTCCACCCCATCAGCGGATCCACCGAACGCGCCGAGGCGGGCGCAAATTCAAGCACCCAATTCTTGGTCTTGGCCGTGCCTGACGACATCGCCGTTTTGGCAGGTTGAAAGATGCGTGCGCGCATGCCGAAATCGCCCCTTGCTCGTGCGTGAATTATGGGGGGTGCCCGCGACATTCGCAAGCCGCGTTGATCTGCCGATCCAGGGCGGGGCAATGTCTATGGCATGCGCGGCGCGACATAGCTTGGGGGCTGTGTGCGGAACGCGGGTGCGGTGGACCACCAGAGGACAGCGATGGGCGGCTGTTGCCGTAGTTCCAGCGGGCGGCGCGTGATTGCTGACAGTTTCAGGCAGCAGTGCGCCGCGCCCCCTTGCACCGGCCCATGCATGCGCCAAGTTAGACGCATGGCCCACGCAGTTACCGAATCCGCTGATACATACCTTGCCAATCCGGCCGAAGACGTGCGCACGCGCCTCAAGCTCGAAGGTGGCAAGGCACTGGTGATGAACACCGAGTTCCAGCCGGCGGGCGACCAGCCCACGGCCATCGCTGAACTGAGCGCCGGCGTCATGGCGGGCGACCGCGATCAGGTGCTGTTGGGGGCGACTGGTACCGGCAAAACCTACACCATGGCCAAGGTGATCGAAGAAACGCAGCGCCCGGCCATCATCCTGGCCCCGAACAAGACGTTGGCCGCCCAGCTTTATGGTGAGTTCAAAGGGTTCTTTCCCGACAACGCGGTCGAGTATTTCGTCAGCTACTACGACTACTACCAGCCCGAGGCCTATGTGCCGCGGTCCGACACCTATATCGAGAAAGAAAGCCAGATCAACGAACAGATCGACCGCATGCGCCACTCGGCCACGCGGGCGCTGCTGGAACGCGACGATGTGATCATCGTGGCCTCAGTCTCTTGCATCTACGGCATCGGGTCGGTCGAGACCTACGGCGCGATGACCCAAGACCTCAAGGTCGGCAAGGAGTATGACCAGCGGCAAGTGATGGCCGATCTCGTGGCCCAGCAATACCGCCGCAATGATCAGGCGTTCCAGCGGGGCAGCTTCCGCGTGCGCGGCGACAGTCTCGAGATCTTTCCCGCCCACCTCGAGGACCGCGCTTGGCGGCTCTCCTTCTTTGGCGAAGAGTTGGAGGCGATCACCGAGTTTGACCCGCTCACCGGCGAAAAGGCCGGCACGATGGAGCACATCCGCGTCTACGCCAACTCGCACTACGTGACGCCCAAGCCCACGATGAACCAGGCCGTCATCAACATCAAAAAAGAGCTGAAGGTGCGGCTTGACCAGTTGGTGGGCGAGGGCAAGCTGCTGGAGGCGCAGCGGCTCGAACAGCGCACCAATTTCGACATCGAGATGCTGGAGGCGACAGGCGTCTGCAACGGGATCGAGAACTACTCGCGCTATCTGACAGGACGTGCGCCGGGTGAGCCGCCCCCCACCCTGTTCGAGTTTATTCCCGACAACGCCATTGTGTTCGCGGACGAAAGCCACGTGTCGGTCCCCCAAATCGGCGGCATGTACAAAGGCGACTACCGCCGCAAGTTCACGCTCGCCGAACACGGCTTCCGACTGCCGTCGTGCATGGACAACCGCCCGCTCAAGTTCGAGGAATGGGACGCCATGCGCCCGCAATCGGTGTTTGTCTCCGCCACCCCGGCGGCGTGGGAGATCGAACAATCCGGCGGTGTCTTCACCGAACAGGTGATCCGCCCTACCGGCCTTTTGGACCCAGAGGTCGAAATCCGGCCCGTCGAGATGCAGGTGGACGATCTGCTCGATGAGGTGCGCAAGGTCGCCGATGCCGGGTACCGAACGCTCTGCACCACGCTGACAAAGCGCATGGCCGAAGACCTCACCGAATACATGCACGAACAGGGCATCCGCGTGCGCTACATGCACTCGGACATCGACACGCTGGAACGGATCGAGATCCTGCGTGACTTGCGGCTGGGTGCCTTCGACGTGCTGATCGGGATCAACCTGCTGCGCGAGGGGCTCGACATCCCCGAATGCGGGCTGGTGGCGATCCTCGATGCCGACAAAGAAGGGTTCCTGCGGTCCGAAACCTCACTGGTCCAAACCATCGGCCGCGCGGCACGCAACGCCGATGGCCGCGTGATCATGTACGCCGACAAGATCACCGGCTCGATGGAACGCGCGCTGGGCGAAACCAACCGCCGCCGCGCCAAGCAGATGGCCTACAACGAAGAACACGGGATCACACCCGAAACGGTGAAAAAGAACGTCGAAGACGTTCTGGCGGGCCTCTACCAGGGCGACACCGACCAGTCCCGCGTCACCGCCAAGATCGACACACCCGCCGCGGGCGGCAACCTGCAAGCCGTCCTCGACGGCATGCGCGCCGACATGCGCAAGGCCGCCGAGAACCTAGAGTTCGAAGAAGCCGCCCGTCTGCGGGATGAGGTAAAGCGACTGGAAACCGTGGACCTTACGATCGCAGACGACCCCATGGCCCGACAATATGCCGTGGAGAAGGCCGTGGACGATGCTCAGAAGGCGTCAGGGCGGAGTACCGCTGGGCGCGCTGGGCAGCGGGGGGGGAATGTGAAGAGGCGGAAGCGGTGAAGGAACACTAGGGCAGCAAATGATACCTAGAACTTTTCAAGATTCATATTTTCCTGTCGGTATTCTTTTGTCGAGCAATCGGGCTCTAGTTGACGCCCGACGTGGGTATGAAAAACTTAAAGCCCAACATGAAGATGGAGGCATTTTATTCTCCGACTGGCGAGTCCAGTGGATCGGTGTTTGCGCATTGCTGCGAGCTTCTGTTCATCTTTTTCAATCTGATGCAAAGGCTTGTCTTAACAAACGAATTACCGATGAACTGTCGAACGAATGGAAGAGCATTAAAGAGAACGATGCTGATCATGAAATATATTGGAAATTCATAAACAAAGAGCGAAATGCTGTTCTGAAAGAGTATCATTGGACAGCATACGAAGCTTACTTTGACGAACTCGGCGAGGATATCCCCGCTTCCAAGATCGGTATATTTAGTATGGTAGATCCAACGATAAGTAAGAAACTACACATTAATTCGGGGAATTATAAAGGGCAAGACGCGTTTCAGGTGCTAGAACTCGCAATTGCTTGGCTGGAAGAAAGGATTTCTTCCGCATTGGCGCGGGCGGGGTTTCACTTGGACGACAAGGCTCACTTCAAGAGTTGGCAAAAAATGCAAGAACGCACGAGTCTTATTGGCTCTGACGATTTGCTAACAATAGTCGAAAAAGCTGAGTTGGAAGGCTAGCCGTCTCTCAGCCCGACATCCCTCCGAAGAGCGCTACTCGTGAGGATATTCTCAACACATCCGGCATCTCTGCTTGCAAGCACATACAATGCCCAACGCTGTCAACACGCCCCCCCGGGTCAATCGCAGCTATCAACGCTTCAACGCAACGACCGCACGCCACCCAAAACAAAAAAACGCGGCCCCAAAGGACCGCGCCAAGTCTTATCCGGTGATCGGGGGTGACCCCGCCGCCACCTCACACCAGTGCGATGTTCACCGCGCTCTCGCGGCCGTCGCGGCCTGCTTCGAGGTCGAATGTGACTTTTTGATCGTCTGCCAGGCCGGTCAGCCCCGAACGCTCAACTGCTGAGATGTGGACAAACACGTCCTTGCCGCCGCTTTCAGGGGCGATAAAGCCATACCCTTTGGTGGTATTGAACCATTTCACTGTGCCATTGGCCATCAGTCATTTCCTTCAGTAAATCCGCTCACGTCATGCAGCGGTGTGGCGTAGTGTTCGGATCGAAGAACTGACGCCAAAAGGGAAAGACAGTGGATCGAGGAGAATACTTATGCACTCGGTGACGTATATCATCGCGGCCAAAGAGCAAGATATTTCGCTCTGTCCGCCGGGTAGCGATGCGCTAGTTTCAGCCTATGCGTAATTTCATCGCTCTTTTGCTTTTGTGCGGGCCCGCCTACGCGTGGGAGTTCTCTCCCACCCCGATTTGCACGCTGTCGCACAGCGAGGGGGCGACGCAGATGGTTGTCACCTATGACCATGCCACCGCGCTTTATGCGGTTGCGGTAACCACGCCCGACGGATGGCCCGACGCGCCCGCCTTTTCGATCCGGTTCGACGGCCCGCAGGCGAATGTGATCTCAACCCGGCGGCACGTGGTGGCGGGCAACACCCTGACCGTGACCGATAGCGGGTTTGGCAATGTGCTTGACGGGTTGGAATTCAATCTGAGCGCAACAGCATTTACCCAAACGGCTGCGGCTGAGGTGTCTTTGGAGGGCGCCGCGGAACCAGTGCAGGCCTTTCGCGGCTGCGTCAAAACTCCGGTGGTCTAGTGGACCCCTTTCAAGATCCGGATGCCGACGCGCGGGCACTGGCCCGTGATTTGGTCGATACCGCCAGTTTTGCAGCGCTCGCTGCGGCACGGCCCGAAGGCGGCCCAACTGTCAGTCGCATCGCGTTCACAACCGATGATCACGGGGCACCGCTGTCGCTCATTTCGTCACTCAGCGCGCATACACAAGCGTTGGAGGCGGATTCGCACTGCGCGCTGCTGATCGGTGAGCCTGGCGACCGAGGTGATCCGCTGACCCATCCGCGGCTCACGTTGCACTGCCGTGCCACGCTTATTGCGCGCGACGCGCCCGAGCATGACGGCCTGCGCACGCGCTACCTGATCAAACGGCCCAAAGCCAAGCTCTACATCGACTTCGCCGATTTCCGCTTTGTCACCTTTGAGGTGCGTGACGGGCTGCTGAACGGTGGCTTTGGCAAAGCCTTCCGGATCACGCCGACGGACCTAGCGCCGTAGGGTGCGCGGTTTCCGCGCACCTTCGCTCAGTCATCAGTCTCAACCCTAGTGCGGTCCACGATACCGGCGCATTTGCATCAATCAGACATCGCATAAAAGCGATTGCTTGTGGCTCCACTGTTCAAGCGATTAGTGCCGTCAAAATACCCTTGTCCGACCGGCATCTAACCGTTTGTTAACCAAAAAACCGGCAAGGTTAACAGGGTTTACCGGAGCATGCTTTGCGCATCATCCTGCTTTTTTTGCTGCTATCTGCCGGTCACGCGACTGCCGGCGCGTGGCTGCGCGCAGAAGGGACCGGGTTCCTGTCTACTTCGGTGCTTCAAGGCCAGGATGGCAGCACCGAGACCAGTGTTTACATTGAATACGGACTGCGCCCGCGGCTGACAATCGGGTTCAAGGGGGACGCGACGCTGATCGCAGGACAGCTGAACAACGGCACGGTGCTTGTCTTTGCCCGGCGACCGATCCCGCGCACGAACGTTGACTACAAGCTGTCGTACACGCTTGGTCTTGGCGCCGACATCGACACACAAACTCGGGGTGTTTTGCGCACGCAGCTCAGTTACGGGCGCGGCCTGACATTCGCGGATCGGTTCGGCTGGCTGGCCGTTGACGCCATTGTGGATTGGTCGCTCGCGGACGATCCAGACACGGTCAAGCTGGACACGACAGTGGGTCTCACGCTCAATGATCGGTTCAAGGTGATGATACAGATCTTTGTAACGCATGAAAGCGACACGTCGATCAAGCTTGCCCCATCGCTGATCTGGCAGCCGCGAGACAGCGAGCAAAGCTATCAGATTGGGCTAGAGGCCGAAGCGGGCGAGATCGCCCTTCGCTTCGGCCTTTGGCGCGACTTTTAGGGTCTAGCTGTCGATGCGCACGGTCGCGCGAACTGGACCGCGCACGGGGGTGCCCCATTCGAGCGAGAACTGGTCCTCGTTTGCACCCACGCGGCCTCTGGCCACTGGGTTGCGATACTCCTTGACGTTGCCTGCGTTGCGGATGTCGCCGGTGAGCACCACGGCATCGATGAAGCGGCAGTAGCCATCAAAGGGCAGTTTGTTGTCCGTACCGATGGTCCATGTCGAAGCATTCGAATTCTGCGTATGATCGATGATCAGTGGATTATGCGCCTGTTCCGAGATGTTGTGGAACGAATTGCCTTCGAAGAACACGTCCTTGTGACGCCCATGGTCCAAGTCGGAAAAGCTGGTGTCGACCCGGTCTGCGCGGGTGATGGACCCGTTGATGACACGGAACCGATTGCCGGCGATGTTCACCCCATTGAGGAAGTGCCCAGTGCCGTGCGGCTTGACCACGATGAACGAAAACCACGGCGCCAAATTGCCGGCAAGAAACACGTTGTCTGCCACAGTGAGCGAGGCAAACGAAAACCCTCCGGTGAAATCCGGTGTCGCGTCACGCTCGTTGGTCCACTCGATAAAACAGTTGTCCACGTAGTTACCGGTGACCATAACCGACGCAAAATTTGTTGCCAGCACCACGCCAGCGGTGCGCACCCCACCAGATACTTCATCGCCTTGGAAAAAGTGGTTGCCGGAAATCAGGTGATTTTGTCCGCCCAAAACGGCCCAGTGCTTGTGCCTGGTGGAGCGGCAGTTTTTCAGCTTCACATCATTTGCATTGACGTTCAGGCCGATCACCGTGCGGTCTGGCACAGACAGCGCATCCTGGCTCGAAAGAAACTGACAGCGGCTGATCTTCATGCCCTGACAGCCATCGCCGTGGCTTGTGATGCCGCGATCCTTGGCACGGGTGAAAAAACAATCCTGGAACTGGTTCACGGGCCCGGCAGGGGCCAGCAGCACGCCGCTGCACAACCCGTTGCACTGGAACTCTACGTCACTGATGATCAACCGCGACAAAAAGCTGAAACCGGAGAAATCCAGCAGATAGTCAAAGCGTGTAAAGGTGAAGGTTTGCGTGCCCACGGCGTCAAAAAGCGGCGCACTCAGCGTGATCTCCGAGGTTGAGACATTCTTGGACCGCACATAGATCTCACGCCCCACGCCATTGCCAGTCACCAAGGACCCTACTTCGATATTTGCGACGTTGACCACATTGGTCAGCCGCGTGGTTTGCGACGTGGAGTAGGTCGCCTGACTGGTCACAACCCGGGTGTCCCAGTCGTTGCCTATTGCTTCGATTTGACCGTTCTTGATCAGCCGCCGCGTGGCGTATGACGTGCGGTTCGGAACCGCCGCTTGCATGTCAATAGGTTCGGTCAGCGAGATGCGGCGCCCTTCGAGGTCGAGGCTTTCGTGGTCAGAAAAGTTCAACAGGGCCTGGAACGCTTTTTTGAACGCTGTTACCTCATCGCCGAAGGCATCGATGTAAACCGGCAGGCTGTAGTTCGAGCGGATCAGTAGCATCTTATCCGCCGGCATCGTGACGGTGCCTACAAAGCGGATTGGCGCGTTGATACCTACTGTATCACCCAGAAAAAACGTCCCCTCGGGCACCAGCACCATCCGCCCATTGGCCGCTGCATCTGCTGCCGAAAAAGCATCGCTATCATCGGTGCTGCCATCGCCGATCGCGCCATAGTCGCGGACATCCACAACAGACAGTTGATCAGGCAAAAAAACGTTCGAGATGTCTTCGATCACCAGATCATCGAGCCGCACGACACCGCCATTGGGGCCGGTCAGATCAATGCCAAAGTGGCCGTACACTGCTTGCGTGCCCCAGACCAAATCGACGCCATTGCGGTTCCCCGCCCCCACGATGGCCGATACTTCGACCACCTCACCATAAGAGGTGAGGGTGACCTGTGGTCCGGTGGTCGTGAGCCCACCCACGGGATTTCCATTTGCTTGCGCGGCATAGCCAGAGATACGCACATTTGGCAGATTGCCCGAAATCGCCTTGATCCGCGCGGTGATGCGCAGATAGCAGCCTGGCAGCAATGGCGTCTGCCCTGTGTACCTCACCCGCGTTGTGGCGCTTGCCTTTTGCAATTCCAGGCAGCCTCCGAAATCCTGGTCGGCAGGGACAAAAGCGGCATTGGACGCAGTGTCATAGGTGTCTGATCCGGGCGTACCGTCGCCGGTCGACCACAGGTCGAGCCCATCCGCAAAGGCCGGGGGCATGAAAAGAATGCCGTCAGTGATCGCCTTATTCATCCAAAAATCCCTTATGTCGCAGGGCGTCACCCGCCCGGTTGTCACCTCGATCCAGCGGCGCAACGGACAGGCCGGCGCTCGCGGGGCAGGGAAGTATCAACAAAGGGTTAACTGCTGGTCAGACCGGCGCACGCTGCGCGCGCCGGCAAAGCAACAGCCGTTTGCAACGAAAGGTGCGCAGTAAATGCGCACCCTACATTCACACGCTCATGCAGAGGTATTTCATCTCTAGAAACTCGTCGATGCCGTGATGAGACCCCTCGCGGCCCAGCCCAGACTGCTTGACGCCGCCGAACGGGGCCACTTCGGTAGAAATGATACCCGTGTTCACGCCAACGATGCCGTATTCGAGGGCTTCGGCGACCTTGTAGACGCGGCTGAGATCGTTGGCGTAGAAATACGCGGCGAGGCCAAAGATCGTGTCATTGGCCATCGCAATCACGTCATCCTCAGTTTCAAATTTGAACAGTGGCGCCAACGGGCCAAAGGTCTCTTCTGTGGCCACCTGCATGTCTTGCGTCACGCCGGTCATGATTACCGGTGCAAGGAAATTACCACCGATTGGATCGCCGCTCGTCAGCACGTCAGCGCCCTTTTTCTTGGCGTCGTCGATATGCGCATTCACCTTCTGGCTGGCTTGAGTTGAGATCAGCGGGCCAAGGTCCACACCGTCTTCAAACCCATCGCCGACTTTCATCTGGTGTACCCGCGCGACCAATTTTTCAGCAAATTGGTCATAGACCCCGGCCTGCACGTAGATACGGTTGGCGCACACGCATGTCTGGCCATTGTTGCGGAACTTGCACATCACAGCACCCTCGACAGCCGCATCCAAATCAGCGTCGTCAAACACAATAAATGGTGCGTTGCCGCCCAGCTCCATCGAGCATTTCATAACCTGCTCTGCCGCCTGACCCAGCAAAATCCGCCCCACCCGCGTCGACCCGGTAAAGGTGAGCTTGGCCACGGCAGGGTTTTCGCAAAACTCTTTGCCGGTCTCGGATGCGTCCAAAGTGGTGACGACGTTGAACACCCCTGCTGGCAAGCCCGCGCGTTCTGCCAAAACACCCAGAGCCGTTGCCGACAGTGGCGTCAGATCAGCCGGCCGTGCAACAAAGGCACACCCAGCGGCCAATGCAGGCGCCGCTTTGCGGGTGATCATTGCATTAGGAAAGTTCCATGGGGTGATCGACGCCGCCACACCGATGGGCTGTTTTAGCACAGTGATACGCTTGTCGCGCTGGTGGCCGGGGATCGTTTCGCCATAGATCCGCTTTGCCTCTTCGGCAAAAAATTCAATGAATGAGGCACCATAGGCGATCTCGCCTTTTGCCTCTGCCAGTGGTTTGCCCTGCTCCGCCGTGAGGATCACAGCCAGATCATCCTGATGCGCCATCATCAAATCAAACCATCGGCGCAGCACGGCCGACCGTTCCTTGCCCGTCCAGGTGGCCCAATCCTTTTGCGCGGCTTTGGCCGCTGCGATCGCCTCGGCGACCTGCGCCCGGCTCAGATCTGCGACCTGCGCGATCACATCACCACGCGCCGGGTTTACAACGTCAAATGCGCGCGCCCCATCAACAAATGCCCCGTTCACATAAGATCGCGGTTGTAGCAGCGCGGGGTCCTTGAGCATGGATTTCAGATCAGTTGGCGCGTCGAGCATGGTATTTCCTTTCCGGTCCGCCGCATGTCAAACAGGGCGTACACCCCCATCCAGAGGGGAGAAACCAAGCTCTGCGGCCAGGCCACACTTGTACTGAAACAAAGAGGGATCAATGGCCAATTTTGACGAAGCCTATGCCAACGCAGCCCATATCGAAGGCTCCGAAGAGTACCCGACCAAATGGGCCGAAGCTGCCGAGGCCTACCGCATCGCGCTCGACGACCGGTACAAATCCGAGATCTCGTACGGACCCTCAAATCGAGCCAAGTACGACCTGTTAGAGCCCGAGGGCACAATCGAAGGCATCATGATCTTTGTGCACGGCGGCTATTGGATGCGGCTCAACCGCACCGACTGGTCGCACCTGGCCGAAGGAGCCAATGCCCGTGGATGGGCAGTGGCGATGCCATCTTATGACCTTTGCCCCAGCGTATCGATCGCGTCGATCACACAACAGATTGCGACAGCTGTCATGACCATTGCGGCCACGCGATCCGTACCGCTAAGCCTTGTTGGTCATTCCGCAGGCGGGCATCTTGTCGCGCGTATGCTGGCACCCGGAATGCTGCCGCGTCATTTGCGGGCGCGCATCCAGCATGTGGTACCAATCTCTCCTATCGCTGATCTTGAGCCTTTGATCGACACCAGCATGAATCGTGCCTTTCGCCTTGATACCGACATGGCCCACGCTGAAAGCCCGCTACACCAACCCGCGCCGGAAACCCCGGTGACCATTCGTGTAGGGGCGGCCGAGAGGCCCGCTTTCCTCGAACAAGCGCAAAAGCTCGAAACTGCATGGGATTGCCCGGTGGACGTGGTGCCCGATCTGCACCATTTCAACATAATCGAAGCGTTGGAAGATGAGGCATCCGACCTCGTGCAAACGCTGACACCAGCTGACTAAAATCGGTCCGACCGCGCGACCGGCTCGGTTGCCGCTGAACGCCAGCACCACCTGCAAATCAAATACCCGCGCCACAGTGTGGACGCGCAGATCAAATTATGGCGCTCCAAGAACAGGCAAGCAGAGTATTTCGAACGCGCCTAAGGCAACATGCGCCTTGCCCAACTGCGGCGTCAAAGGTCAAAGTGCCGTTCCGTTGGCAGCGCAAACGTTTGAAATCAAACGCTTCCGCGGATCACAAATGCGGCTGAAACGCGGATATCACGCGCTGGTAGACTTCTCGTTTGAACGGCACAATTGCGTCGGGCAATTCTGCAACGCTAAGCCATTTCCAAGCGCTAAACTCTTGGTCATGGGCATGAATGTTGACGTCCGCATCCTGACCAAGAAACCGCATGAGAAACCATTTTTGTTTCTGCCCGCGATATTTTCCTTTCCATAACTTACGCACTAAATCATGCGGTAAATCGTAGGAAATCCAATCGTCGCTCTCGGCAACCACGTCGACCAAGTCGGACGAAATGCCGGTTTCTTCCTCCAATTCACGCAACGCCGCGATGCGCGGCTCTTCACCCTTGTCGATACCACCTTGCGGCATCTGCCAAGCATCCTGGCCAGCATGCCGATCGCTACGCTGCCCAACCCAAACCGCGCCGCCCGCATTCACAAGCATCACGCCCACATTCCGGCGATAGGGCAGTTTTTCGATTTCTTCGGGTGTCATGTCCGCAGCTTCTCCATCATTGCACGGGGCAGCGTCTGATCACCGCGCATAACCTCTTCGTGGTGCACAACACGGTATCCCAAAGCGGTGAACGCCGGCTGCGCCATCAGGCTTGCATGTGTCCACAACCGCGGCCCGGTGGCAACTGCCTCCGCCGCTTGCATCAACGCGCGAAAGACGCCTGTTCCTTGCGACTGGGGCAGCACATAGGCGAAGTCGACATATGCGCCATCAGCCAAGGTCACAAAACCAATTGGCGGCTCACCTGCGACCCATATACGTTGCCCAGCCAACCGCTCGGCCCAGCGTTCACCCTGTGGCGGATGCGGGCACCAAGCCATCCTCTGCGCATGTGTATAATGGCTTGGCGCGTGATGTATCGCCGACCACATGATTTGACCGAGAGCGTCAGCCTGCTTTACGCAGCTTTGCCTTACGTCAACTCTGTTCAGACCCATTTTTGACGTCGCGTTGCCATGGACATTGCCCGCTGGTTGCACCGTTTTATACCGAAAGCAAAGAAAATTTCCGTCCAGGGACGATCACATGACCGCCTATCCACACATGTTGGCCCCGCTCGATCTTGGGTTTACCACGCTGAAAAACCGGGTGCTGATGGGATCGATGCATACCGGGCTGGAGGAAACGCGCGACTGGAATCGGGTGGCTGAATTCTACGCCGAACGTGCCCGGGGCGAGGTGGCGCTGATGGTGACCGGCGGTATCGGGCCAAACCTCGAAGGGTCCGTGCTGCCTGGGGCGGCCATGATGACCACGGCCGAGGATGTGGCAAACCATTCGGTCGTCACTCAGCGCGTGCATGACAATGGCGGAAAGATCGCGATGCAGATACTGCATGCGGGCCGCTATGCCTACGGGCCGAAATGCGTGGCACCTTCGCCAATCAAATCGCCAATCTCCCCGTTTCCCCCGACTGAGCTGGACGAGGACGGCATTGAAAAGCAGATCAGCGACATCGTCGCCACCGCTGCCCGCGCGCGCGAGGCGGGTTATGACGGGGTCGAGATCATGGGGTCAGAAGGGTACTTCCTGAACCAGTTTCTGGTGACCCACACCAATAAACGTACAGATCAGTGGGGTGGTTTGTACAAAAATCGGATGCGCTTGCCTGTCGAGGTGGTGCGCCGCGCGCGCGATGCGGTGGGCCATGACTTTATCATCATCTACCGCCTGTCGATGATCGACCTGGTACCCGATGGCTCCACGTTTGAGGAGGTCGTCGAACTTGCCCAAGCCGTTGAGGCCGCCGGGGCGACCATTATCAACACAGGCATTGGCTGGCACGAGGCGCGGATCCCAACGATCGCCACATCCGTGCCGCGCGCAGCGTTTGCATGGGTCACCAAAAAGCTGATGGGCCACGTGAGCATCCCGGTCATCACCTCTAACCGCATCAACACCCCCGAAGTGGCCGAAGAGGTTTTGGCCACCGGCTGTGCAGACATGGTGTCAATGGCGCGCCCGATGCTTGCCGACCCGCATTTTGTGCGCAAGGCGATGTCCGAACAATCCGACCATATCGCGCCTTGCATCGCCTGCAACCAGGCCTGCCTGGATCACACCTTTTCCGGCAAGATCAGCTCGTGCCTAGTGAATCCGCGCGCTTGCTACGAGACTGAGCTAAAAATTGAACCTGCTGATCTGCCTAAGCGTGTCGGCATTGTCGGCGCAGGGCCTGCCGGGCTCTCCACCGCAATTACGGCGGCCGAACGCGGCCACCAAGTCACCGTGTTTGACCGCGCCGCGGAAATCGGTGGTCAGCTCAACCTCGCCAAGCAGGTGCCAGGCAAAGAAGAGTTCTGGGGGTTGGTCGACTGGTTCCGCACCATGGTCCAAACCCATCAGATCCTGTTGCGTCTGAACACAGAAGCAACGGTCGAGCTGCTGCGCGATTTTGACGAGGTGATCATCGCAACGGGCGTTCTTCCCCGCGATCCAGAAATTCCGGGACAAGACGCCGACAATGTGCACTCGTATATCGATGTGCTGAGCAAATCAGCCACGCCAGGCAAATCCGTTGCGGTCGTTGGCGCCGGTGGCATTGGGTTCGACGTGTCGGAATATCTGGTCCACGAAGGCGAGAGCCCGACCACGCATTTGCCCGAATGGATGACAAAATGGGGGGTCACCGACCCCGCTGAACATCGCGGTGGTCTAGCCCCAGATGGCCCGCAACCCGACGCGCCTGCGCGGGCTGTGACCCTGCTTCAGCGCAAGAAGGAAAAGCACGGTCGACGCTTGGGCAAAACCACCGGATGGATCCACCGCGCTGCTTTGAAGATGAAGGACGTCGAATTTGTCGGCGGCGTGAACTACGAGCGCATTGATGAAAACGGCCTGCATGTCAGCTTTGGCGAGGCACGCGAGAACCCCACCGTGATCGAGGCTGACGACATTGTGCTGTGTGCCGGGCAGGTGCCAGATCGCAGCCTTGCCGACGCACTTGAAGCAGCTGGCATCACCTGCCACGTGATTGGCGGTGCAGATGTTGCCGCCGAACTTGACGCCAAGCGCGCGATTGATCAGGGCACCCGTTTGGCGGCCACGCTCTAGTTGCCCGTCACCGGGTCGCGCGATAGCGTTGGCCGCATGACGATTTGCGCGTTTGACATTACCGCTGACGGCGCTGCGACGGCGCTGGCAGAGACACCGCCGACCACAGGGTACCGTTGGCTGCACTATGATCTGAGCGAAGCCGATCTTGCGCACACGCTTGCACAGATCGTCCCGCCCATCGTTGTGAGCGCCCTTGTGGCGCCACAGACCAGACCGCGGTGTGACCGGTTCGAAGACGGGCTCATCTTGAACCTGCGTGGCATTAACCTGAACCCCGACGGCCCAAAGGACCAGATGGTTGCAGCACGCGCCTGGGTCACAGAGCGATTGGTTGTCACGGTGCGCATGCGCAAGATCTTTGCCATTGACGCCATGAGGAAGCAGATCGAAGCGGACAACGCGCCACCTAGCCCGCTCGGCTTTGTCACCGAGCTGACCGAACGTCTGATGCAACGGGCCCGCGACACCGTTTTCGACCTCGCCGACCGCGTCGACGAGATGGAAGAGGACATCGAAAACGATGAAACCCCGCTGCCGCCTGAACTGGCCGAGCGACGGCGCATGGCGATCCGCTTGCGCCGATACATGGCGCCACAACGGGACGCGCTGGTCGCACTTGCAGCGGTCGATCAACTGACACTGGACAACGGATTGCAGCAGCGTCTGCGCGAACAAGCAAATACGGGAAAACTTGCGGTCGAAGAGTTGGATGCCCTGATCCAGCGCATGACAGCAGTCCAAGACCACCACGCGGCCCTATCGCAGGTGCAACAGGGCAACAACAGCTACGTCTTGTCGGTGGTCGCGGCAGTGTTTCTGCCGCTGGGATTTGTCACCGGCCTGTTTGGCGTCAATGTTGCAGGCATGCCAGGCACCGAAAATGTCAGTGCCTTTGCTATCTTGTGCCTCAGCATGGTTGTGACGGCCGTGGGCACCCTGTGGGCCATGCGCCGCTTGAAGTGGATTTAGCCGTTATTCCACAACAATGGTAATCTGCTCGCTCATCACTGGCGGATCATGCGGGATGTGGTTGGCATCGCCCAACACAAGCTGCAGCGTGTGGCTGCCCGGCGCCAGCTCGAGCGTGGTCTGCGTCTGACCGCCACCAAAATGCTTGTGGTTCTCATCCGCTGGAATGCCTTCGACCAGTTCGCTTTCGGCAAACTCACCTGTGCCAAAAGGCACCCGATTAAGAACAAGGTGGTGGTGGCCGGTGTTTTCCTTTTCTACGCCTGCAGGTGCCACGCCCATACCTTGCAAGCCAAAGATCACGGTAACAGGTGACGATACGGTTGCGCCATCTTCGAGGTTGACAATGTAGACCTTGGCACCCTCTGCTGAGGGTGTCCCCTGGGCGATTGCGGCTGTCGCCAGCAACAAGGTGCCGACAAGCGTAAATGTGAATGATTTCATTTTGACCTTCCTCCCTAAAATCATGACAGTCATGTAGGGCTAACGTACGAAAGGGCGATTTTATTCGCAATTCGGTTGAAACTGGGAAAGACGCTGTTAGGCGCGGGTTGCCCGAAGTTTTCCCGCGCCTTTGGCGGTATTCTGTATCGCTCACGGGGCGCCGTGACTGGGGCGACGATCTGGCACAAACCACCTGCGTGCGGGCGCTGGATCGAGGCGATCAGTTCCAACCCGGTACACATCTGGACCGATGGTTGTTCACGATGGCCAAGCGCATTTGGCTGAATGAATTGCGGGCGCGCAAGGTGCGGACCGGCGGTGGTCTTGTGCCAGTCGAAGAGATTGACTTGCCCGATACCGGCGCAGATCAAGAAACGAATATTCTGGCGCGAGACGTGTTGAACAGAGTGAACGCCCTGCCCGAAGCACAACGACAGACTGTGTTTTTGGTCTATGTGGAAGGTTACAGTTACAAGGAAGCCGCCGCTATCATGGAGATCCCCATCGGCACAGTGATGAGCCGCTTGGCCGCTGCGCGCAAAAGCATCGGCGCCGCTATGGCTATGACCCATGGAGGCGCGGCATGACCGAAAGCCGCAATTATACTGACGAAGAGCTGACCGCCTTTCTGGATGGTGAGGCAGACGCCGCTTTGGCCGAGGCAATCGGAGATGCGCTAGAGCATGACACCGCCCTGTCTGAGCGGCTGGCCGAGCTCGATATCCCGCTGGAGCCATTGCGCGCGGCATATGACACGCTTTTGGAAACAGCGCCGCTGATGCCAGCTTTGCCAGATGAGACGCCAGCGCCTGCCACCCGTTTTGGCTGGGGCTGGGGGATCGGAACCTTTGGCACCGGAATCGCGGCTGGACTGGCTGTGGCGGTCTTTACCGGGTTTGGCGCACCTGCACCCGAACCTGCGCCGCCACCGGGATGGGCGGCATTTGTTGCGTCCTATCAGTCGCTCTACACCCCAGAAACACTCGCCGCCGTTCAGATCAGCAGCGCAGAACGCGCCGCACAATTGGCGCAGGTGTCCGCAGCACTTGGACTGGACCTGTCGGCCATCACCGAAGCGCCGGGGCTGACCCTGAAACGCGCGCAGCTTTTGGGTTTCAATGGAAAACCGCTGGTGCAATTGGCCTACCAGCGCGATGACGGCACGCCGATTGCACTTTGCATCATCCCCGCTGGCGCCGAGGGCAAGCCGGTGAGCATGGGCGCCGCCCAAGGCATGGAGCTTGCGCGGTGGAACACGCCGGGCTTCGGCTATTTGCTGATCGGCGGGCAGGATCCGGTGCCACTGGCGCAAGAGGCTGCCGTTTTCGAACGCTGGAGCATCGACGAAGCGATCTGAAGCACGTCACATCCGTTTCCGTGCCATCAACGATCCGCGCAATCACCCCGATATTATCCAATACCTGCCCTGATCCTGCCCAGATTGCGCGGCATTCAGATGCCTTGAGTAGACCAATGAAAGGGCCGGTAATGGACCGCCTCACCGAAATGGAAGCCTTTGCCACCGTTGTGGATCAGGGTGGATTTACTGATGCTGCCAAAAAGATGGGGATTTCCAAGTCTGCCGTCTCAAAACACGTGTCCTCTCTTGAGGCGCGGCTGGGCGCACGTCTTTTGAACCGCACCACACGGCGCGTGAGCCCTACTGAAATTGGTCTGGCATACTATGACCGCGCGCGCCGCGTTCTAAACGACGCAGGCGAAGCCGACGCGCTGGTCACATCCATGCAAAGCGCGCCGTCGGGCCTGTTGCGTATCTCAGTGGCAACTGACTTTGGCGTAAATCACCTGTCGCCGGTGTTATCGGAATTCCTAGAGGATTTTCCCGACATCACCGTCAATATGGTACTGAACAATCGCTATGTGGAACTCATCTCGGAAGGGTTCGACATGGCAGTACGAATTGGAGAGCTCGAAGACAGCACCCTACGCGCCCGCAAACTGACCGAGACAACCAAGCGAATGATCGCGAGCCCCGAGTATTTCGAGAAATTCGGTCGCCCGGAAAAGATCGATGATCTGAACGAACACAAATTGCTGCATTATTCCAACCAGTCATCTGGCAATGTCTGGAAGCTGACCGCGCCCTCGGGCGAAAAGCGTCAGGTGCGTACCGCTGGCTGGCTTAGTGTCAATGACGGTCAATCGCTGCTGAACGCCGCGATTTCGGGCTTGGGCATCGCGTATCTACCAAGCTTTCTTTACGCCGAAGCAATGGACAAGGGCCTCGTGATAGATGCCATCCCCGACTTGCCGGTCGAGACGCAGGGCATTTACGCAGTGTACCCGCCCGGGCGTTTCACTCAGCCCAAGGTCCGCGCCTTTATCGATTTTCTGGTCCATGCCTTTGCAGAAAAAGGCCCCTCCGACTGGTAAGTCCTCCCATCCCTCGGGTGACTGCCCCGGTGCCTCCGCGCGCCGGGGCTTTTTTTGTCAAAACTGCGTGTTTTCAAAATCCAAAACGCTTTGGGATGTGATTTTTGCGTGAAGTGACGTTGGGTGACGAAGCGAGAAGGTCGATTCTGACCAACTGACCGTCGAATTTCGACCAGGAGACTCACGGCACGCCTCGTACCCAACAGGCGTGATACGCCCCCTTTGGCGCCACCCGAAATTAACATTCAGTTCAGTCACGAGGGACCCCGATCAGGGGTGATTTCCTATGCACACCATCATTGAACAAGCCGCTCAAAACATGGTCCATCACTTGACCGTGTCCAACCTGACAAAAATTGCCGACTTCTATTCGTACCCGGCCGCGGTCTATTTTGACGACAATGTCATTGTGTTACGCTCACGCGACGAGTTGCTGCACGCGGTGCGTATCTACCGTGGCATACTGGCGAAGTGTCGGCTTGCGCGAATAAAAACCCGCGTTGTCGACGCCCCAGGTATATACCGCGACCGCTTTACCGTAACCGTATGCAACCGATATTTCGACTTGGATGAACGCGATATCGGCGCCAGTCGCATTCAGTTCTATGTGCAGCGCGAAGGCACCTGCGCAAAGATCCGGCTTGCCGAATACCTCAAATGGCCCTGCGGCAAAGAGTTGGAGGCCGACGCGGAACTGCAAAAGCTTTGCGTCAAAAGACCGATGTCGCGCAGCCGCTGGGATGGTTATCGCGCGCCCGACACTCTGCCACACTGACGGGTGCGTGCGTCACTCTTCGCCAACGATGATCACCTCGACCCGGCGGTTGGCCTCGCGCCCGGCTGGCGTCAGATTGCTGGCCCGCGGTGACAGATAGCCCATGCCCGCGGCCTGCACCTTTTCTGGATTGACGTCATACTCTGCGACCAGACGATCGCGCACAGCCGTTGCCCGTGCCCGCGAGACGGCGATATTGGTATCGAGCGCCCCAACAGTGTCGGTGTGACCGACAAGCGCCACTACCAGCGTTGGCCGCGCGGCCAGTAATTCGGCCAGATCACGCATTTCTGGATAGCTTTTGTCAGACAGAGTTGTGGTTCCCACGGCGAATTCGAGGCTGTCCAGGGCAACCGATCCAGTTTCAAGCAGTGTCCGCGAAAGATCGGACAATTCCGGAACTGGCACCAGCGGATCTGTCAGTGCTGCATCATTCACCGGCGCTGCGACCAGGTTCGCGCGCACTGCGCCGACCGTGATCGTCTGCAGATATGATGCAGTTTGCGCAGCACTTGCCAGGATTGTGACAGCGTCGCCATCACCCGACCGGGCGCTGATAAAATGATAGTCGCGGATATTCACGTACATGTTGGGTGCGGGCAGCACCTCAATCGCAAATCGGAAATCAAATCCGCCGCAGCTTTGCTGGTTGCAGTCGAGCAGGATGTCATAGTCTGCGGCAACAAGTTGTTCGCGCATCGGCGCTATGATCTGCAACGGGGTGAGTGCTTGACTGGGCAATCGATATGCCCGTCGCGCGACAGGTCCATCGATCTCAACCGTGGGAACCGAACCATTAGCAAATGGACCCTGCGGAACTGCGACGCGGGCAAGCGCGCTGTCGCGTTCTGCGGTTTTGCGCGCTGCGGTCGGCAGTTCCAGATCCACGGCAAACGCCGCAGACGAAGTTAGCGCGGCGCACACCAATATCAGAGCGCTAGCGTGACTGATGGTAATATTCATCATTTGGTGCCATCGCGGTGGCCGAAGCCACGCGGTTCGACATATTGAAAAAGCCAGCCACATTGGCGAGGTCCCATATGTCGCGATCCGTCAGCCCGTGCTGGCGCAGCGCTTCACGATCTGTTTCTTCGACCGTGGCCGACGCCAGAGTGATTTTTTCCGCAAAGCCAAGCATCGCGCGCAGCCGGGCATCCACCGGCGCGACGCGCCAATTGGTCACCAGCATCTCGCCCAGCTTTGGATCGCCGGACAACTGCCGCACAGCAGCGCCGTGCGCGACAAGGCAGTAGTGACAGCGGTTTGTCGCACTTACCACCACTGCGATCATCTCACGTTCCAATTTGCTCAGCCCGCTCGGGGCGAGCATCAGATCATTGTAGAGCGCACTAAACGCGTTGAGTTTGTCGATGTCAAAAGCGTGCGCGCTGAGCACATTCGGCACAAACCCCAGCTTTTCAACACAGATGTCGAAATAGCGCTGCGTGGCGTCAGGCAGAGGATCCACCATGGGCAGGTCGAGAGCGGTGGGCTGATCGGTCATGGGGCCTCGGGGTCGCTTAATCCTTGATACGGTAATGATACTCACAGACGGGCGTGAAACCCAACCGTTGATAGAGCGTATTGGCGGGTTCATTGTCTTTGACGCACAGCACCGCCAGCGTGTGTGCGCCCTGCTCTGCTGCCCAAAAAGCGGCGCGGCGCATGATCCAGGTCGCGACGCCTTGCCGGCGCTGGTGGTTGAGCACCTCAACCGCGTGGACAACACAGATCCCCATGTGAATTGCGGCAAAACCGACGCCTGCGGGTTTGTCCTTGGCCCGCGCAAAAATCGCTGTCTTGGTTACTGCGCGTGCCATGACAGCAAGACGCGCCGGGCCAATACCACCGGCAGCCCATATCTCTTCCATGATCGCCAATGGTTCCCAGATGGCAAAGGCCGTAACCGGTGGGATTGGAATATCGGTCAGCGCAGCGACCGGAGACACAAAAAGCTGAACCGGATCGATGATACTGTAGCCAAGTGAGGCAAGCCTTTCATCAAGCGCCCGCTGCCCTTCGATCAGCATAAACAGGCGCTCCTGGTCCATGGCTGTCATCGCATCAGCAGCCCGTTTGATGTCTGCATCGCTTACCGGACCGTGCGCCATGGCCGCCGACACCCGCTTGCCACCGCCCGCACCGTTGCGCAACGTCCACGGGCCAAGAGAGCGGTATTCAGCCGCAGGCCAAGTGCCATCAATCGCAGCGTAGAGATCGGCGGGCGCGATCATCCGTCGAACAGGTGTTCAAGCTGTGTCACCGCAGCATCGAGTGCGGACCTGTCTGTCCCACGGACCACGACATTTGCGCCATAACGGCCGTCGCGTTGAAACGGGTAAGACCCAAAGGACAACTCTGGCAGCGCACGCGCCAGTTCGCCCAGTGGACCGGCAATGTCGCCCTCGCCCCGATAGATCGTTACTGAGCGTGACAAAAGCGGTTGCCCACCGGTCAGCGTCGGCAGCACGGACGCCACCATCGCCTCAAAAACCGACGGCACACCGGCCATCACGTGCACATTCTGAATAGTAAACCCGGGTGCCGCGCTGATCGGGTTGTCGATCAGTTTGGCCCCGTCAGGAATGCGCGCCATGCGCAAGCGCGCATCATTCAACGCGACGCCGGTTTTTTCGTAGTGAGCCTCAAGGATCGCGCGCGCATCCTCGCGAATGTCGATGCCGGTGCCAAACGCCCACGCCACGCAATCTGCGGTGATGTCATCATGTGTCGGCCCGATGCCGCCCGACGTGAACACGTGATCATACAATTCCGCCATCACTTGCACGGCCAGAATGATTGCTTTGTCCTCATCACTGACCACCCGCACCTCTTTGAGGTCGATGCCCACTTCGGTGAGCTGACCGGCAAGGTAATGCATATTTGCATCGCGCGTCCGCCCAGAGAGGATTTCATCGCCGATGACCAGCATCGCTGCGGTGGGGTTAGGCATATGCGCGCTCCAGCTTGTCGGTATTGCTGCGCAGGTATAGGCCTGCGCCAATGCGCTTTCAAACCGAACTTGTCCCTGCCACGCTGATCCGCCGTTACAAGAGATTTCTGGCTGATTGCAGGTTGGAAGACGGGTGCCACGCCGTCGCGCATTGCGCCAATCCGGGATCGATGATGGGATTGGCAGAACCTGGCACACGCATCTGGCTCGAGCCGAATGACGACCCGAGGAAAAAGCTGAAATATGGCTGGCGACTGGTCGAACATGCAAACGGGCATTTTACCGGCGTTGATACATCTGTGCCCAACCGAGCGCTGCGCGAGGCATTTGTGGCCCGGCAGGTTCCTGGCTTTGACGCCTATGACACGGTTCGACCAGAGCAGCGGTATGGCGAAAATAGCAGGATCGATTTTCTACTGCACGGCGACGGGCTGCCTGATGCATATGTCGAAGTGAAATCGGTCACGCTGTCCCGGCGACCCGGCTTGGCTGAGTTTCCCGACAGCGTCACCGCGCGCGGAACCAAGCATTTGCACGAATTGGCGGCGGTCGCCCAACAGGGATCGCGTGCTGTGATGCTGTATCTCGTGCAGCGCACCGATTGTAACCGGATCAGTATCGCTTCGGATATAGACCCAGGATATGCAGCCGCCTTTGAGATTGCGCAAAGTGCAGGGGTCGAGATGCTGGCTATTGGCACCGATATTTCTCCGCGCGGCGTTGAAATTGCCTCAGCTCTCGCTGTGGTGATTTGACAAATGGTGGCCCTCACCGCCGCGGTGCAATATATGTCCAGTCACACACCACCAACGGAGCGCGATTTGAAGCAAGAGAGCCGGGGCCGTCTGACAAAGGACGGCATTCGCATTTACGAAGATGGTGACTTTGCCGGCATGCATGCGGCAGGGGCGATCGCGGCTGGCATATTGGATGCCATGTCCGAACACGTCTTTGTCGGCCAAACCACCGGCAAGATTGACGATGTGATCAATCAGATGGTGAATGACGCCGGGGCAAAGTCAGCGACCATAGGCTACAAAGGCTACAAACACGCCAGCTGTATCAGCGTGAACCATGTGGTGTGCCACGGCATCCCCGGCGAAAAGGTTCTCAAGGACGGTGACATTCTCAATATCGACGTGACGGTCATCGTTGACGGCTGGTTCGGAGATACCTCGCGGATGTATGTCGCGGGCAAGCTGCCGCGCAAAGCAGAGCGACTGATCCAAGTCACCCATGACGCGCTGATGCGCGGGATCGATGCGGTGAAGCCCGGCAATACCTTTGGCGATATCGGGCATACGATCCAGCGCTACGTGGAAGGCCACAAGATGTCAGTGGTGCGCGATTTCTGCGGGCACGGTCTGGGACAAGTATTCCACGCGCCACCCAATGTACTGCACTACGGGCGCCCCGGGACTGGGGCCGTACTTGAACCGGGCATGTTTTTTACCATTGAACCCATGGTGAATTTGGGACGACCCGAAACAAAAACCCTTGCCGACGATTGGACCGCCGTAACCCGAGACAAATCGCTGTCTGCGCAGTTTGAACACTCGGTCGGTGTCACTGAAGACGGCTGCGAGATATTTACGCTGTCGCCCGCCGATAAGTTCCATCCGACCTACTGATCAGGCAGACACGCCCGGTGCGGTAATGATCGACACACCAGCAATTTTCCAACCGTCACCCGTTTCCATCATGGCATAAGCCAGATAGTGCAGCACGCCGTCCCCGTCCTCGATCTGGACCGTCTGCACAAAGCCGACGCCCTGCCGCTTCAGCTCGAGAAACGTAACCGCGCCCGGACGCCACACCATTGGATAGCCGCGGCGTACCATGGTGCCAAAATTTTCCGGCGTGCGGAAAATCTGCCGGATATTTGGCGCGGCGTAAGTAAAGGCTTGATCAAAATCGTCTTGCTCAAAAGCCGAAAGTTGGTCCGAGATAACACCCTCAATGTCGGTGTCCTGTGCCGTAGCGGCGACGGCGATCCCCAACGCCAGAATAAATCCAATAACCAATGCGCGCATGCTGCGTCCTCCTGTCCTCAATAAGAGCATAGGGCGGGCTGCGATGCAGACAAATTTCAGGAGGATGCGTAGGGTGCGCATTGATTGCGCACCGCACGGTCAGACCAGTTCGCCCGCCAGCGCCGTATCTATCAGCGCAATTGTTTCATCGATGCCATAAAGCGCAATGAAGCCGCCAAAACGCGGCCCCTGACTGGCCCCTAACAGCACCTCATAGAGCGCAGCAAACCAGCCGCGCAGCGGATCAAACCGGTCGCGCCCAACCGCATAAACAACCGACTGCAAATCCTCGTCATTTATCGCGCCATCATAGCTCAAAAGTGCCTCTCGCAAGGCAAGAATTGCCTCTTTTTCTGCGTCACTGGGCAGACGGTAGGTTTTGTTCGGCTTCACAAAGTCATTGTAATACGCCACCGCGTGGCCCACCGCTTTATCCATGCCCGGATGCGTGTCAGGCCCCGTGCCCGGAGCGTAGCGTTGGATAAATGCCCACAGCGTCGTTTTGTCGTCGGCCTGACTGACCGACGCGAGGTTCAGCAGCATCGCAAAGGGCACAACCATATCGCTTTCAGGCACGTCGCCCGCGTGAATGTGCCACACCGGGTTTGCAGCACGACCTTTGTCATCCTGACCGGCATAGGCGCGCAGTTGCTGGTGGTATTCATCCACCGCCTTTGGGATCACGTCAAAAAACAGACGCTTGGCCGTCTTTGGCTTTTGAAACATGAAATAGCTCAGGCTCTCGGTTGACGCGTAGGTGAGCCACTCGTCGATGCTGACACCATTGCCCGAGGACTTTGAGATCTTCTGGCCCTGATCGTCGAGGAACAATTCATAGGAAAAATGCTCCGGCGGCTTCGCACCCAAAGTGCGGCAGATTGCATCGTAGATCTTTTCGTTGGTGGCATGCTCTTTGCCGTACATTTCGAAATCGACGCCCAGGGCAGCCCAGCGCGCGCCAAAGTCTGGCTTCCACTGCAGCTTTACGTTGCCGCCGGTGACAGGGACGGTCCATTCCTTGCCGGTTTCATCGTCAAACGTGACCGTCCCATTCGCAGCATCCACGTGCTTCATCGGGACATACATCACGCGCCGGCTTTCGGGATGCAGCGGTAGGAAAATCGAATACGTCTCGCGTCGTTCCTCGCGCAGCGATTTCAGCATGATCTTCATCAGATCATCGTATTTCTCGGCACAGCGCAGCAGGACATCGTCAAATTGACCAGAGACATAGAACTCGCGGGCCGAGATAAATTCGTACTCAAAGCCAAACGTATCTAGAAACCGTCGCAACATTGCATTGTTGTGGTGGCCAAAGCTTTCGTGCGTGCCAAAAGGGTCAGGCACATCCGTCAAAGGCCGCTGGAGGTGTTGTTCCAGCCGCTCGGGGTTTGGCACGTTGCTCGGAACTTTGCGTAGCCCGTCGAGATCGTCGGAAAAACAGACCAGTTTCGTTGGGATGTCCGAGATAAGCTCGAACGCGCGGCGCACCATGGTGGTGCGCGCCACTTCGCCGAATGTGCCGATATGCGGCAAGCCTGACGGCCCATAGCCGGTCTCAAACAGGACATAGCCCTTTTCCGGTTCCGCTTTTTCATAGCGTTTGACCAGCTTGCGCGCCTCTTCAAACGGCCAGGCCTTGCTAGTCAATGCGGCGTTGCGAAGACTGCTCATCTCATGATCCTCGAAAAAGCGCCGCGCGGGATCATCCCGCCGCGCCGGCGCTTACCTATTGCGGGGGTCGTCGCGGGTCAATATTGCTGAAAGGCAGATCGTCGAGGACCGCATGACCGAGTTGAAAAATCTCACGCTAACCCCCCAGGACGCGCTGGTGGCCGTCATGATCGCGGTATCCGCGTCGGATGAAGACATCCAAACGGTCGAGCTTGTCACCATCAACTCAGCGGTCAACATGCTGCCGATATTTGGCGACTATGATGCGGATCGGCTGTCTGTGGTCAGCCAGACAGTGTTTGACCTGTTTGACCAGGAAGACGGCCTCGACGCACTTTTTGGCCTAGTGCGCGAAGCGTTGCCCGCGCGGCTTTTTGAAACGGCATATGCCTTGGCCTGCGATGTCGCTGCCGCCGATGGTTCGATCCGCGAACCGCAATTGCGGCTGCTCGAAGAGATTCGCTACGAGCTTGATATTGACCGGTTACACGCCGCCGCAATCGAGCGTGGGTCCCGTGCGCGGCACCTCACGGTTTGACGCCAAAGGGCGACAAATTTCACGGAAAATCCTTAAAAGCCCTTTGGATTTGGCCCTTTAAACGCTCGCACGTGAAAAGAACGTGAAAGCAATTCTCCGCTGATTGACCAAGCGTCACCTAGCCCGGTTACAGTCTTGGAAACGGCCGCGAGGGGGACCGATCCATGACATACATAATCGAATTCGGGACGGCACGCTTTCGACAGACCGTCTTTGTTTGGGGCGACCATTTTATTGGTCGTGCAGCGGTTGGCCCGGCAGGGTCACAACCCGATCACACTGTGATTGGCAGGGGGCAAGAGGACGCAGCTCACCGTTCTCGCCCACCGCAGATCTTTGACCTAATCGCTTCGTCAAAGGCGATCCGTTCATACATGGTGGCGTCATGATCCATCACGATATCACCGACATCTCCGGGGGCGTGGTTGGTTTGAAAACGCCGCGTGCCTTCCCGCAGTATACTCCGGTCACTTTCACGCATTCCGGTTCCGTTTTTCGAGACGCCGGGTCGAAGAATACCAAGCGTCATAAGCGTTTGGACACGATTGTGGGAAATGCGATTGAGCATCTAACAAACGATGCAACCCTGATGCCCATAGCCGCGGATGCCCTGGTACACCCCAAGACACACCACGATCACCTTGCCGCATTTGGCGCGATGCCAGCGGAGTTTTCACCGGACCATCCGGACGCGGCACGGTTTGCCATGTCGCCCGATCAACGCCTCGTAGGGGTGATCGGACACGATCTGGTCCTCGATGATGTTTGGATCTGTGACCCTGAGGGGCGAACACGGGTCTTTGCCGCCTGGCATCAATCTGCTGCGCGCAACGACTTGGACATGCTGGTGACCGGTGGCGGCGACCCTGCCTACGGCAAAGCGCAGCAACATTACTTGCCCTTCGGTGTCGAGGCGCTGGCGCCCGAAATAGACCGGTGTCTGGCGCAGCAGAACTTCGATGCGGCGCTGGGGTTCCGTCCGATCACGACCCTGGGTGACACGCTGTGTATGCGAACAAGCCACGCCACCATGCGGCAGGTTGCCGGTGCTGCCCCGGGCACACCAAGCTCGCAATCCACGCGCCTTTTGCTCGCCAACTTGCCTGAACTGACAGCATCAAAGGCCGGGCAGACGCATATTGCGCATTGCACCACTCTTGCAGTGTTGCGCATGGCTGCGATGGCAGATCAGCTTTGGACGTTGAATGGGTGTGCGTCGACCATCACGCCGGGCGGTTTCGACCTCACCATTCACCTGCCGGCAGATTTGCAATCTGCCCCGCAAGAGGCACGCGATGTCATCGCCGACCTGATCGACATCCTCAATGCAGACCGCACCGCCCGCAATGCGCGCCCGATTTCGTTTGGTCTGCAAACACCGCGCGCGCCGATCAACACCGATCCGCCGTTTCCCGATTTGTCCGACACACAGCAAAAACGCGCGCTGACTTAGCAGCGCGCGTTACTCATCCGATCACAGCCGAATTTACTTGCTTTTGCGCGCCACGTTTCCTATCGGAAACATGTATCGTGAGATCGGTGTGGGAGAGTGCGTTTACACCGCCGCCGAAGGAGCAACGCCCCGGAAACTCTCAGGCCAACCAACCGTACCGATCGCGCCCTAAGTTGCGGGCGACACGACAATCTGGAGAGCGGTTCGCCACACGCAGCGAACCCACCGAAGGAGAAAGCGCGTTTCGACGCGTGAAACTCTCAGGTCACGCGACAGATGGGGATGCGCGGGCGCTGCCCGGCCGGCATCCAGTGTGTTTGCGTGATCGGGAGCGTCCCCATGAGACAACATATTGCAGTAATTGGTGCTGGGATCACTGGGATCACCACCGCCTATGCCCTTGCCCGGCGCGGCATCCGGGTCAGCGTGTTTGACCGCAACCGCTATGCGGCGATGGAGACATCTTTCGCCAATGGCGGCCAGTTGTCTGCCTCAAACGCTGAGGTCTGGACGCGGTGGGGGACTGTCTTCAAAGGTTTGAAGTGGATCCTAAGACCGGATGCGCCACTGCTCGTCAATCCGATGCCGTCCTGGCACAAGATCAGCTGGATGGCCGAATTTATGGGCAACATCCCCCACTACGAGCAAAATACGATCCAAACTGCGCGCATGGCCATCGCGGCACGCGCGCATTTGTTGGGTTTTGCCCGCGAGGTGGGGGTTGATTTTGACTGTGAACAGCGCGGCATTCTGCATGTCTACAAAGAACAGGCGGAATTTGATCACGCCCGGCGCGTCAATGATCTGCTCGCGCAAGCGGGGCTAGAGCGGCGCGAGGTGTCAGCTCAAGAGGTGAAACAGATCGAACCAACGCTCAGGTCCAGCACCATTGGCGGGTTTTATACACAAAGCGATTTCACCGGCGACATTCACCGTTATGCGCGTGCGCTCAGCGATGCGTGTGCTGTGCGTGGCACGACATTCCATTACAACTGTGATGTGACAAACATTCGCCACGAGGGCCGTGGCCTGACCATTGCGTGGACCGGCGCCGAAGGCACCCAAAGCGAACAATTCGACGGGCTGGTGGTGTGCGCTGGAGTGGGTAGCCGTGCAATTGCCGCACAGCTTGGCGATGGGGTGAACATATATCCGGTCAAAGGCTATTCGATCACTGTCAATCTCGACGACGCTGCCAGTCAGGCGGCCGCACCCTGGGTCAGCCTGTTGGATGACGCTGCCAAAATCGTGACTTCTCGGCTGGGCAAGGGGCGGTTCCGCATTGCGGGAACCGCAGAATTCAATGGCTACAATCTCGACATCCGGGATGACCGCATTCGCCCGCTGCGTCAGTGGTGCGAGACCTATTTTCCCGACGTCTCAACCGAACATTGCATCCCCTGGGCCGGTCTGCGGCCCATGTTGCCATCAATGATGCCCAAGGTTGGGCCCGGATCGCGGCCCGGAGTGTATTACAACACCGGCCACGGACATCTGGGTTGGACGCTCTCTGCGGCGACTGCTCAAGCCACAGCCGATCTGATTGGCGTAGACCCGGTGCAGCATGCGGCGTGACACTCAAGAACCGTAGAGCGCGTCCCACCGTTCGATCAACTTTTGCTGCAAGGCTTTGGCGCGGCGGTTCCAACCGCGTGCGCCTTGCGGCGCTTCGCGGTTTGCCTTTGAGATCCGGCCGCGCGTTGTCTCGTCGGCACAGAAGATGGCAAAGGCCAGATCGGTGCCATCACGCGCGGTCATGTAACCTGCAAGACCGGACACGTAATTCAGGGTGCCGGTTTTTGCATCGACCTGGATTGGATGATCTTTGATCACCCGGCGCTGGGCATCGCGCATGGCAAAGGGTTTCAAGATCGGGCGCAGCCCGCTGCTCTGATGTACATTTACCAAAGCTGCGACCATACCACTGGCCGTCATCTTGCTGGCGTCGCCCAAACCAGAGTGATCGACCAATTTTGTCCCCTTGGCACCCAGCGCTGAGGCGGCCCAGCGGCTCATCTCGCTTGCTGATCCTTTGAGGCTGGACACCTTGCCAGTGCGCGCGCGCGTTGCGGCCATGCCAATCATTTCGGCGGTAATGTTGGTAGAGTACCTCAACATGTCGCGCAAAAGCACGCGCAGTTCGGCGCTTTGTACCGCGGCCAATGTGGTGCCTTGCGGAATGCGACTGACCACTTGGGGGTTTTTGAGAACGATCCCGCTGGCCCGGGCAAGCGTTTGGAACACATCGCCGGCGTAAAGCGCGGGCTTGCGCACGGGCAACCAGCGCGACCCACCTTTGCCCAGCGCGCGACGGGACACGGTCCAATTGTCGCTGTCGCCACCGTCAGAGTATGTGTAAACCGGCAGATCGCGGTTCGCGAGCTGCATTTTGGTGACATAAACCGCGGGACGGTATTTGTCTGTGCGCGCCTGCATAGTCAGGCCGTAGCTGTTGCCCGACCTCTTCCATTCGAAATGCACGCGATTAAAATTAAGTGCTATCCCTGATACCGCTGGGCTGTAGCCCAAGTGATCGGGCTGCCCTGCGTCGATGCTGCGCGTATACGGCAGAAATCCTTCGGCGACCCTAAAATTGCCGCGCACCTCGCGGATGCCTTTGTCCTTCAACCCTTTGACAAGCGCGGCCAGCCCGTTGGTATCCAAGGTTGGATCTGCTCCACCAACCAAAACCAGATCACCCTGCAGCACGCCGCCTGAAATAGGCCCGGTTGCAACAATGCGCGTGATAAAACTGTGCGACGGACCCAATTCCGAAAGCGCATAGAGGGCGGTAATGGCTTTGGCGACGCTGGCGGGTGGCGTGCCGGTTGCAGCACGCGTTCCCTCCAACATGGTACCGGTGCGCGCGTCGGCGACAGCGAACGTGACCCGCCCACTGAGCCCTGCATTGGCAATGATGGCATCAGACCCGGCAACAGCGCGTTTTGCATGGCTTGCACCGCGCGCAACCGGACGCAGGGACCGGGTGGGCGGCGCCGCAAAAGCCGCCTGCCCCAGACCCGCACCCAAAAACGCGAGCACGGTGCGTCGTGAAACCCCCCTATCCATAGCCGCAGTAAAGCGCAGCGATGATCCACCGACAACCGGGGAAATCCCCGGTAACGATCACTTTTCCACAGGGTGCAGCCATGCCCCAGCGGCGCGGATTGCAGTGGATGACACCGGCGACATCGGCACGTTCACAAAACACCAGGCCGGTGAGGCGGTCCGCGACAGCAACTGGCTGCTATGGCCGGACACGCGGTAGTGCTTGTAAAGCCGCGCTGCAGGGCTCATGCGCGCTGAAATCCGATCGCCGGGACGTGCAATCACACCGATGGGCACGTTTCGCATAATCCATGTCCAGTTTTGCCACTGATGCAACTGTGCGAGATTATCAGCCCCCATCAGCCAGACAAAACGCACGCCGGGATAGCGCGCTTTGAGCGCCACGAGCGTCTGCGCAGTATACCTTGTGCCAAGCCGCGCTTCGATATCGGTCACTTGCACTCGTGGATGCTGCATCACCGCGCGTGCGCGAGCCAATCTTTGTGCCAACGGCATTGGTCCCTGCTGCTTCAACGGGTTTCCGGGACTTACCAGCCACCACACGTGTCGCAGGCCAAAACGCTTCATCGCCTCGCGTGTGATATGTGCATGGCCGTCATGCGCGGGGTCGAACGATCCGCCAAGCAGACCGATTGTTTGCCCGGGGCGCGCCAATTTAAAGCCGGACCGCATGCGCTTGGCCCTCCTTTTGCAGCGTTGCGAGCAGGCGCAGTTCGACCCGAACGACCAGCGCGTGTCAACGGCGGACCCTTGCTATCGCTGATCGTTTCTTTCTTGCAAGGAGATGTCGGGCAGCCGATCCAGCGGATAATTTGGGTGCAAAAGCCAAACACCGTCACCCTCTTCCTGTTCAAGTGGGCGCAGCGTACCGCCCGGAAAGGCGCGGGTGCGAAGGGCAAGGACGACGTCAGACAGCACCGCCGGATTGTCACGGAAATAGCCGTGACCAAACCCGCCTCGTACATTTTCAACCCGGATGAAATGCACCAGCGCCTCTTTGCGCAGGAGCTCTAGTTCACCCGGTAGAAAATCCTCGTTCCTCAGCGCGCCGAGGCGGGTGGATTGGGTCAAGAACCCCGAAAACCGCAGCGCGCGGTCGCCCGGGTTAATGTAGAGATTGATTTGCTCGAACGCCTCCGAAAACCGCTCGGCTGCGAGCCGCTGACGCACGATTTCAACGTCCAGATCAGGCGCGGCCATGATCAGCGTCCCGGTTTTGAGCGCCAACTTTGGATGCGTGCCGCGCGCCCTCGCTTCGATGATCAACTCTCGCAACGCGTTTGCAACCACTGCATTGCCGCGCGAATGGGCGACGATGTCGATCTGCGCAACCTCAGGGGTTGCGGCCAACATGCGCAGGAACTCTTTGGTGTGATGAACCGCAAAGCTGCCTGAATCGCGGTCGCGAAAGTAGCCCAGCGGCCCGCCCCCAGCGCCTGCAGGCCAAGTGAAAGCGATGGGCACACTCTGACGCCCGCTGTAATGCCAAAGATTGGCCAGCGTGGTGACCCCATCGTTAAAGTTGTTGTTAAAGCCGTGCACATAGATCAAGAGGCGGTCGTTGCCGGTCTGCTGGATATAGGCGCTCACATCCTGCTGGAACCGCGCGGTCTGCGCGGCATACGCGTCCCAGACGTCTGGCAAATGCTGCAGTTGCCCGTTTTCGCGGGCATAGGGCAACGGGGTGGATGGAAACCGCACCACTTCGGACACGTCCGCCACAGAAAGACGCGCCACGCGATTGTTGGAATCGGCGCGGGTGCGTGCAAGCAAAGTGGACCAATCAAGATCAGTCCCAAACTGCACGCTCGCATGCCCAAATGCCATTGAGTCTGACCGAAGCGCACCGTAGCCGTCGTCGTCTACGGCACGGTCAGTCACGAAAAAGATACGTGTATCCGTGGAACGCAAGCTCGGGTGCACGTCTTCTTCGGAGTAGTTTAGGCCAGTCCGAAAGAGGTTAGGGGTTGCTGGCAGAAACATCCCCAACTCGCATGCAGCCAACACAAAAGCCGCCAACAACATTATGGGCGCGCGCAGGATCATAACGGGGTAATCACAATAAACATCGACCCAAGCCTATGAGAAGCGCCGCAAGATGCAAGGAATGAGTGTATGCGGAGGCGGTCACATTCCGCCCATTGCTCTTGCGCCGTGGCGCAGCTACATCCCGCACATCGCGGCTCAGGAGGAAGCACATCATGGCGGCCTATCAATACGTCTATCACATGTCGGGCGTATCCAAGACCTACCCCGGTGGCAAAAAGTGCTTTGAGAATATCCACCTGAACTTTTTACCCGGTGTGAAAATCGGTGTCGTTGGCGTGAACGGTGCGGGTAAATCGACGTTGATGAAAATCATGGCGGGGCTCGACACCGAGTTCAGCGGTGAGGCATGGGCTGCGGAAGGCGCCAAGGTGGGATACCTTCCGCAAGAGCCCAAGCTCGACCCAACGCTCACTGTGCGCGAGAACGTGATGCTCGCCGTAGCGGACAAGAAAGCGATCCTCGACCGCTACAATGATCTGGCGATGAACTATTCCGATGAAACAGCGGATGAGATGGCGCAGTTGCAGGACAAGATCGACGCGGAAAACCTGTGGGATCTGGACAGTCAAATCGATGTGTCGATGGAGGCGCTGCGCTGTCCACCCGATGATGCGGATGTCAGCACACTGTCAGGCGGTGAGGCACGGCGCGTCGCGCTGTGCAAGCTGCTGCTCGAAGCACCGGACATGTTGCTTTTGGACGAGCCGACCAACCACCTTGATGCCGAAACCATCGCCTGGCTGCAACAACACCTGATCGACTACAAAGGCACGATCCTGATCGTGACGCATGACCGCTATTTCCTAGATGATATCACGGGCTGGATCCTCGAATTGGACCGCGGCCGCGGGGTGCCCTACGAGGGCAATTATTCTGCCTGGCTTGAACAAAAGGCAAAGCGGCTGGAGCAAGAGGCGCGCGAGGACAAGAGCCGGCAAAAGACGCTGGAGCGCGAGCTCGAGTGGATGCGGCAAGGTGCACAAGCGCGGCAGGCCAAGTCAAAGGCGCGGATCAACGCCTATAACGAACTGGCTGAACAGTCAGAGCGCGAGAAACTGACCCGCGCGCAGATCGTGATCCCCAATGGTCCACGCTTGGGGTCCAAAGTAATCGAGGTTTCGGGCCTGCAAAAGGCTATGGGTGACAAGCTTTTGGTCGAAGGGCTGGACTTTGCACTGCCACCGGGCGGCATCGTCGGTGTGATCGGGCCAAATGGCGCGGGTAAATCGACGCTCTTCAAAATGCTCACCGGACAAGAACAACCCGACGGTGGCAACATCGAATTGGGCGATACAGTTGAGTTGAGCTATGTAGACCAGTCGCGCGATGATCTGGCCGATGGCGAGACCGTGTGGGAGGCGATCAGTGGCGGCGCCGAGATCATTGAACTGGGTGATGCGCAGGTGAACAGCCGGGCCTATTGTTCGTCATTCAACTTCAAAGGCGGAGATCAGCAGAAAAAGGTGTCTCTGCTATCGGGCGGAGAGCGCAACCGCGTGCACATGGCGCGGCTTTTGAAAGAAGGCGGAAACGTTCTGCTACTAGACGAACCAACCAACGATCTGGATGTGGAGACGTTGCGCGCATTGGAAGATGCCCTGGTAGATTTTGCCGGCTGCGCTGTGGTTATCAGCCACGACCGATTTTTTCTGGATCGCATTTGCACACACATCCTCGCGTTTGAGGGGGATGCGCATGTCGAGTGGTTCGAAGGCAACTTCGAAGACTACGAAGAAGACAAAAAGCGTCGCCTCGGACCAGATGCGCTTGAACCCAAGCGTCTGAAACACAAGAAATTTGTCAGGTAGTGTAGGGTGCGCATTCACTGCGCACCGCACGCCAAAGGTGCGCAATAAATGCGCACCCTACGCCGCTGACATAGCCAACCGACGGTCTCTGTGGATCGAAGAGTAAGGCCAGTCCTCGGCCGTTGTAACCAAGCCGTGGTTCACCGGGTCTGCCAGACAACGGGCCACCGCCTGTGTCTTGGCGTTTCTGTCGCGCAGGTGGTGTTCCCAGAACCGGCGCTGCCAGAGCCCACGCTCGCGTCGCGCCTCATGACTGGACCGGCGGTGTCCCATCGGAATACGCCGAGAAAACCGGGCCTTGATCACGCTCCACCGGGTTGAGAAATCGCAATCGGCCTCGGGCAAAGTCCACACTGCATGGATGTGATCCGGCAATACGACCCAGGCATCAATTGTAAACGGACGCTCCGCCAGTGTCTTTCGCACCGCATCGCGCAACAGGTCGATGTGATCAACAAGGAGCGGCCCTGTGCCGTGAGACAGGCGCACGGTGAAGAAAATGGAAGCGCCGGGAAGACGGGGACGGAGATACTTTGCCATCATGCAACGCTATGGCAAACACGGTTAAAAAAACCTTTCCAAAGCGCTGTGCGCAGCACACCCTCACTATACAAAGCATCGAAGCACTTGACCCAGCGCCTCATACGGCCATGCTTGGGCGCGTATTCAACCCCTCGGAGCACCCTTCATGCACCGCCGCCAATTTCTGTCGCTTTCCGCTGCTGCGTTCGTCACCCCGACGCTGGTCCAAGCTGACATCAGTGCCGCAATTTTCGACCCGACCCCGCAAGAGGTTCGGATCAAGAAAGACTTTGCCCCTGGCCAAATCCTCGTGCTTCCACGCTCCTATTATCTCTATTGGGTCACTGAGCCGCGCAAAGCGATCCGATATGGCGTTGGGGTGGGCCGTGCCGGGCTGGAGTTCACAGGAAATGCAACGATCAAGGTCAAGAAGGAATGGCCGACTTGGCGCCCCACCAACGATATGATCGAACGGGAACCCCGCACTTACGCCAAATTTGTCGACAACGATTACATTCAGCCTGGCGGTCCGGGAAACCCACTTGGAGCGCGGGCGCTCTACCTTTTCGATGACAAGGGACGCGACACCTATTTTCGCATTCACGGCACCACGGCGCCAAAGACAATCGGCACTTCGGTTTCAAACGGCTGTATCAGGCTGACCAATGAGCATGTAACGGATCTATACGACCGAGTGCCGCTTGGAACGGTTGTGACGGTGCTCTAGCGCAGAGCGCGTTCAAGCCCCAGACCAGTCCACGTCTGGCTTTTCGGTGATGCGCAGCAAACCGTTGGGCCAGGGATGCATCAGTGCGCGCGCCTCGTCTTCGGACCCGTGGACCCAAGTCTCAACCGCGTCAGGCGTCAGTAACACGCCCATCCGGTGGTGGATAGGGGCCACATCACCATTGGGCGCGCAGGTCACCGCAGCCACCTGCGGCACCTCCAAGCCGCCAGGTGCAGTCCAAATATCAGTGATTGCAGCAAAGAATAGGAACCCACCGCCTTTGGGCGCAATCTGCCACGGCGTTTTGCGCCGCGCCTCGCCCGTCCATTCGTACCAGCCATTGGCGGGGATCACCGCGCGTCCCACCCCGGCAAAAGCGGATTTGTCAAAAACGGTTTCGGACCGCGCATTGATGATTTGTTCCATAACTGGGCGCCCACGCGCATTTACGCGCCCCACGGGCACGATACCCCAACGCATGCGACGCAGGCTGCCATCGTAAACAACGACCTCCTGACCGGGCGCGATATTGCGGCGCGGTGGTTCGTTTTGCACGGGCGCGATGTCAGTGCCGAGTGCTGTGGCCAGATCCTGTATCGGATCGACGAGAAACAGGCGCCCAGGCACCGGATCATTGCACCCGGCTGATCAGCGTCTGAACCACAGGACCGACACCTTCGACAATGCGCGCAACACCTTGGGCATTCGGGTGAATGCCGTCGGGTTGCAGCAGGTCACGCGCGGAACTCGGGTCAGCTTCGGTGCCGCCCCAGCCGGCAAAAAAGCTGTCGAGGTAAAGCGTGTCATACGTCTGGGCGATGTCCGGATACATCTGGTCAAAAGCCTGTTTGTAATCCGGCCCGTAATTGCCCGGCGCCCGCATCCCGATAAGCAGCACCTTAACGTCGGCTTCTTGTGCCTGGGCCACGATCCCTTCGAGATTGGCGCGGCTCTCTTCGGGTGGCAGACCGCGCAACAGATCGTTGCCGCCAAGCGTCACAATCAGCGCATCTACATCCGGGGTCAGTGTCCAAGCGATGCGTGACAGACCACCGGCGGTTGTGTCACCGGAAACGCCCGCATTGATCAACCGCGCCGGCGTTCCTGCATTTTGCAACCAAGCCTGAAGTTGCGGAACAAAACCCTGTTCTATCGGCAACCCGTAGCCTTGGGTCAGACTGTCGCCCAAGGCGGCAATAACGATTTCGTCGGATCGCAGCGTCGTGCCCCACACAAGCATGACAATCGTCGCCAACACCTTGCCCATATCGCACGCGCCTCCATATCCATAGTCAGACCAACAAAGGCGTTTGCCCGATGTCCGATCCTGTTCTGAGCCTCAATAATGCAGCGCTGAGCCTCGATGGCAACGCGGGTCGCGTGGATATTTTGCGTGGTATCACTCTGGATGTGCAGCAGGGGGAAACCGTTGGCCTCGTAGGGCCGTCGGGGTCGGGCAAATCATCGCTGCTGATGGTCATGGGCGGCTTGGAGCGCGCCACCGGCGGCGCGGTTCGTGCATTAGGGCAAAATCTGACGGCGATGAACGAGGATGCGCTCGCCCGCTTTCGCCGTGCGCATATGGGGGTGGTTTTTCAAAGCTTTCACCTGATCCCGACCATGACAGCGTTGGAAAATGTGGCAACGCCGCTTGAATTGGCGGGTATCCGCGACGCCTTTGACCGCGCAGCAGCAGAATTGCAGGCCGTTGGCCTTGACCACCGTTCAGGTCACTATCCCAGCCAGATGTCAGGTGGCGAACAACAGCGCGTGGCGCTGGCCCGTGCACTGGTCACACGGCCTGATATCCTGCTCGCTGACGAGCCGACGGGAAACCTCGACGGGGTCAATGGGCAAGCCATTATGGACCTCTTGTTCACGCTGCGCGACCGCCACGGAGCGACGTTGGTTCTGGTGACCCATGCGCAAGAGCTTGCCGCGCGCTGTGATCGCGTTGTGCAGCTTGCCGATGGACGCATTGCCAACGATGCCGTGCGAAAGGCCGCTGAATGAGCCTGCGCACATCCGCTCGTTTTGCCGTACGTGAATTGCGGGGCGGGCTGGCGGGCTTTCGCATATTTTTGGCCTGCCTGGCACTTGGCGTTGCGGCGATCGCAGCGGTTGGGTCTGTCCGTTCGGGCATTGAGGCTGGGCTGGAACGTGAGGGGGCGGCACTGCTGGGTGGTGATGCAGAGATGGATTTCACCTACCGGTTCGCAGACGACGCCGAGCGTGCATGGATGGAAGACGTAGCCGACGCTGTTTCGGAAATCGCGGATTTCCGTTCTATGGCAGTGGTCGATGGTGCGGATGGACCCGAACGCGGGCTCACCCAGATCAAAGCAGTTGATGCCGCCTACCCGCTGATCGGTACTGTTGAATTGGCACCGGACATGCCACTGGCCAACGCCATGGCAGGTGCAAATGGGCTGCCCGGCGCCGTGATGGAGCGCGCGCTGATTGACCGACTGGGCCTTGCACCGGGGGGCACTTTCCGCCTCGGCACGCAAGAATTTGTCCTCATGGCAACTTTGGCCCGCGAACCTGACAGCGCCGCGGGCGGGTTCGGGCTGGGTCCACGCACGATTGTCCTGCGCAAAGACCTCGCCAATGCCCAACTGCTTGCCCCGGGTACGTTGTTTAACTCAAAATACCGACTTGATCTGCCGCCAGGCGCGAGTCTGGACACCATCGAAAATGACGCCCGCGCACGATTTGAGAACACCGGGATGCGCTGGACAGATGCGCGCAATGGTGCACCCGGTGTTTCGGAATTTGTCGATCGCTTGGGCGCGTTCCTCGTTCTTGTCGGGTTGTCAGGCTTGGCTGTGGGCGGCGTTGGCGTATCGGCAGCAGTGCGTGCCTATCTGGCGCAAAAGACATCTGTGATCGCGACGCTGCGCACATTGGGCGCGGAACGTATGGTGATCTTTCAGACCTATTTTCTGCAAATCGGGGCGCTGTCGGTTTTTGGCATCCTGCTCGGGCTGGCGCTCGGCGCACTGGTTCCTTTGCTTCTCGCCCCATTGCTCGAAAGCCGCCTGCCGGTACCGGCCAGTTTCACAATTTTTCCCGCCCCACTGATCGAGGCAGCGCTCTACGGAGCGCTGACAGCGTTCATCTTTACTATGTGGCCACTGGCACGGGCCGAAGATGTGCGCGCCGCCACCCTGTTTCGCGATGCTTTGGGCGGCGCTCGGGCGCTGCCGCGCGCGCGTCATCTGGCCTGGATCGCGGTGGGTCTGGTTGCGCTGATCAGTGCGGCGGGGTTGTTTTCGGGCACTTGGTGGCTAACGCTTTGGACGGCGGGTGGTATCGCCTTTGCGCTGTTCCTACTGGCGTTGGCCGCGCTCGGGGTCCGCGCCCTTTCACGCCGATTGGCGCCACGGGCCAAAGGACGACCCGCGCTGCGATGGGCGCTGGGTGCAATCTCTGGAACGCGGGAAGGCGCGGCATCGGTGGTGCTGTCCTTGGGACTTGGGCTGTCGGTGCTGGCAGCAGTCGGTCAAATCGACGGCAACTTGCGACAGGCGATTTCGGGCAACTTACCCGATGTTGCGCCAAGTTATTTTTTCGTGGATATTCAACGTGATCAAATGGGCGGGTATACAGAGCGCTTGCAGAATGACCCTGCAGTCACCCGGATCGACAGCGCCCCGATGCTGCGCGGGATCATCACACAGATCAACGACCGGCCCGCCAGAGACGTGGCCGGTGATCACTGGGTGCTCAGCGGTGACCGCGGTGTGACCTACTCCGAACGCCCGTCTGAAAACACCCGGATCACCGCGGGTACCTGGTGGGATGAGGGGTATTCAGGCACACCACAGATCAGTCTCGCCGCGGAGGAGGCCGAAGAAATGGGTCTATCTTTGGGTGACACGCTCACCATCAACATCCTGGGTCGCGACATCACCGGCACAATCACGTCGTTTCGCGAGGTTGATTTTTCAACCGCTGGCATTGGCTTTATCCTATCAATGAACCCCGCCGCGCTGCAGGGTGCGCCGCATACGTTCATTTCCACAGTCTATGCCGATGACAGCGCCGAAACCGCAATTCTGCGCGACATCGCTGATGCCTACCCAAATGTGACGGCCATTCGCGTGAGGGACGCCATCGACCGGGTGAGTGAGGTGCTTTCGGGCCTTGCCGCAGCCACGTCCTATGGCGCTGCGGCGACACTGCTTACCGGTTTTCTCGTCCTGATTGGCGCAGCAGCGGCAGGCACAGGTGCACGCACGTATGAAGCCGCCGTGCTCAAGACCTTGGGCGCGACCCGCCAGCGCATTCTGATCAGCTTTGCAACCCGTGCTGCGCTGCTGGGTTTCAGCGCTGGTTCTGTTGCATTGGCAGCCGGCATTGCCGGTGGTTGGGCGGTCAGTCGATACATCCTGAACACCGATTTTAGCATAATCTGGCCATCAGCACTGGCGATTGTCATCGGCGGCGTGCTGGCAACGCTGCTCGCTGGTTTGGCCTTTGCCTGGGGTCCGCTTGCCGCCCGCCCGGCGCATGTGTTGCGCGCTCGGGAGTGATCTTGCCAACTGAAACGGACTATACTGGGGCACGTGACAGGACCATGACATGAACGAAGCCGCTCAATCGCTGCCAATGCCGGTAACGGCACCGCTGACACAGGCGCAAAAGACACAAATACTGAACCTTGTCCGCCGCGCTGCCCGGGCCGAGATCCTGCCGCGGTTTCGACGTCTCGACCGCGGCGAGATTGCCACAAAGGCGGACGAGATGGACCTGGTCACCGCTGCTGACACCGGCGCTGAGGCGATGATCACCCGAGGCTTACAAATGGCATTTCCGCACGCTTTGGTCGTCGGCGAGGAAGCCGTAGCCAAGAACGGTGACCTGCTCGATGGGATTGGCAAAGCAGAACTCAGTTTCATCATTGATCCGGTCGACGGCACATGGAATTTCGCCCACGGCATGCCGCTTTTTGGCACCATTATAGCAGTGTGCCGCTTTGGCCAGCCGGTGTTTGGGATGATATACGACCCGGTGGGTGACGATGCTGTAATGGCCGACAATATGACACCCGCACTGTGGCAGACCAAATCCGGGCTGCGCCGCCCGATCCGCGGCCGAGATCCCCGGCCGCTTGATGGCATGGTCGGCTACATGCACATCCGTCTGATGTCCGCCGCCGCGCAAGAGTACGTGTGGCCCCGGGTCGGTGTCCTTGCCCACGCCGGTGCGCTGCGCTGCTCCGCGCATGAATACCGCCTTTTGGCCACCGGCGCCGTGGATTTTGTACTGTCTTCGATGCTCAACCCCTGGGATCATGTGGCCGGTTCTCTTATCGCACGGCAAGCCGGTGGCATGTCTGCCATGCTTGACGCGTCGCCCTATGATGCAACGGTGCGAGAGGGGTATCTGCTCAGTGCTTCTAGCGCCGAAACATGGGACATCGTCGCAGAACACTTCGCGGGCTTGCGGGCAACAGGATGACGCCTTGGTTCTTTGGCTATGGCAGCCTGGTCAACACCGCGACGCATAGCTATCCCGCCGCGCGCCCTGCGCAACTTGTGGATCATCGCCGCATCTGGGTGGCCGCAGATCGCGTTGATGTCGTGTATCTGTCGGTACATGCGGTGCCCGGACACCGCATTGACGGGCTGATCGCCCAGGTGCCCGGCGCCGATTGGCAGGCCCTGGACCAGCGTGAAACCGGTTATGCGCGCCACGACGTGACAGACCAGATTTCGTCATCGGACGCTGCAGGGCCGGTCGCGGTGTATCAGGTGCCGCCAGAGATCACGCAAACCGCAAATGGCCACCACATCCTGCTGAGCTATCTCGACGTCGTGATCCAAGGGTTCGCCCGCCAATTTGGCACCGCAGGCGCACACGCGTTCTTTGACAGTACCGACAATTGGCACATTCCAGTCAAAGATGACCGCGCAGCGCCGCGCTATCCCCGGGCGCAGCGACTTACAGCAGAAGAACGCGCATTGACTGACAAGTTACTTGCGCAGGTTCAGTAGCGCGAGCTGGCGCCCCTGGCGGGCGAACTCAGCGGGCGACGCAGTCGATCCTCCCGCGGCGATGGTGCGCAAGGCCAGAAAACAGGCGATAATTCCGAAGACGACGGCCGACAATGCCTGGCCGACCAACACGCCTTCGGCACCAAATGCCCATGATCCGACCAAAACCAACGGCACCATTGCAATGGTGTTTCGGCCCCAATTCATCCACGTAGAATAGAACGGGTGTCCCAGATTGTTGAAGGCCGCGTTCGACACAAAAAGCGCGCCATTGAAAAAGAACAGCAAGGCAAGCGGTCCGCAAAAAAGGTACACCAAATCACGCGCCAGACCGGAGGCATCGAAGAGGGCCACGATCGGCCCACGCAGGAAAAACAGGATCAAGGCTATCAGCACGACCACGATGCCGGTAAAAACCAGTGCCGCCCGAAATCCAGCCCGCACCCTGGCAAAATCACGCGCGCCGTAGTTCTGGCCGATGATCGGCCCAACCGCACCTGAAAGAGCAAAGACCACAGCGAAAGAAACCGGCATCAGCCGTCCAATAATCGCCATGCCAGCAACGGCTTCCTCGCCGTATTCGGCCATGGCGCGGGTCACGATGGCCTGACCCAACGGGGTTGCCAGTTGTGTGAGGATTGCGGGCACGCCGATTTTCACCAGTGGCGCTAGATCGGCACGCAACCCAGCCGCACGCAAAGGCTCAAACCCGCCATGATGGCGCAGGATCGGCCAGACCGCGCCCGCGGCCATCGCCAACCGTGCTGCAACCGAGGCCAAGGCCGCGCCGGTCAAATCCAAACCAAGGCCAAAGATCAGGATCGGGTCCAAAACGGCATTAACCGCGCCAGCATAAATCGTGGCCATCATGGCGCGCTGCGCGTCGCCATGCGCACGCAACACGGCACCGCCCATCATCCCGATCACCATGAACGGCAGCGACGGGATGATGATGCGCAGGTATGACACCGCCAGGATCGCTGTTTCGCCTTCTGCCCCAATCCAAGACACAAAAAGCGGCACGTTGAGCCACACGAGCAGCGCCATCACCGACCCAAGCAGCACGCCGTAAAATAACCCATGGCTCGCTTTCGCCCGCGCCTCAACCGCGTCGCCTGCCCCCAACGCACGCGACACCAGCGCCCCCACAGCAATCGCCATGCCAATAGAAAACGAGGTGGTGAAAAACAGGATTGCCCCAGCATAGCCAATCGCGGCTGCCAATTCTGCCTGGCCGAGCATGGCGATGAATACCATGTCGATGAAATCCACCAAGAATACGGCCATCAACCCCACGGTCGAAGTCAATGACATCACCGAGACATGGCGGAACAGCGATCCGGACAAAAACCGGGCTTGTGCGTCGGCCAAGAGCACTCTCCCCTGCTTTATTTTGCTGGTATGGTCCCCTCGCAGGTGTGTTGCGTCAAGCGCGCTGCGGCACGAACGATCAGCGCGCCTTGACCACTTGGAGCAGCGGCATCAATGCTGCCATCTCGGGGCCGCGCGCTTGTCCCGTCAGTGCGAGACGCAATGGCATGAACAGCCCACGGCCCTTGCGCCCCGTCTGGGTTTTCACCGCGGTCGTCCACGTTCCCCAAGTGTCAGCATCAAACGGCCCTTCAGGCAGCATTGACATGGCTTGGGCCACAAACTCTCGGTCGTCTTCTTCAATCACCGGGTCGGCCCCATCGCGGCACAGCGCCCACCAGCCCGGCAAATCGTTGAGCGTTTCGATGTTTTCGCGGATCACCGCCCAGAATTCCTCGGCCAGTGTATCGGGCACGCCCGCGTCCGCCACGCAGTCGCGCACTGCATCCAGCGGCAAGGTTTGCAGATAGCGACCGGTCAAAGGAAAGAGGTCGGCGACGTCGAATTTCGTCGGTGCCGTACCAAACTGGCCCACCTCAAAGCCATCGATCAGCGCGACCATGTCGGTCATCAGTTCCATCGGTCGCGACGATCCGAGCCGTGCCAAGTGGCTTAGCAGCGCCATCGGCTCCACGCCTTGGGCGCGGAGGTCGCGCAGCGCCAGTGTGCCCAGACGCTTTGACAGCGCCTCACCCTGCGGGCCGGTCAGCAGTGAATGGTGCGCAAAACGCGGTGCGCTGCCGCCCAACGCCTCGATGATCTGGATTTGCGTCGCCGTGTTGGTCACATGGTCCGACCCGCGCACAACATCCGTCACACCCATCTCGGTGTCGTCAACAACAGAGGCAAGCGTATATAGCACCTGCCCATCCTGACGGATCAGCACTGGGTCACTGACGCTGGCAGCATCGATGCTAACCTCGCCGATGATCCCGTCTGTCCAATCGATGCGCTGGTGGTCCAGTTTGAACCGCCAAACACCCTGCCCGCGTTCGGCGCGCAGTGCCGTGCGTTGATCATCCGACAGAGACAGCGCCGCGCGGTCATAGACGGGTGGCTTGCCCATGTTCAGCTGTTTCTTGCGCTTGAGGTCCAATTCCACAGGTGTTTCAAAGGCTTCATAGAACCGGCCCTTGGCACGCAGATCATCGGCGGCTGCAGCATAGCGTTCGAGCCGCGCGGATTGCCGTTCCACGCGGTCCCAGGTCAGACCCAACCATTCAAGATCTCCTTTAATTGCCTCGACATATTCCTCTTCAGACCGTTCGGGATCAGTGTCGTCGATTCGCAGAATAAAGGTGCCGCCTGCCTTGCGCGCGATCAGATAGTTCATCAGCGCGGTGCGCAGGTTGCCCACGTGCAGATATCCGGTAGGGGACGGGGCAAAGCGGGTGGTGGTCATGGTTATCTCCTAAGTCCCCGCAAGGGGCGGTGCGCGATAAACGCGCACCCTACACTTCCAAATGGGATCAACCCGCAGATTTAGTCCTGTGGGATAACCCGAAGGCCAAGTTCCATCAGTTGGTCTGCCATTGGTTCAGACGGGGCGGCCATCATTAAATCTTCGGCGCGCTGGTTCATCGGGAACAGGATCACCTCGCGGATATTCTGTTCGCCGGCGAGCAACATAACGATCCGGTCGATGCCCGCCGCACACCCGCCATGCGGCGGGGCGCCGTACTGGAACGCATTGACCATGCCGCCGAACCGGTTGCGCACCTCGTCTTCACCGTAGCCCGCGATTTCAAACGCCTTGAACATGATCTCCGGCCGGTGATTTCGAATGGCGCCAGACACCAATTCGTAGCCGTTGCACGCCAGATCATATTGGTAGCCCAGCACCTCAAGTGGGTCACCATCCAGCGCAGCCATACCGCCCTGTGGCATGGAAAACGGGTTGTGTTCAAAGTCTATCTTACCGGTCTCGTCGTCCTGTTCATAGATCGGAAAATCCACGATCCAGGCAAACGCAAAGCGGTTCTCATCGATCAGTTTCAGCTCTTCGCCGATTACATTGCGTGCGCGGCCTGCGACGGCCTCGAATGCTTTGGGCTTACCGCCAAGGAAAAACGCCGCGTCGCCGACGCCCAAGCCAAGTTGCTGGCGGATGGCTTCGGTGCGCTCGGGGCCGATGTTCTTGGCCAGGGGACCTGCGGCTTCCATCCCGGCGCCTTGATCGCGCCAGAAAATATAGCCCATCCCGGGCAGCCCTTCTTTTTGCGCCCAGGCGTTCATGCGGTCGCAGAATTTGCGGCTGCCGCCACCAGGTGCCGGGATCGCGCGGATTTGTGTGCCCTCCTGCTCCAGAAGCTTGGCGAAGATCGCAAAGCCGGAGCCTGCGAAATGTTCCGATACGACTTGCATCTTGATCGGGTTGCGCAGGTCGGGCTTGTCCGAGCCGTACCAGAGTGCCGCGTCGCGATAGCTGATCTGGGGCCAGGTTTCGGGCGCATCCACGCTCTTTCCTTCCCCAAACTCTTCGAACACACCCGCAAGCACAGGGGCGATCGTGTCAAACACGTCCTGCTGCTCGACAAAGCTCATTTCCATGTCGAGCTGGTAGAAATCGGTGGGCGAGCGGTCGGCGCGCGGGTCTTCGTCACGGAAACACGGCGCGATCTGGAAATACTTGTCAAAGCCGCTGACCATAAGCAGCTGCTTGAACTGCTGTGGGGCCTGCGGCAGGGCATAGAATTTGCCAGGATGCAGGCGCGACGGCACCAGAAAATCGCGCGCGCCTTCGGGCGACGATGCTGTGATAATCGGTGTCTGGTATTCGCGGAAATCGCTGTCCCACATGCGCTTGCGGATCGACGCTACCACGTCTGAACGCAGCTTCATATTCTCCTGCATTTTGTCGCGACGCAGATCGAGATAGCGGTAGGACAGGCGCGTTTCTTCCGGATATTCCTGATCACCAAAGACCATGAGTGGGAGTTCAGCAGCCGCCCCCAAAACCTCCATATCGCGGATAAAGACCTCAATCTCCCCGGTGGCGATCTTGGGGTTTACCAGGCTGGCGTCCCGGGCCTTTACGTTGCCGTCGATGCGGATGCACCATTCGCTGCGCACCTTTTCGACTTCGCTGAAAACCGGGCTATCGGGATCACAAAGCACCTGCGTGACGCCATAATGGTCGCGCAAATCAATGAACAGCACGCCGCCGTGATCCCGCACCCGGTGTACCCAACCTGAAAGACGAACGTTATCGCCCACATTGGCCGAAGTCAGTGCGGCACAGGTGTGGGAGCGGTAAACATGCATGTCGGGCGTCCTTGGCGGCTGGGGTCGATAATCGGCGCAGGTACACTCTTGCCACGCGGAAAAGTCAAGCAGGCAAAGCCCCGCTTAGCACGTAGCGCAGGATATCGACGACCTGCGCAGGTTCCTCGGCCACGGCCAACGCAGCGGCATCCACTTCCTTTAGCGCGTGCGCGTGGTCTGGCCCGTGCACAATGATCAGAGATTTGCCCAAGGCAGCCGCATAGCCCGCGTCAAAGGCGGCATTCCATTGTTTGTACTTTTCCCCAAAGCGCACCACGACGATGTCGGCATCGGCGATCTCTTTGCGCGTCCGGATTGCGTTGACCATGGCGCCCTTGTGATCATGCCAGAACTTTTTATCCTCGCTCCCAAGGATCGAGACGCCGCAATCGTCGCTGGCTGCGTGATCTGTAACCGGGCTACTGAAAATGACGTCGAGGCCCTGTGCGCCGTTACTGATCTGCGCGCGCCAATCCGTGTGAATTTCGCCGGACAGATAAACCTTTAGCATGTGCGACTCCGTAAATATGTGCGCGCCACAAAATGCAGCGCTTACAGCCGGGGGCAAGGGCACTTAGACGCGCTTGGCCACAACAAAGTGGCTGGGCGGCTTGGCCGGATAGTTGCCGGTTTCGACAATCTGGAAGCCGGCAGAAGAAATTTCATCTTCGAGTTGTAGCATCGACAAATAGACAACGTTTGGCGCCTTACCCAGCATTTGCAGCACCGGGATCAGCGTTTTCAAAAGGCCAAATTTGAGGCCTAAACCGGGCTCCTTCAAGCACACGGATTTCGAGATGAAGAGGCCGCCGGGGACAAGCAACTCGTGCACACGCGCGAAGTGTTCGGCGCGTTCCTCGACAAGGTGAAACAGATTGAAGCCAATGATTGCATCAAAACTGCCCGGTTTGAAAAATGGGTCAAACACATCCGCAACCCGCAGCACCACATTGTCTGGTGTATCCCGCAGGTGCGCCTGATCAATCATGCCCTCGGAATAGTCACTGGCGACATAGCTTTCGACATGCGGCGCCAATTCCAAGGCGGTTCCGCCCGTCCCACACCCAAGCTCAAGAACGCGGGCGTTGCTGGCCAGATAACTGCGGGTGCGATCCAGGGTTTGGTTATATGCATCTAGGTCCGAGATCGGACTGCTGCGATAAGATTTGGCGGTTTTGGTCCAAAACTCTGCTTGATTGGTCATGGCAAATCTCCTTTGCTGGTGAATGTATTGACTGATGTCAGTCGACAAAATTGGCAAAAACCGTTGGTGTTATATGCAAAAACGCATGGATCAAACGCCAAGCTGGGATCACCTGCGCGCGTTTCTGACGACCGCGGACACCGGATCTTATTCAGGGGCTGCGCGCGTCTTGGGCCTCACGCAACCGACGCTGGGCCGACAAGTCGCTGCGTTGGAAGAGCAACTGGGTCTCGCGCTATTTGAACGTGTGGGGCGAGGTCTGCGCCTGACTGACGCGGGGCGCGACTTGCTGACCGAGGCGCGCAAGATGGGAGAGGCGGCAACACGCATCGCAACCCTGGCAGAAGGCCGCGCGCACGCGCTGGAAGGAACGATCAAATTGACCGCCAGCGATATCATGAGCGCTTATACATTGCCCGGGGTTTTGGCGCAGTTGCGCGTGCTTGCCCCAAAGCTGCGCATCGACCTCTTGGCCAGAAATGACATCAGCGACATACTTGCCCGCGAGGCAGACATCGCCATACGTCACGTGCGCCCCGTTGAACCGGATCTAATTGCGCGTTTTGTCGCTGATATGCCCGCGCACTTTTACGCGTCGCGGTCTTATTTGGCGGAGCGTGGCGTGCCAAAACGCGTTGAAGATCTCAATGACCACGACTTCATCAGCTTGGGCGATGACGCGCAAAATGCGCGCTGGCTGAATGAGCACGGCTATCCAGTTCCACTGGAGAACTTTCGGGTGAGCGCCAATTCCGGGATTGCCGTGTGGGAACTGGTGCGCGCAGGGTTTGGCTTGTTCCCAATGTGGGACGCGGCGGCACGGTCTGACCCGGAAATGGTGCGCCTTTTGGACGGCGTGACAACCATCACCTTTCCCACTTGGCTGGTCACGCACCGAGACTTGCACACCAGCCGACGCATTCGGCTGGTGTTCGATTTCCTGATCGACGTGCTGAAAGCTTAACCGCGCAGAACGCCGCCAGTGGCTTTGGCAACCTTTTCGATGACTTTGGCACCAACAGTCTCGATGTCCGCTTCTTTCAGCGTCGTGTCACGCGGTTGCAGGCGCACGGTAATGGCCAGCGACTTTTTGCCCGCGCCAAGGCTTCCGCCGATAAATTCGTCAAAAACGCGCACATCTTCGATCAACGTTTTGTCCGCACCGAGGGCCGCATTGACCAACGTCAACGCCTCAACATCCGCATCGACGACAAAGGCAAAGTCACGCTCAACCGCCTGCAAGTCGCTGATATCAAGCGCCCCGCGCGAGGCCCCAACATTGCGCGGCTGGGGAATTTCCGCGGGCCACAGGGTGAAGGCCATTGCCGGTCCCTTCACCTCCATGGCAGTCAGCACCTTCGGGTGCAATTCGCCAAAGATACCCAGAACTTTTTTGGGCCCAAGGCATATCCGGCCGTGCCGACCAGGGTGCCACCAGCTATCCGCGCCGCGCATGATCTGAACGCGCGCCGGCGCACCCATAGCGCTCAGCGCAGCCTCTGCATCTGCTTTGACATCAAAGACATCGACGGCGCGACCCGTGCCATGCGTGTTCTTCGGCGCCGTTCGCCCCACAAGCAGACCCGAGACCATCAACTGCTGCTCGCCCGGTTCACCACCGCTGAAGCCCGGCCCAACTTCGAACAAGGCCAAGTCAAAAAAACCGCGGGCCTGGTTACGCGCGGCGGCCTGCAACAGGCCGGGCAGCAGACCGGGTCTCATATGGCTCATGTCCGACGAAATCGGGTTCTCCAACCTGGTGGCATCGGTACCGCCGCCGAACAGTTCGGCAGACGGCTGATCGATAAAGCTGTAGGTGACGCATTCGTTGTAGCCCAACGCGGCCACAGTACGGCGAGCGATTTGCTCGCGGCGTTGTACAGGGGTCATCACCGGTTTTGGCACACCGTCGGTCATGCGTGGCAGCGGCTTGCCCTGCAATTTGGTGAGCGATGCGACCCGCGCGACCTCTTCGACAAGGTCCGCTTCGCCCATCACGTCGGGACGCCAGCTGGGCACATGCGCCATGTCACCTTCCAGCCGGAAGCCGAGTGCCGTCAACGTCTGGCGCTGTTCGCTTTCGGGGATGTCCATGCCTACCAGGCTTTGCACACGCGCCGCGTTCAACCTGTACGCACGCGCGGTATCCGGGATAGCACCCGCTTGCACCCGGCTCGATGCCTCACCGCCAGCAATGTCTAGGATCAACTCGCACGCCAGATCCAATCCATCCGGCGTGAAGGCTGGATCAATTCCCCGCTCAAACCGGTAGCGGGCATCGGAATTTATCTTGAGCGCGCGGCCAGTATAGGCGGTTCGCACCGGATCGAAGTAAGCAGCCTCGACAAAGACATTCACCGTCTCATCGGTACAGCCCGTGCGCAGACCCCCCATGACACCAGCGATACTTTCAACGCCGTAGCTGTCGGAAATCAGCGTCATGTCGGGATCAAAGGTGTATTCTTTCTCATCCAATCCGATGAGCGTTTCGCCCCCGCCCGCACGATGAATGCGCAGGGCGTTGCCTTCGATCTTGTCGGCGTCAAAGACGTGAAGCGGGCGGTTGCGGTCATAGGTCAGGTAGTTGGTCACATCCACGAGGAACGAAATGGGGCGCAGACCAATCGCGCGCAGCCGGTCCTGCATCCATTGCGGGCTGGGACCGTTCTTGACGCCGCGGATCAGGCGACCAAAAAACACCGGGCACTGATCCAGCGTGTCGTCGTCAATAGAAACACTCACCGGGCAGGGAAAGGCCCCTTCCACGGACGCGTGATGTGCCGGTTTCATCGCACCAAGGCCGCGGGCCGCCAGATCCAACGCAATACCTCGCACCCCCAATGCATCCGGGCGATTTGGCGTGATTGCAATCTCGATCACCGGGTCAACTTTGGCCGGATCGTTTTCGGCCAGCCAATCGACAAACCGTTCCCCGACCTCGCCGGAAGGCAGCTCTATGATGCCATCGTGCTCGTCCGACAGCTCCATCTCACGCTCGGATGCCATCATGCCAAAGCTCTCGATGCCGCGGATTTTGCCCACGCCGATGGTGGTGTCGATGCCCGGTACGTACACGCCAGGTTTGGCCACGACGACGGTGATCCCCTCACGCGCGTTGGGCGCGCCGCAAATAATCTGCTTGGTGCCATCGTCGGTCGCCACCTGACAGACACGCAAGCGATCCGCATCCGGGTGCTTTTCTGCGCTGAGCACTTTGCCGATGGTAAATGCCGCTAACGACGCCCCACGATCCTCAACCCCCTCAACCTCGAGCCCGAGATCGGTCAGAGCATCGGTGATCTCATCCACGGTTGCCGTGGTGTCGAGATGATCCTTTAGCCAACTCAGCGTGAATTTCATCGGCTTCGTGCCTTTCCTTGCGCGATCTGCGCTGCAATGGCAAAGATCGCACGCGGGCGCAAGGCAGCGGTGCTGCGCTAGTCGGCTTTGCCCACGTTCTGTTCAAAAGCGGTGTTGAACGCATCCTTCTGCGCGCCGCTCGCCTCGGTCTGATAATTGGCTTTCCAATCATCCATGGTCATGCCGTAAAAAGTCTCGCGTGCCGCGTCTTTGGACATCTCAATCCCTTTTTCTGCGGCAGCTTCCTGATACCAACGGCTCAGGCAATTCCGGCAAAACCCTGCAAGGTTCATGAGGTCGATATTCTGCACATCCGTGCGGTCCTGCATCAGATGTTGGCGCAGACGACGAAAGGCGGCAGCTTCGAGTTCGATTTGGGTTTGTGGGTCCATGTGATTTCTCCTAATGCGCGCGCGGTCCAGGGACCGGTTCTTCGCTATTTTCTAAACCGAGGTAGGGGCAAGACCAAGGTTTGCAGTCTGCATTGCCAACTTGAGATTTGGCGCGAGCCGCGTCGCCCATAGCTGTTGGCCTTGCGGTGTCGTGATAAGATCCTGCCGGATTTCTAAAAGAACATTTGGGCGACCCGAGCTGTGGGCATGTTGGCTGAGCGCGTCGCCGGGAAATGAACCAACATACGGTTCGTTGTCACCCACCGGGCTGTCGAGGTGTTCCGAAAGAAGCGCAATAAGCGGGTCAGCCAGGCGCCTGTCCCCGGCTGATAACACACCCACGTCCCAAGGACGCGGTGGGCGGCCCTTAAGCTGCGGCGTAAAGCTGTGCACAGACAGAAAAGCCACGTCACGATCAGCGGCCGCGTTGGCAATCGCTTTGTGATACGGTTCATAGAGTGATGCCAATCGGGCCGAGCGTTCCGCGGCATCTACGTGGCGGTTTCCCGGGATGATTGTGCCATCGTACAATTGTGGGATCAGCGTTGGATCGTCAGCGCCACGGTTAGGGTCGATGACCAGCCGCGAGAAATTAGCGGCGATGACCGGTGCATCCAACAGTTCGCCCAGCGCGCGCGACACGCCAAGCGCACCGATATCATACGCAATGTGACGTGCCATCTCTGCTGCCGGCAGGCCCAAATCTCCGCCCGAAATACACTCTGGCACCACATTCGTCGCGTGATCACAGGTGATCAGCCACGGCCCGCGCCGCGTCTTCCCTTCGATCAGGACAGGTAAAATTGTCATGCCCGCATCCTCTTTCGTTGCGGCACCTCTAGGCCAGTTGCCCCTGAAATGGAATTCGGCAATAAGACTGCCGTTAGCGATACCAATGGGAGCCATCAGATGCGACGCATGCGAAACGTGAAAATCGTGGCGACCCTTGGCCCGGCCTCGGACAGCTACGAGATGATCCGCGCCTTGCATGAAGCCGGCGCAGATACGTTTCGTCTGAACATGTCACATGGCAGCCACGAGGAGATCGCAAAAAAGCATGCAATCATCCGGCGGGTCGAGGCAGATCTGAACTCGCCCATCGCAATTCTGGCGGATCTGCAGGGCCCAAAACTGCGGGTGGGTGTGTTTGCAGGTGACAGCGAGATGCTGGACGAAGGCGTTAAATTTCGGCTCGACCTGGACCCCACCGAAGGGGACAGCAGCCGGGTCTGTCTACCCCACCCCGAAATCTTTGCTGCGCTTGAGCCAGGCGCAAATCTCCTGATTAACGACGGCAAAATCCGCCTGCGCGTCGAGGATTGTGGACCCGACTTCGCACACTGCGTGGTCACTACGGGGGGCGTGATCTCGAACCGCAAAGGGGTGAATGTCCCGGACGTGGAATTGCCGCTTGCGGCTCTTTCGGACAAGGACCGGGCCGATTTGGAATTTGTGGCTGATCTCGATGTGGACTGGATCGCGCTCAGCTTTGTGCAGCGCGCCGATGACGTGGAAGAGGCGCGCGCATTGGTGCGTGGGCGGGCCGCGATTTTGTCCAAAATTGAAAAGCCCAATGCCGTCGAACGGTTTGACGACATTCTGGCCACGTCCGACGGGATCATGGTGGCGCGTGGCGATCTGGGCGTTGAGTTACCGGTGCAAAACGTCCCGCCGATCCAGAAGCGACTGGTGCGCAAGTGCCGCGCGGCGGCCAAGCCGGTGATTGTCGCAACCCAGATGCTCGAAAGCATGATCGACAGCCCCATGCCAACCCGCGCCGAGGTCAGCGATGTGGCCACCGCCATCTACGAAGGGGCCGATGCGGTGATGCTCAGCGCAGAAAGTGCGGCTGGCTCATACCCGGTCGAAGCGGTCACAACGATGGATCGTGTGGCAGCCGAGGTCGAGCAAGATCCTTTATTCACCCAAGTGATGGAATCCAGCCGCCATGCAGAGCGTGCCTCTGTCGCGGATGCGATTGTCGCCGCGGCGCGCGAGATTGCGGAAACTACTGACATCAAAGCGATCTGCTGTTTCAGCCAGTCGGGCACCACCGCGCTGTTGGTGTCGCGCGAAAAGCCGCGGGTGCCCATTATTGCGCTTACCCCATTGATCGGTACGGCGCGGCGGCTGGCGTTGAGTTGGGGATGCCACTGCGTGGTCACAGACAGCGTCGACCGGTTCAAGGGCGCCGTTGTGGCTGCTGTTCGGGCCGCGCGCGACAGTGGATTGGCCAATCCCAGCGACCAGATCGCGGTGACCGCCGGTGTGCCCTTTAACGTTACTGGCAGCACCAACATCCTGCGCGTGGCACCGTGTGATGAGCGTTTGATTTATTCGACCGATCCAGAGTAATCTGACCGGAGGCTTATGCGGGCAGTGCTGCAATGACCTCGGATACGTATTTGGTTTTGGGGATCATTCTCGCAGCGTTCGCGATACCGTCTATTATGTCTGCATTGTCTGACCGCCGCGCGCCGCGCGCGTCGGCGATCACGATCCTCATTGCTGGTGGATTGATACTCATCGCAATCCAAACACAGCCCGGCGGTTATGCGCTCGAGGATATTCCCGATGCATTTGTGCGCGTCGCTGCGCGCTATCTGCCCTGAGCCGCTTGACGCACTAGGCGCGCACCCCTATACGCCTGCTTCGTTCTGCACGGCCGGCCGATGTGGCATGCCGAGTCGCGCAATGACCGAACCCGAGAAGGAGACGGAAATGCCCAAGATGAAGACCAAATCGAGCGCAAAAAAGCGCTTTAAGGTGACAGCAACAGGCAAGGTGATGTCGGCACAGGCCGGCAAGCGCCACGGCATGATCAAGCGCACCAAGAAATTCATTCGTGACGCCCGAGGCACCACGACCCTGTCTGCCCCCGACGCAAAGATCGTCAAGGGCTACATGCCCTACGACCGCTGATAGGAGGCGACGCACATGTCACGTACCAAAGGTGGAACAGTCACCCACGCCCGTCACAAGAAGGTCATCAAAGCCGCAAAAGGCTACTATGGCCGGCGCAAGAGCACATTTAAGGTTGCGCGTCAGGCGGTAGACAAAGCCAATCAATACGCCACGCGTGATCGGCACAATCGCAAGCGCAACTTCCGCGCGCTTTGGATTCAGCGGATCAATGCTGCGGTGCGCGCCCATGACGAGGCGCTGACCTATTCGCGCTTCATCAACGGATTGAACCTGGCCGGGATCGAAGTCGATCGCAAAGTGCTTGCTGATTTGGCAGTGAATGAACCCGAGGCATTTGGCGCTATTGTTGCCCAAGCAAAGGGCGCGCTGAACAGCTAACTCAATTGGCAGTAGAAACAGAATGCGCCGCCGGGCAACTGGCGGCGTTTTTGGTTTGATGCCTGGATGAGGTTGAGTAATCTATCACGAGCGATGTTTCGATTCTGCTCTACGCTGCTTTCGCCAACTAAATTTGTATTTTGGGGTAACGCTTTATGAACCTGACCCGCCTCGTCTACTATTCGCAACGCAACCCATCCGAAAACATGGATGCACAGCAATTAATCGAGACATGCCAGCGTAATAACCAGCGCATGAATCTAACAGGAATGCTGCATTACAATGGCGATCACTTTTTGCAGGTGATTGAAGGCGGACGGGTCGAGGTGTCCGCGCTTTACCACCGGATCGCGCGCGACCCGCGGCACAACAACATCATCTTGCTGGCTTGCAGCGACGTGCGCGAGCGGATGTTCCCGACATGGTCCATGGGCATGCACCAGGGTATGGACGAACGCGCTCGCGCGATTTACTTGCGATATTTTTCGACCGACGATGTCAACCCAGAGTCGGTCAATGTGGATAGCCTGCTGGACGTTTTGCAGGACTTATCGGTCGAGTTTTCGCCGAAAATTCGCGTTAATAACCCATAACGGACGACCTGCGCCACCGGCGACGTTCGCGCACCAATGCGTTTTCAGCGGCACTTGCCCGATCCTCTGCCGCTGACGCGCGGCGGCGCAGTTTTGCCGCCTCACCAGACAACATTGCAATGCGGGTCACATTCTCGGACCGATATTTTTGGCGCGCCATAAAAAATCCCAAAGCCAGTGCGCCCGCTAAAAACACCAGCGCCAAAGCAAATTGAAACAGCATGGTCTCTACGGTCATAGCTGATCTCCCACACGAGTGACGCGAAATTCGACGCGACGGTTGATTTCCTCTTCGGCGCTGCTTCCTTGTGTCAATGGTGCGCGCGCGCCAAAGCCCATGGTGTCAAACTGAGCCACATCAATGCCCAACGTTTGCAGTGTCTCAACAGTCTGGTCAGCGCGCTCCCAACTCAGCTTCAGGTTCAGCGCCTCATCACCCGAACTGTCAGAATGACCGGCAACGAGGATCCTGGCCTGCGAACACGAAACGGCACGTTCGCCAAGTGACAATAGCAGATCGAAATCCTGCGGCTTGAGTGCGGCGCTGCCTGCTTCGAAGTGAAATACCACACCCGCGAAATCTCTAGTCAGTGTCGTTACACAGTCCACCACTTCGGTGCTGGGTGTCGACGGCGTCTCGACCACCGGCGGGGCGTCTTCCAGACCTGTGACCAGTGGTACGTCGCCCAAGGCGACATCGGCATCGCCACTAAATGCGAGGAATGTGGGTTCGGACGCACTTACCACCGCTGGCTCCACTAGGTCCGGGGTGGGCGACGCAGCAACCTCCGGCAGGCTGGCCACAATTGGCGGCGTTGGCGCAGCAGGCAGGTTTAACGCCCAAACACCGACAGCCGACATTGCCACAATGGCCGCAGCACTCAAACCATACACAAGCACCGGCGCGCCCGCCGTCGAACCGGCCATACGATCTGCGCTTGCCAATGACAGCCCAGCCAAACGCAGCATCTTCATTTCGTTGGCTTTTTTTCTTCCCTTCATAGACTTTCCCCCAACCATACTGATTTTCAACGATAGAAAGTGACTGAGACACCGCTCTGATCGTCGGTGAACTGAACCTGTATTCCGAGCAACGAAGCTGTTTCCCGGATCATCGGCTCATTCTCGCGCAAATCGACCTCGCTCTGGCCGTCATCCAAAACGACGGTCAAGCCCAACTCTCTTACAGTGTGTTGCAACACGGTCTTTAACCTGTGCGAATACATAACCGGCTTCATACAAATCTCCGAGCGCCGAGAATTGGGCGTTATCCTTTAATACTACACCACATTGTGCGGTCCGCCTAGCAAAGACCACTAAATAAGCTAATCTATCCACAGATTTCTGCACCTGGCCCAAAATAAGCTCACTGTGAAAACCTAAGCATCTCTCGAATCGAGCACGTCGCTCGGACCTAGTTTCTAGCCAGCCCGTCGATCACCATGTCACTCGGCACCAATTGGAACTGGACACGCCGGTTTTCACCTTCCCCCGACACTGTTCCGCTCAGATTGATCGGTCGCCGCGCCCCAAAGCCCAGCGGCTCCATCCGCGCGGTGTCAAAACCCTCGGACCGCAGAATATCCAGAACTGTTTCCGCACGGTACCAGCTGAGATCCATATTCAGCTTGTCACCCCCACGCCGATCAGAATGGCCCTCCACGACCACTTTCACCTCGGGGCACAGCCGCAGGGCCGTTGCCATATTCCGCACGCGTGGCAAATCTGCGGACGTTGGTTCGTTGCTTCCCAAAGGGAAGCGAACGTGCGTGATCTTTACCAACGTATCAAGGTAGTCGACACAGCTTGGTGGTTTGATCCGCTCATTCAACGGCACTTTCGGCGCTTCAACTTCTGTCTGCACAGTTGCGGTGACAGGGGTCGATGCCTCGGCAGCAAGTAAATTGACCTCGGTCCGCGTGACTTCAGCACTGTCTGACAGCGTATTTTCTGCAGGCAGACGTGCCGCTTGATCGCGGGCAGGCACCGCCGGTGCTGTCGGTTCAGAAAATGACATCACGGCCTGTAATTGCGTGGTCTCACGCGTTTGAACCACCACCAGAGTAGTTAACACGACAAGCGCGGTGAACATGATCAAAAGCAGAGCGCCACCACCTAAAACTGCCCACATCGGTACTGACAGGCCAGGTTGGGGGTGCGGTTGAGCGTGATGGCGCGGGGGTAAAAACTCTGCGCTTTTCGACGCAATCCCGCCCTTGGCATGCATAGTCAGTCGTGTCATCGCTCGTCACCCCCACGGTTCACCCCGCACCCCCGAGGCCTGCATGAATAAGGCGTTGCGCACAGCGTTTATGTTTGTGTTCTTGTCCCGCATGTATGGCAGCCATACGGGCCAGCACATCCGCCCCTAGGCGCAGACCATACATAAAGCGTCTCGCAAAACAACCACCTCTAGATGCTGTGTAGGGCTTTTTGACAATTTTTGTCAGCAAATGCATCCACTGCATGCGCGTCTTGCCATCTGGGCGCGATATGATAGCAGAGCGCGACCCAAAGGAGTGCTCGCAATGGACGATTTGCGCGACAAATATCTGACCCAGATTGCAAGTGCCGCAGATGAGACGGCACTCGAAGATATCCGCATCGCCGCTGTTGGGAAAAAGGGCGAAGTGGCATTGAAAATGCGGGAATTGGGCAAAATGACCGCCGAAGAAAGGCAGGTCGCCGGCCCTGCTCTGAACGCGCTCAAGGGCGAGATAAACAGCGCCTTAGCAGCGAAAAAGGCCGCCCTGGCCGATGCGGCGCTTGATGCGCGTTTGGCCAGCGAATGGCTCGACGTTACCCTGCCCGCGCGCCCCGAGCGCATAGGAACTATCCACCCGATCAGCCAAGTCACTGAAGAGGTGACTGCGATCTTTGCCGAGATGGGTTTTTCGGTTGCGGAAGGCCCGCGGATAGATACGGACTGGTACAATTTCGACGCCCTTAACATCCCCGGGCACCACCCTGCCCGGGCTGAAATGGACACGTTCTATATGGCGCGCGCGGACGGCGATAACCGCCCGCCTCACGTGCTGCGGACCCACACGTCGCCGGTGCAGATCCGGTCCATGGAACAAACCGGCGCGCCCACGCGCATCATTTGTCCAGGCGGCGTTTACCGCGCCGACTATGATCAGACCCACACGCCCATGTTCCACCAGGTCGAAGGGCTGGCCATTGACCGCGACATCTCGATGGCCAACCTCAAATGGGTGCTTGAGGAATTTGTCAAAGCGTATTTCGAGGTTGACGGTGTCGACCTGCGCTTCCGCGCCTCGCATTTTCCGTTCACAGAACCCTCGGCCGAGGTCGACATCCGCTGCTCCTGGAAAGACGGTACGCTCAAGGTCGGCGAAGGTGACGATTGGCTCGAAATTCTAGGCTCGGGCATGGTGCATCCCAAAGTGCTGCAAGCCGGTGGGATCGATCCTGACGCGTGGCAGGGGTTTGCCTTTGGAATGGGCATCGACCGTATCGCAATGCTGAAATATGGGGTCCCCGATTTGCGCGCTTTCTTTGACAGCGACTTGCGTTGGTTGCGGCACTACGGCTTTGCTGCACTCGACGTGCCAACGCTGCATGGCGGGCTCAGCCGGTAGTGCCGTAGGGTGCGCATTTATTGCGCACCGCAGTTGCAGCACTATTGTAGCCAACATGCGGTACGCGGTCGTTCTGATACTCGTCACTCTTATCGTGATTGCACACATCTTTCTCTGGCGCTCTGAGATGGAGACTGGCGCCAAGCTGACCTTTACGCTGATCAACACCGCGGGTTGGACCATCATCCTCGCCCCAATCTTGTTGGTCGACCGCTGGCTCGCTGCAATCAAATCGCGCAACAGTGAAACAGTATCTGACAAGGATGTGACGTGACAGTGTCATCTGCGCAGCGCACCCTGACGTCAATGCGTCTGCTTATCCTGTTGTTTTTCAGCCTGTTTCCAGGCGTCACCTTCGCCTGCCATCTCGAAGAGCCATGCACACTGGGCGACCGCGCTTACCACGTGCGAGAGCCGGATGACTGGGACGGGGTCAGCCCGTTGCCTGTTCTGATCCATTTTCATGGCTGGCAACGCACCGGCGCTCTGCCGGTCCAACACCAGCGCATTTCGGGCGCCACACGCCGTCGCGGCGTCCTGCTGGTCGCACCCAATGGCGTGCGCAAGACATGGGACATGTGGACCCCAGAAACCGCCGATGTCGCCTTTGCTGACGCTGTGCTAGATGACGTAAAAGCGCGCTATCCGATTGACGCCGATCACGTATTTCTGTCCGGCTATTCTTTCGGCTCCATCATGGCGTGGCGCGTCGCTTGCGACCGCGGCGCACAGATGGGTATTACCGCGCTGCTCGGAATTTCCGGCACCTTGCGCCGCACCGACAAGTGCGCGGAGGCGCCGCAACAGGTCCGCCACGTGCACGGTCTGAACGATGGCGTGCTCGGCTTCCCGTTTGGCCCGGCTGGCGATAAAACCCACGCTGTGCGCCTTTGGCGCGACGTGCTGAAATGCGACGACGCAAAACAGCTAGGTCCGTGGAGCCAGGTCAACTTCCTGACCCTGACCCGCACGCAATGGGATTGCGCGGATGGCAGCGTCGTTTTGGATACTCACCCCGGCGGGCATTTCATCCCGCATGGCTGGATCGCCAAGCAGTTGGACGAGCTTTTGGATCGCCCCGTCAGTTACCCCTGAGAGCGGTCAGACCGCCGCTTTCATGCTCTCTTCTAGGTAAATTTCGCGCAAGCGCGGCGCAACACGCCCGGGCACGCCATCACCGAGCGCCACGCCGTCAATCTCGACCACCGGCATCACAAAGGTCGAGGCTGAGGTGATAAATGCTTCGTCCGCGTCTTTTGCCTCTTCAATGGTAAACAGCCGCTCCTCAACCTTCATCTGCGCCTCATTGGCAAAGCGCAGCACAGCCGCACGCGTGATCCCGTGCAGGATGTCATTCGACCGTGGTCGTGTGATGATGGTGTCGCCTTTAACGATATAGGCGTTGTTTGACGTGCCCTCCGTCACGTGCCCGTCTTGCACCATCCACGCGTCGTCGGCGCCCGCTTTCTTCGCCATCATCTTGCCCATCGACGGGTAAAGCAGCTGCACAGTCTTGATGTCCCGTCGCCCCCACCGAATGTCCTCAATGCTGATGACCTTCATGCCTTTCTTGGCCGCCGGGCTGGTTGCAAGGCCAGGTTTCGACTGCGTGAACAAGACCACGGTGCACGGTGTCTCGTCCGGGTCAGGAAAGGCAAAATCCCGATCCGCAGGCGCGCCGCGCGTGATTTGCAGATAAACCAAACCCTCATCAATTTCATTGATCCGCACCAGCTCGCGGTGCACTTCAAGCAGGTCCTCTTTGCTGATCGGATTGGCCATGTCCAGTTCATCCAGCGACCGCTGCAACCGCACTGCGTGCCCGTCGAAATCGACCAGCTTGCCCTGCAAGACTGAGGTGACTTCGTAAACGCCGTCCGCCATCAAAAAGCCCCGGTCAAACACAGATACCTTGGCCTCATCCTCAGGCAGGTAAGCGCCATTGACGTAAACGGTGCGGGTCATGAACAGAACTCCTCAATCAGCCCCAAAGGGCGGGGTTGGGTGGATGCACGCCAGCCGCATCATATGTCAGTGGCATTTCCCGGTCTTCGGCCAGAAGCAGCGGACCGTCAAGGTCCACAACCGCCGCACTTTGCGCCAGTATCGTGGCAGGCGCCATGGCCAGAGAAGATCCGACCATGCACCCGACCATCACATCGTACCCCTCATCCAGCGCTGCGGCGCGCATCGCCAGCGCTTCGGTCAGGCCGCCGGCCTTGTCGAGCTTGATGTTCACCATGTCATACTTGCCCCGGAGGCGAGGCAACGTTTGCCGATCATGGCAGCTTTCGTCAGCACACACCGGAAGCACCCGATTGATATCTGCCAGCGCATCATCGTCGCCTGCTGGCAAGGGTTGTTCGACCATCTCTACCCCCAGATCAACCAAAACCGGTGCCATCTGCGCATAAAGCTCTGGCGTCCAGCCTTCATTAGCATCCACGATGATCCGCGCGCCTGGCGCGCCAGCCCGCACGGCTTTGATACGCGCGATATCCTCGGCGCCGCCGCCCAGCTTGGTCTTGAGCAAGGGCCTGTGCGCGTGCTCGGCTGCTTGCGCCTGCATGACTTCCGGTGCTCCAAGCGACAAGGTGAAGGCCGTCACTTCCGCCTTTAGTTGATCCAATCCGGCCAATTCCCAAGCGCGCTGTCCAGCTTGCTTTGCCTCCAAATCCCACAGCGCGCAATCCACTGCATTGCGTGCCGCCCCAGCAGGCAGTAATTCTTGCAGCGCTTGCCGTGTCAGTCCATTGGGCAGCCCTTTGATCTGCGCCACAACGCTGTCCAATGTCTCGTCGTAACGCGCATAGGGCACGCATTCACCCCACCCTTCATGCGCCCCATCGACCACACGTACGGTCACAACTTCTGCCGCCATCCGCGACCCGCGCGAAATGGTAAACGCTCTCGACAGTGCAAATACATCCCGGCTCACTTCAATCCGCACGATCCACCTTCATTTCGCCAGATAAACCGCCCCCGGAGGGCTGGCCTGCTGCCAACGCCCCGCTTCATACCGATAGTGCATCCACTAGCCGCCCCGCGCCAAACCGGAACGGGTCTGTCGCGGGGAGGTTCATTCGATCTTCGATTTCGGTCAAGCACGCCTGCGCTGCGCTTTCATCCAAAGCCTTGGTGTTCACAGACACGCCCGCGACAAAACAATCAGGGTTTGCCACTTGCGCCATCGGCAACGCTGTGTCCCGCAGGGTCTTAAGCGATGGCAAGCTGTAATGTGGGAGGCCGCGCATATGCGTTCGTGTCGGCTCATGACACAGGATCAGCGCATCAGGCTGCCCACCATGGATCAATGCCATAGTCACACCGGAATAGCTGACGTGAAACAGGCTGCCCTGCCCCTCGATGTGATCCCAGTGATCATCGTCATTGTCTGGCGTCAGGAATTCTACCGCCCCCGCCATGAAATCGGCAATCACAGCGTCCAGCGGTACACCCTTGCCGGTGATTAGAATGCCGGTTTGTCCGGTCGCGCGAAAGTCTGATTTCATCCCGCGTGCACGCATCTCAGCATCCATTGACATAGCCGTGTACATCTTGCCGCAGGAACAATCCGTCCCGATGGCCAGCACACGCTTGCCGCTGCGCTTTTTGCCGTTGGCGATGGGATAGGCGACCGTCGGCACCCGCACATCATGCAGGGTCCGCCCGTGCACCTTCGCTGCCGATTGTAATTCATTTTCGTCGCGCAAAAGGTTGTGTAGCCCGGCGGCCAAGTCATAGCCCTTTTCGAGCGCATCTACCAAAACCGACTTCCAAAGGTCGGAAATCATGCCGCCTCGATTGGCCACGCCGATCACAAGCGTCTTTGCACCTGCGGCAAGCCCCTCCTCCAGCGTCATGTCTGCCAAACCCATATCTGCACCGCATCCCGGAAGGCGGAACTGGCCTACCGCATTTTCCGGCCGCCAATCGGTAATGCCCTGCGCCACCTTTGCAGCAAGCGCATCAGGTGCATCGCCCAAAAACAAAAGATACGGTGTCTGAATCATGTCGGCCCCTCCTGATGTCGCCTGAAACAGAATGGGGCAGTTTCACTGCAAGATGACTGTTATTTCCGCGAAGTTGGCTTCAATTGCGCAAATTCCTTCGAACTTAGGGCAATCACAAACAAATTTCTTCTCGCTATGATGCAGCAGCGCAGCATTTTTCTGCGCTTGCATAATCACCATTGCGTGCCGCTGCGCAATTTTATACCACCGCGAATGAATGAACAGCAATAAAATTTCCCAAAGGCCCGCACATGTCCTTCCGTCTGCAACCGACACCGCCCGCCCGTCCAAATCGCTGCCAGCTTTTTGGCCCAGGTTCACGCCCCGCGCTATTTGAAAAGATGGCCGCCTCCGACGCCGACGTCATCAACATCGACCTCGAAGATTCGGTCGCGCCGTCGGACAAAGACAGCGCCCGCGAAAACGTCATTCAGGCCATTGGCGACATCGACTGGGGCACTAAGACGCTGAGCGTGCGCATTAACGGGCTAGACACGCCTTACTGGTATCGCGACGTGGTCGACCTGCTGGAACGCGCGCCCGACCGGCTGGACCAGATCATGATCCCCAAAGTGGGTTGCGCCGCCGATCTTTATGCGGTCGACGCGCTCGTCACCGCCATCGAAGCCGCAAAAGGCCGCACAAAACGCCTCGCCTTCGAGGTCATAATCGAATCCGCGGCCGGCATTTCACATGTCGAAGACATCGCCGGTGCCTCTCCCCGGCTTGAAGCGATGAGCCTGGGTGCCGCCGACTTTGCTGCATCCATGGGTATGGCCACCACCGGCATAGGCGGAACACAGGAAAACTATTACATGATCCACGAGAGCGAGAAACACTGGTCTGACCCGTGGCATTGGGCACAAGCGGCCATTGTCGCTGCCTGCCGCACCCACGGCGTCTTGCCAGTGGACGGCCCCTTTGGTGATTTTTCTGACGATGACGGTTTCCGCGCGCAAGCGTTGCGCTCGGCAACACTGGGCATGGTGGGAAAATGGGCAATCCATCCGAAACAGGTGGCTCTCGCCAACGCTGTGTTTACCCCATCAGACGCGGCGGTCTCCGAAGCGCGCGAGATCCTGTCCGCAATGGAACAGGCCAAGGCAAACGGCGAAGGCGCGACCGTGTACAAGGGGCGCCTCGTAGACATCGCGTCGATCAAACAGGCCGAAGTGATCGTCAAACAGTATGAGATGATCTCAGGCTAAGGGGACGGTGGGCGGGGCGCATTTGGCAGCGCCAAACAGCGTCCGCTCGACGTCAATCCAGCCAGACCTTGCGCCCATCAACCCCTGTCTCTTCGATCAGGCCCAGCCGCTTGGCCTCGTAATAATAGCCGCGTGCGTACCACATCACCGCCGCATCCATATCCCCATCAGACACCAACCACGCCCCGCGCAGGTATCGCACCGCATATTTCAAATTGGTCTCGGCATCGAGCAGATCGCTCGGCTGCCCGCGAAACCCCATTGACCGCGCTGTCGCTGGCAAGATCTGCATCAGACCCCAATAGGGGCCGTTGCGTGCACTGGGCCTGTGTGTGCTTTCCCGGATCACCACCCGCTGTACCAGCGCCACCGGCACATCGTTTTCGGCCGCAGCTGCCTCGATAAACCCGCGCAGTTCGGGCGTTTCATTTGGGTAAAGCGGAACCGCGGGTGGTGTGACCACCGGTGGTTCGGCACTGCACGCTGTTATCCACAGCATGCACAAAAACAGGACCAAGCGCATCATGCGGACACCTTATCGCGCCATACAGACGGCGCAGTCAAAAAACTGCGTGTGCGCCAAGATCCGCCTGTGCCGTGCCGGTCAGCAGCAAGGCATAGTGGTCTCGCAGCGTGTCGCTGCCCGTTTCGGGCGTTGCATCGGCATTGTAGCGCGACCCGTCCCAAACCAGCATTGACTCCGTGGCATAATACAGGCCGGTGCGCGCAAATTCTGCCCTGTCGCGCAGGCGAGCACTCACCGGAGCAAGCGCGCTCAACGTCCCCGCAACTGTGCGCATAAGCGTCACAGGAACATGCCGCACACAAGGGGCCTGGCCCAACAGATCAAACAGTTGTCCCGCCTGGCCTAGCGGTGTAATTGCGGGGCCCGGTCCGCCGATGGGCAGCACCTTCCTATGCGCACCCGTATCCTCAAGCACGTTGACGATGTACCGCGCCAGATCGCGGTCGCTGATCGGCTTGCAGGCCGTTAACTGGCCGTCGCCAAAAACCATAAATGGCTTGCCGCGCTGGACCCGTGCGACCTGCCCGGACAGCGATTTGAAATAGGCCGTCGGCCGGATAATGGTCCAATTTAGGCCGGAGGCTTGCAGCGATGCCTCGAATTCCAACTTGGCATGCTGAAATGCAAGCCGCGGCTTTTGCACACATATTGCCGAAAGCTGAACAAAACGCGTGGCTCCCGCGGCTGCGCCTTCGGTGAGCAGTGCCTCATGCGCGGCCACTTCGACCGCCCGCGCATCAGCGGGCGCACCGGTGCGCGTCGACATGCACGAGATGACCGCCTCAACCCTTGTGCCGCCCAGCGCCGTGGTCAGGCTGCCAGGTCGCGTGAGATCGCAAACCACCGTTTCTTCTGACGGCACCGTGCGTTCGGCGCGCACAGGACACACCACCCGATGGCCCGCGCCGCGTAGGGCGCGTAACGTTGCCCGTCCGATCGTGCCCGTGGCCCCTGCAAGCAGGATTGTCATCACGCCGCTCCGTCGATGGGTGTAAACTTATCCTTACACATTTCCACAAGGCCGCCAACCGAAAACGGGCTCCGGAAGATCCGGAACCCGCTGCGCGCGCCGTAACGCGTTGGTTCAAAAATGTAGCGACCGCGCACCCAAGGGGGTCTGCATCGGCGGCGCGAACTTGGTCAGGTCGATGCCATCCACAGCGACCTTGTATTCGTCCAGCGTGGGGGTCCGCCCAAGGATCGCCGAAAGCACCACAACTGGCGTCGAACCGAGCAGACTTTCGCCTTTCTTATTCTCGCTATCAGCGACCACCCGGCCCTGGAACAGACGGGTTGACGTTGCCAAAACAGTGTCACCTTTGGCGGCCTTCTCTTGGTTGCCCATGCACAGATTGCAGCCAGGCCGCTCAAGATAAAGGATATTTTCGTACTCAGTCCGGGCTTTCTCCTTGGGCGCGGTGTCGTCAAATTCAAAGCCCGCGTATTTTTGCAGGATGTCCCAATCGCCTTCCGCCTTCAGTTCATCGATGATGTTGTAGGTTGGCGCAGCGACCACGAGGGGCGCCTTAAATGCCACTTTGCCGTAGGCGGTTTCGAGATTGCGCAGCATCTGCGCCACAATCTTGATGTCGCCCTTGTGCACCATACACGATCCAACAAAACCGAGATCCACCTTTTTTTCCGCCCGGTAAAAGGAAATCGGCCGGATCGTGTCGTGCGTGTAGCGCTTGGAGACATCCGCGTTGTTCACATCCGGATCCGCGATCATCGGCTCATCAATGGCGGAAAGATCCACAACCACTTCGGCAAAGTACTTTGCGGTGTCGTCCGGGTTCAGCGCCGGCTTCTCGCCAGACCTGATCTGGGCAATCCGCGTCTCAGCGATGCCGATCAGTTTTTTGAGCATGCCGTTCTCATGCTCCATACCCTTATCGATCATGATCTGGATGCGATGCTTGGCCAACTCAAGCGATTTAATCAGCGTCTCGTCGGTCGAAATACAGATCGACGCTTTCGCCTTCATCTCAGCGGTCCAGTCGGTAAACGTAAACGCCTGATCGGCGAGCAGCGTGCCAATGTGCACCTCAATGATCCGGCCCTGGAACACGTTGTCGCCGTGTTGCGCCAGCATCTGCGCCTGCGTGGCATGCACCACATCACGGAAATCCATGTGGTCTGCCATCTGGCCGGTGAAGGTAACCTTGACCGATTCAGGGATCGGCATCGACGCCTCACCGGTGGCCAGCGCCAATGCGACAGTGCCCGAATCCGCGCCAAAGGCGACACCCTTGGACATCCTTGTATGGCTGTCGCCGCCGATAATGATCGACCAATCATCCACCGTGATGTCATTGAGCACCTTGTGGATCACGTCCGTCATCGAGTGATAGACACCGCGAGGATCGCGCCCGGTCACCAAACCGAACTTGTTCATGAACGCCATCAGCTTGGGCGTATTTGCCTGTGCCTTAAGATCCCAGACCGATGCGGTGTGACAGCCTGACTGGTACGCGCCATCGACGGCGGGTGACAGCACGGTGGCAGCCATCGCTTCCAGTTCTTGTGCGGTCATCGGACCGGTGGTGTCCTGGCTGCCCACGATGTTCACCTTGACCCGCACGTCGGATCCGGCGTGCAGCACTTTGCCCGGCGTCGCGCCTACTGCATTTGCGTTAAAGATCTTTTCAACCGCGGTCAGACCCTGACCCTCGTGGCTGATCTCTTTGGACGGCGCGAAGACGGGCGTTGGTTCGACGCCCAGTATCTCGGCCGCGGTGGTCTGCAGCTTCTTGCCAAAGACGATGGCATAAGAACCACCCGCCTTCATGAATTCTAGCTTTTGCGGCGTAAACGACGCGGACATGTCCACAAGCTCATCACCATCTTCGCTATACAGCATCTTTTTCTTGGTGTTGATCTTCAACACCGTGCCCGTCTCGACCGAGTATTTCTGTTCAAGGATCGGATTGCCGTCGTTGTTCAGGATCGGCTTGCCATCTTCGCCCAGCTTCTTGACCCAGTTCTTGAGGTCGACACCGATGCCGCCGGTCACGCCAACGGTAGTCAAAAAGATTGGCGAAATGCCGTTTGTGCCCGCCACAACGGGTGCGATGTTCACAAATGGGACATAGGGGCTCGCCTGCTGACCAGTCCAAAGTGCCACATTGTTGACGCCCGACATCCGGGACGACCCGACACCCATGGTGCCCTTTTCAGCGATCAGCATGACCCGCTTGCCCGGGTGCTGCAGCTTCAATTCTTCGATATGCTTTTGCGCAGCCTCGTCGATCATGCATTTGCCGTGCAGTTCCCGGTCAGCGCGGCTGTGGGCCTGATTGCCAGGGGACAAGAGGTCGGTGGAAATATCGCCCTCGGCGGCGATAAAGGTGACCACTTCAACCTCTTCATCCACATCCGGCAGGGTGGTGAAAAACTCTGCTTTTGAATAGCTGCTCAGGATGTCAGCCGCCACGGTATTGCCCGCTTTGTGTGCCGCCTCCAGCCGGTCGGTGTCTGCCTCATAGAGGAACACCTGCGTTTTCAGCACCTCGGCGGCCTGAGCCGCAATCTCAGCGTCATCGCCCAGAGCCAGGTCGAGCAACACAGCCACCGACGGCCCGCCCTTCATGTGCGACAAAAGCTCAAACGCGAAGTCCACGCTGATTTCGTCCACAACGGCCCCACCAAGAACGATCTCTTTCAGAAACGCCGCCTTTTCACCCGCCGCCGCCGTGGTGCCGGGCAACGTATTATAAATAAAGTAATGCAGCGAGTCCGCGCGATGTGCGTGTTCGGCATCTTTGATCTGATCAATGATCTCACGTGTCAGCGGCCCATCATCAATCGGTTTGGGGCTGAGCCCTTCGGCTTTGCGTGTCTCAATCTCAGCGAGGTAGTCGGTGTAAAGGCTCATGGCTGACTCCGCGGGTTAGGCGTTTGACGAAGAGCGAAAGAAGGTCTGATTTCCAGGCCGTCAATCTTTGTATACCGCGGTATACCGAAATTCTTGCAAAGCGCAAGGTGCATCTACGCGGCATTTTTGACACCTTGTCGTGAGGCATTGCAACATTTCGGACGACGCTTGCGCAAGATTGCAAATCGACCCGCTTGACTTCATATACCCCGAAACGGACCGGGACCCGAACAGACGTGACGCAATATCTGGAATTCGAAAAACCGCTTGCTGAAATAGAGGGCAAAGCAGAAGAGCTTCGCGCCCTTGCGCGCCAGAACGAAGACATGGATGTCGGCGACGAGGCCGCAGCGCTCGATGCCAAAGCGGCCAAGCTGCTTGCGGAACTTTATGCCGACTTGACGCCTTGGCGCAAATGCCAGGTCGCGCGCCACCCCGACCGACCGCATTGCACAGACTACATAAACTCACTTTTCACCGAGTACACACCGCTGGCCGGCGACAGGAATTTTGCCGATGACCACGCAGTGATGGGCGGGCTAGCGCGATTTCAGGACCGTCCGGTCATGGTTATCGGCCATGAAAAGGGCAATGACACCAAATCCCGCATCGAACGAAACTTCGGCATGGCGCGGCCTGAAGGTTATCGCAAAGCGATCCGTCTCTTGGACATGGCCGACCGCTTCAATTTGCCCGTCATCACCTTGGTGGACACGCCCGGAGCATATCCTGGCAAAGGTGCCGAAGAACGCGGTCAATCCGAAGCGATCGCGCGGTCCACCGAAAAATGTCTGCAGGTTGGCGTCCCACTGGTGTCAGTTGTGATCGGTGAAGGTGGATCTGGCGGGGCCGTGGCCTTTGCCACTGCCAACCGGATCGCCATGTTGGAACACTCCGTCTATTCGGTCATCAGCCCCGAAGGCTGCGCGTCGATCCTGTGGAAAGATGCGGAGAAGATGCGCGAAGCCGCTGAAGCGCTGCGGTTGACCGCCCAAGACCTGAAGCAGCTAGGGGTGATCGACCGCATCATCGGCGAAGCTGTGGGCGGCGCGCATCGTCACCGCGACGATACAATTACCGCCGTGGGCTCTGCGATTGCAGCCATGCTGAGCGCACTTGAAGGTAGAGACGCCGCAAGTCTGATTGCGGACCGGCGGCAAAAATTCTTGTCGTTGGGTCAGACCGGCCTAGCCGCCTAGTCCCGTTTCCCACACGGAAAACGCACCGGCCCGGACCGCCAGAACAAGATTTCCAGTGCTGCGCCCTGCGGCTATTGACCCGAACCCAACCGCTGTACTCGCTTCCGATGTCAGCCTGCTGGTCCGCTGTCACGCCACTCGGATGCATGCGGCGCCGACATGCACCTTTCCCGGCAGGTCGACTGTAACCGAAGCTCCTGGCCCGCCCGCGGGAGAATTCACAAAAAGCGTTCCACCGCGTTCCCGCACCATCTTGCGCACAGCGGCAAGGCCCAAACCGTTTTTGGTGACATCGCGTTCTTTTTCGAGGAATGCCAGTGACGGGTCGGCAAAGCCGCAGCCATTGTCGGCAACCGTCAATTGGATGCGACCGTCAGCGGCCGGCGCCACGGACATATCAAGCGACATCTTCGCCCGACCACCATGCTTGATCGCGTTATCAAGAAGATTGCGCAGCGACAGATGAAATAGCCGCATATCCGCCTCGACCAAAGCCGGCATAATCCGCACCGCATGGCTTTGCCCAGGATCAAGCGTGACCAGGATGTCCTCGCATAGAGCGCTGAAATCAAACTGCTCCGCTACCTGTTTGAGCGCCGGATCAAGAGTTTTGGACAGGATCTGCGAAATTTGTCCCAGCACCTTGTCACTGACATCTTCGATCATCTGGATCATTTCCAGCTTGCCGTCGCCCATGTCCACAAAACCATCGCGCAACGCATCAGCCAGCATGCGGACATTGGCCATAGGACTGCGCAAATCATGGGCCGTCATTGCAACATAATCGCGTATTTCGTTAACGATCGTTTCGTGCGTCGGCTGCATATTTTCCAAGGCGCGCTCGCGCGTGACGTCACGAGACACGCCAACCATATGGGTCAATGTGCCGTTTGCATCAAAACACGGGCTAATACGCGTCTCGATCCAAGCGCTGCCATAGCTTAACGAGGCGAGCTGTTGATAGGTGGCCGGAACCCCCGCGGCCCAAATGTCCACGTGTCGCTGATAGCCCTGAGTGCCAGCGCTTCCGCGAAAAAGCTCGGCGGCCGTCTTGCCAATGACATCCTCGGCTTGCAGCGCCAAATCGCGATAGCCCACGGCATTGACAAAAGCATACACGATCTGCCCGTGTGCATCCTTCGTCAGGACGAAAACGGGCAGTTGCACCGCATCCAGCATGGAAAAATCGGGCAAAGTCATAGTAGCTCCCGGCGTAACCCAAGCAACGCTACTTCGCCTGCATTAAGATAAATTGAATGGCGCTATCTGGCCAACATGCGCAGGCCCTGCGTCACATCCGAGCGCACCGCAATGCGCAGCCCCGGCTCATCACCCGCCTTAAGCGCAGCAATGATCAGGCGGTGATACTGCGGCGGCTCGGTGCGGCGCAACCGACCGTAAAGCGCACGCATCGTCGGCCCCATTTGCAACCACACCGTTTCTGTCATGGCCAACATCGCCGGCGCCTGCGCGCGCAGGTACAATGTGCGATGAAATTCCAGATTGGTCCGGATGTAACTCACGGCATCGCGATGCGCGACAGCCTCGGCAACAGCGGCGTTGATGGTCTGCAACCGTTCGATCAGCGCCAGATGCGCCCGCGGTAAGGCACGCGTGGCCAGTTCAACTTCGATGAGCGCGCGCAGTGCGGCCAGCTCTTCAATCCGTTCGGCTGACAATTCGGGTGTCGCAACGCGTCCTGATTGCGAGAGCGTCAGCGCGCCTTCGGCGACAAGGCGGCGCACCGCCTCTCGCGCGGGGGTCATCGACACGTCATATGTCTTGCCGATGCCGCGCAGGGTCAGCGCTTCACCGGGGGCAATCTCGCCATGCATGATCCGGGTGCGCAAACGACGAAATACGAGGTCATGTGCGGCAGAGGTGGTCTCGCGCGGAGCGGTTCGAGTGGCCATACGCCTTTGTGATCACAAAATTCTCAACCGTCAAACCGAAACCGATGCAGTGCAGCGCCTTCGGTCCGCAACCATCGCCGTTGCGCTGCATGGGCGCCGTATAACCCGGTGACCTCCGCCCAAAATGCCAGCGAATGATTCATCTGCGCGAGGTGCGCCACCTCGTGGGCCGCGACATAATTGAGTATATCGGGCGGGGCTAAGATCAATCGCCAGGAAAACATCAATCGACCGGCGGACGAACACGACCCCCAACGCGACCGCGTGTCCCGCAGACTGATACCGGAATAACTTCGACCCAGCTTGTCTGCATAGCGGTCGCAAGCCGCCACCAACCGGTCGCGCGCGAGTGTTTTCAACCAGGCCTCGATAAATCTGCCTGTTGCTTTTGCAGGCGCTGCAATCATGCCGTCTTTTACCTGCACCCCGCGCTTGGATCCGACGGCAATTTGATGCGACACACCTTCGATCGGCAGGTGTGCGCCTATGCCGACCACCACGTCATGCAGCCGTGCCGCCAGATGCTTGCGGATCCAAGGCTCTTTCTCCCTGACAAATGCAAGCGCTGCGCGTTCCGGCGTGCCGCGCGGCAGGGTTACCGTGACCCGCCCGTCCAGTTGCGATACCCGCAGCGTAATCCGCCGCGCGCGCGCCGACTGACGCAACACAATGGGCACATCCGGCTGCCCTTGCAGAACGTGCATGATCACCCTATTTGACGCCTGCTTGATGACCGGTGGCATTTGCCTTTGACTCCCTTTGGTGCTTATGGCAGGTGCCCCAAATCCGTTCAATCCGTTCCGCGCTGCGACGACGATCCCGCCCCGCACGCCCCGAAAAAAGGATCCGACATGCCCAAAGAAGAATGGGGCGTAAAGCGCCTGTGCACCACAACCGGCAAACGCTTTTACGATATGAACCGGTCACCCGTGGTCAGCCCGTATACCGGTGAATTAGTTGAACTTGATGATGCAAAAACACGCATGATCGCCGCGGACGCAGAAGATGCGGCAACCACCAAGGCAAAGGCCGCCAAAGCATCGACTGACGACGATCAGGTTTTGGACGACGAAGATGACGTGAACGTTGAACTTGACGACGATTTGCTCGACGACGAAGACGAAGAGGATAACGTCTCTCTCGATGATCTCGCCGACGTGCCGGCCGAAGACGACGAGTCTTAAAACGCGATCTGGTCGGCGTCGATTTCCCACTTGATCCCGCCCGACAAAGCGCCTAGTCAGCGTGCGTTGGCAGCGTTTAAGCCACACGGATGGGGCATTAGCTCAGCTGGGAGAGCGCCTGCATGGCATGCAGGAGGTCAGCGGTTCGATCCCGCTATGCTCCACCATCCCCACTTTCCAGCGCCCAATCCCCTCCAAAAGCTGTGAATGGAAATGTGATTTGGGTGGTTCCAGCACCCTGTTTTCGGCAGTATTCGATGGTTGCCATAAACGCCAATTTGAGCACCAAACGACGCAGCTCAATCTGGCCAGTGTCCCATAGTTTGCAGGGGTTTGAGAGGAATGTGAGGGCTGGTTCTAATTTTTCCGCAGTGGAGCCCTTAGGTTCGGCTTTTTGGACCAGCTTTTCCTGAAGGGTCACTTTTTCGATTTCCAGCTCGCCAACCTTTTTTTCCAGCCGTTTGGCAATAATGGCGTTGTCGGTCCCGACAAACTTGTCGATTGTGTCCGATATCGACTTTTCGACCTGGGCGATTTGGCGCTTTACGATCAAGGCTGATTGAGCTGCTTGCTGGGCTTTTGCCGCCCAGATGTGATGGAAAACGCGGGTTATCGTTGGAAGAAGAAATACGGTGTAATGGGCACGGATCAATTGAAGGAACTGAAGCGGCTGCAGAAAGAGAACGAGCGGCTGAGAAAGGCCGTATCTGCGCGAAGCCCAAATCCTGATCGAAGAATGGAGGAAACACTACAACACGAAACGCCCACATAGTGCTCTGGGCAACCGCCCTCCGGCCCCGGAAACCATCGTCCAGATGGAACAGAGGCCAGTCATGCTCTAACAATCAAATTGGACCACTCAGGTGAGGCTGATCAGCGGAGGACCACTCCAGTCAGCGAAGACCAATCGCTTTCATCGGACCGCGGGAACACCTTAACGCTTCTTTGAAAACCTGTCAGATTAAAAGGCGGGGCAACAGTTCTGCACATTGACACTCTTTGCTGGTTATCTGCTGCAAAGCAGGAAAACCCTTGGCGACGGATCGCTTGGGATTTCTTCGATCTTATCGAAGTTACGACCGAGGATCGATTTGAAATTGTCGAGCGTGTACCATTCCGGGATCGGCTTTTTCCATGCGCTGACATACGCATCTTCCTTGGGGATAAACTCAACCAGCAAGGTTTTCTCGGTCAGAGCATCAAGGGTCGCGACGATATGCTCCAGGTGCACATTCGCCGTAAAGACAAGGTGATGTACAATTGCAATCGCAAGCACCATCTCGGCTTTAAAACGCTCAATCGCATTGGGATCGGCCGCGTTGAGCAACCCACGCGCCGGCGATGGATTGGTGAAGTCCATGACAAGGGGAAGCACATCGGTTTGCGTGTCGCGGCAGTCGATAAAGGCTTTGTTGATGGCCACTTCGTCAAAATCGAAGCCTACAACTCGTGCGCCGTGATGCTCCGCCAGACGCGCATACCATCCCTGATTACACGCTACGTCGAGGACGGTTTTGGGTCTTAGACGATCCAACGCTTTCCGCGCGCTTTCCCTCTTCATGCTGTCGTATTGGGGCAAATCGACAGCCGGAGAGTCCTCAGAATAGTTGCCCCATTTGGTCTTTTTAACGGGAAAGTTCAACTTCTCAACTGAGGCTTTCAGACCTGCTACGATATCCTTCGGGTCTCTTTTTATCTTGTAAAAGCTCCTTTTGAGAAAGCGACGCGGTGTGCCGATAAGACCACTGCCGCGGCCAACGAGAAGCTCTGTATCGTCGTCGCTGATCCCTTTGCCGCGCGATAACATGGAACGGGGCACATCTTCATTCCCAGCAGCCATGAGGCGCAGGGGGTTCAAAACGTAGTGGCGAAACTCGCGATACGCACTCCAACCACGCGGGCGTGCTTCAACAATAGAGGTGAAGTCAACAAATGTCGGCTTGCAGCCCGAAAAAAGCACGTTGAACGAATGGCCATCGTGGAGCGACATCCCGTGTTCTAGAAGACGTGCTTGCAGATCGAGCATCATAAGAGCGCAGGTCTTGAGCCCTTCGAAAGACCATTCATGCGCGAAGGATACCCGATCGATCAAGGGATGTTCGAGGATCATTGTACCGGTTTGCTGATCTTCGCCCATCATCTCGGCTTCTATCAGGACACCGTCCCTCGTGAGATCGCGGTAAAGATCCGATGCGATGAAACCTTTGTAAAAGTCTTTTGCATCCTTGTAGATGAGCCGACGAAGTGTCCCGCCTTGGAGAAACAACCGACCGCGTGGATCAGCGTAGCTTTGGAGAGAAAGAGGAGGCGTATTGGTCATAGTAGCTCGCACCGAATGATGTTGTTTGCCTGTATCAGCACGGTTTTCCGCATTTGTTGAAATAAATGCGGCGAGTAGTCCATGCAGATCTGATAGTCCATCGGGGCAATTTCTCGCACTTGGGTCATGACGGCTTTGGGGAGAAAGTCTCGACTGCCAAATCAATGGCGCGCCAAATATCCTGACCGTGTTTCTCCCGCCGCTCGATGCCTGCTTTCAGCAAATCCATCTTATCTGATCGGTTAGGTGAAAGCGTAAGCGCTTGCTCCATTTTTTGCCCAAGATCTGCCACGTCGTTGAGTCTGAAATATAGGTTCACGAGATGTGCGATTTCCCGGTTAATCGCGATATCGGAAACGATAGTCGGCACACCGAGAGAGATCGCATCGTATACGCTTCCACCGCCTGGACCGCCCTCGAAAGATGTCGCTTGGACGATAGCGACGGCTCCGCGCATTAAAGCAATCTGATCCAATTTTGGGATTAGGCCCAGTATGCGCACGTGATCGGTCACGCCAAGCCCTGCAATGACATTCTCAATGTCCTGAAGCCGCGTAGGTGCCCGGTGGTCAAAAGTGTCACCGGTCAGCACAAGATTGATGTTGGGATACTCTTGGTGAAGCCTGGCGAAGGCCTCGACAACCGTTTCGTGGTTTTTGTGCAGCCAGAACTGGTTCGAAACCATGAAATATTTGCTGCCTGTGCCGTATTCTGCTTGCGCCGCTTCGACATCTGCCTCGAACCAATTCTCTTTGGGAGACGCGCTTAGGCTGAGCGGCACAACCTTGTCCTCAAATCCAGGAAAGAACCGTTCGACGTCACGCTTCACCTCAATCGCGTTGACAACAACCGCATCCGCGTTTGACAGGATTGCGCCGAACAGCTTGTCCCGCGCCTGTTGATCTTCCGCAGTAAACAGTTCCGACAGATAGCGGTGTTGGAAATCATAGAGGTAACCGAACCATGGGACGTTCAGCTGCGACCTCGGACACTTGGTCAAAGGACCGACGACCTCAAGGTTGAACCGCGCTACAGTTTTCTGCAGCGCGCGATCACCGCGTGGCAGAACTTCGATCTGAGCGTCTGAAAGGCCGGCCGCTACGAGCGGATCCAGCTTCGCCTTCGCGAGCCGCTTCATGTCCATGAGACCTAGGTGATAAAGCAGCCGTGCACCGAGCGACCTTGGTGGCGACACACGCAGGATCAGCACGATCTCGTTTTTGCATTTGGTGCGGTTGAGCCCATCAATAAAGGAGACGATAAAATCGCGTGCGCCCGAGAGATCAGCAAATCCGTCAAGCACGATCCCCACTTTGCGCGATACACTGCGCATTGAGCGCTGCCCCATCACTTTATTGTGCTGCCGAAGTATTGGCGAATGGACCGAACGATCCGCTCAATCTGCTCATCTGAAAGGCCCGGCCAACTTGGCAAAGCCAGACCGCGCAGGCTTACATCCTCCGATACAGGCAGTGTCTCTCCGTCTCGCGCATATATCGGCATTGTATGAAGTGGATAGAAAACTGGACGTGTCTCTATCCTGTCATCCTTCATGGCGGCTCGCAGGTCATCTCTCAATTTTGGCGTTTCGACCAATATCGAAACAAGCCAATGGCTGTGGGTTGTCGCTGGGAGGCTCGCCTGAAATTGCACGGGCATGTCTTTCAACCCTTCCCGGAACTTCTCGAATAGTACCCGCTTACGGTGAAGAAACGCGTCGGCCCGTTCCAGTTGCGCCGCGCCGATTGCCGCGCAGATATTCGTCATCCGGTAATTGAAACCGATTGCGTCGTGCCAATATTCTCTGTTTGCGGCCAGCCCCTGACCGCGCAAATGAACGGCCCGGTCGAAAAGCGCTTTGTTCGCTGTTACGACCATACCGCCTTCGCCGGTTGTGATTGTCTTGTTGCCGAAAAAACTGAAGGTAGAGATATCACCAAAGCCGCCAACATGGCGGTCGCCAACATAGGTGCCGATCGCTTCTGCGCAGTCTTCGATAACGTGTAAGCCATGCATCTGGGCAAGTGCCAGCACGCCGGGCATATCGCAGGCCCCGCCATAGAGATGGACCGGAACGATTGCACGGGTCTTGGGTGTAATCTTTGCCGTAGCGCTAGACACTGAGATTTGCCATGTGTCAGGGTCGCAATCGACAAATACGGGCGTCGCGCCCGTGTACGCCACGGCGTTAGCCGTCGCAACATACGTAAGCGTAGGCACCAAGACCTCGTCGCCGGGTCCAATGCCCAACGCCGCGAATGCCAGATGAAGAGCGACCGTTCCGTTACAAACGCCAGTTGCTTGCGGCACCTGAACACGTTCAGCAAATGCTGCTTCGAACTCGGCGATGTATTTGCCTTTGGAAGAGATCCAAGTGGAGCGAATACAGTCCAATACGTTTTCTTCTTCGCGCGGCCCGATGTCGGGTGCGTAGATCGGAATGAATCTCATGACGGGGTGCTCTGACCAAGGCGGTGTATCCATGCATCGCTGAACAATGGGGCGAACGTCTTGAGCGGCGCAGTTTCACGAGACCTTACATCCACAACTTCCATATGAGCGATTTCCTCGGTTCGCAGTGGACCCGACAAATAAGACAGTGCGCCCTCGGCATTTCGAGACTCGCGAATGCGGCTGGGCTGAAAACTGCGGTCTTTCACTTTCGGAACTATACGATCTGACACATCGTTGCGAATGAAAAAGGCGTTGCTGCCATTGGTATTGGTCCCAAGCAATTGGTAGCCTTTTTGTTCCGCCAGATATTCCAAAGCCTTGGGGGATGCCCCAAAGTAGAGGTTCGAAAGATGCGCTTTTGTGCGCTGGAAGTCTTTTCGGTATGGCACAGTCACAGCCGCCAAGTCCCCAAAAACTGCGTTGGTTTCAATTACTACAAGGACCGGTTGCACCAAGGTAATCGCCTCCCACACCCAGTAATCGTTTCCGTCGATATCAATGCTCAGGAGACCGATTTCGCCCGAAAATCCCGCCTCTTTAAACAGTTGGTTTATGTTATCGCGGTCAACGAACGCATTGCGCGCCATGAGGTCGTGTCGCCAGCACAATGCATCGGACTTGATCGTTTCAATATGCGCTGTCGATCCATCGATCACCAACCCGCGCCAATTACGATTTTGGAGCAGAAAACGAGTGTTACTCTCGCGATAGTCCTCTACTCCGAACTCGATGAAGCTTTCCGGTACATCGCCGAGATGATGGATAAGCCACTCGATTATCCCGTCTTCGCCCCATTGCGAGGAGGCACTGAACTCCACATCTGACAATCGTGATAAACGGTCGATGCCGCGAATCTGCCGAGCAGCCATCTGGCCCAACAGAAACTGTTGACGCGCCATTGCATGGTAAGTTCTGCAGGTGCTGCGACGCTTTTTCTTGGAAAGAAATGCCATCTCTACGCTCTCGTCACCGGCGCGGCAGGGTTGCCAAATACCGTTGTGTAAGGCGGAACATCGCTTGTCACAACGGCTCCCATTCCTATTACGGCGCCCTCTCCGACGGTCAGAGGTTTAGAAGCGGTGCCGTTTCGGATCACGGCTCCCGCACCGATAAACACCAGATCGCCGACTGTTACGCGCCCACAACAGCACACTGCCGGCGAGACGGTTACATAGTTCCCGATGATACAATCATGGGCGACGTAAGCGTTCATGTTTAGATGGAAGAATCGCCCGATCTTTGCGTTTGTCCCAACAATACTGTTGTGGCAGAGAACCGCACCTTCTGCGATTTCATGACCGTCGAGCAATGTGGCTGTCTGTGCACACAACTCATGTGGCACTGCCTCTCGCAAGAGAGCGTCTTCTGCGATCCTTTTTCGAATTGTCGGGTCAGCAATTGTGACGTTGAACCGCTTTTGCATGGCCGATGCGGCCCAAAAATCCGCTTCGGAAAGCACGGTCTGACCGTTCAGTTTATCTTGCTGCGGTTCATCGTCGACAAAGACAGCGTTCATATCATTCGCACCGTTTGCGAGGCACATGACTTCTCGCCCGAAGCCGCCAGCGCCGAACAGACCAAAGAGTGTTTGCCGATCCGCCAAATCGTTCATCTCAATTTGCCGCTTGTCCTGCTTGACCATCCACCAATGACACCAACAGTTTGCGCGTCCGCTCGAATTGCTCAATCAAGAAATCGCGCGCTTTTGCTAACTGATGTTGATCGACCGCATCCGACGTCGACAATCGGGTGATATGGTCAGCGAATTCCTGCGGGGTTTCGGCGGCGGCCCCGGTAAACTCCAACAGATGCTTCATTGCCAAACCTCTGGTGTGCAAAACTGGGACACCTGCCAGCACAGCATCGACGATCATGCCCGAGCCCCGTTGTGCATATGCACCGCGTTTGTAAGGCAATAGAAGCAGATCAAGATCAGCGAAAATCTGGCGGAATGCCTCATCTGACAGACCCGCATCCTGCCATGAGATTGAAACTTTGCTGCAACGCCGAACAGCCCAATTGCATCGTGCTTCGTAAAGATATGGGGCTAACCGTAGGCTTGAACGGGGCGCGCGCTGCATTATGAACCGAACGGGCTGACCTCCATCTCGGACAAGGTCTGACACGCTCCGCAGAATTTCGGGCATCAAATTTCGACCTTTCTCGCTTCGCGGCACACCGAGAAAGCCCACATGATATTCACCGTCGTCGTGCCGAGCCGATGGTTGCAGGTGGTCAGTTGGGCTCAGTGTACAAGGCAATAAAAAGTTATCAGGGGCTTCTAAATCATAGACGGAATGAAGATACGCCGTCAGCTCAATCGTTTCGGTATGAAACTGTAGGTTACCAGCCGCCTTTGCACGTCGCACCAGATCCAATTCCATTGCGTCCAGCGACCCAATGTCTTCGGGACGCAAGAGGCGTAAAACGAATACAGGCTTGCTTTCGACGGCTTCGATCAGCGCAAGCGCAAGCCGAACCTCATACGCATTGGCGTTGGGAACAATGATAACGACTTCACTTTCACCTTTTGCGCTTACCCAGATTGCAAGGGCCGCGATGTCTTGGCGCAGCGCGTCGTCGGCACTGTGTCTTATTGAGCGATCGGACGATAGGATCGCATTTGCGGCACCGTCAGTTTCTTTTGCTTGCAAAAGTTCGCAAGGCACTTTCGGCACCATTGCGCGGATCGCGGCCAGCTGAGAATGCTCATGCCCTGCCATCACATGGGCATTGCGTTCAACGATCACGAACATGCGCCTGCCTGACCAATTTGAAGTGGGACGCTATCTTTCATGACCTGGAATGCCCCGAGAAGACAGACCTCACCCAATCGCCGGTTCTTTGGCGTATGTTCCTGCGATATCCATGCTGGGTGACCAATTGCTCGGTAAATTCCACAATATCCCGCAGCAGCACATCAGGTTCGCGATATGCTTCGATCAATGTTTCGTCGAATTTCACATTTTGTGGATCAAATACCAGCGTTCCTTTAGACTGGTTCGCGTAGTAGCTAGCAATTTCAAAGAAGCGCGCATCGCTCAGATCAGGGGTCTGCTGTAACTCTCTTGCAAGATCCATCCAGTGGTTTGCCTCACCCCTCGAATGCTTACGCATCCTGATTTTCCACGAGCCGAGTAGAATCTTTCCGACAAGTTGCTGAGGGCTGCGTACCGGAAAGTGCGCAAAGCTGATATTCCGGGCTGGCACGCCGCGAACGCGTTTCCTGTTCTGCCGAACACTGTGCGACCCCCGTCCGACCTTGATTGAACTACACATGCTTTGCGGTATCGATGCCTTTGAATACTGAGGATCTTCGATCTCGCGTCGATGCCCAATCCGACTGAGGATAGTTCGCTCGGATGTATCATCATTCGGGGTCGGAACATATGTTTTCCAAGGTATATTCAGAACGTCAGATGAGGTTCTCAATTCCTCAACTACAGCGTCCTTATCGCCATCGATAAACTCATCTCCATCGATTAATACTATTCTTGTGGCCGAAAATTCTTGAGTTGTTCTTTGGATAAATTCGGTGAGTATCATGTGTTGCTGGTGGTTCTGACGTGTATCAATACGCAATTCGCAGGATAATCCTTCGGATTGCAGGCGCCGAATGATATCAGGCGTTCCATCGATACTTCCATTATCAATCATCACTATGTGATCGAGGTAATACAGATTCTGCCGCACCATCGTCTCGATGATATCAGCTTCATTCCGAACAACAGACACTCCAAGGATCATAAGACAACATACCCGGTCACTGTCTGACGGAAAAATCAGGCATCAATTCTAAATTCATCTGATGAGAAAATTTTTCAAACCAGCAATACGTATCTTTAATTCCATCCTCCAATGAAAATTCTGGCCGCCACCCAAGTGATTTAAGGATGGAGACATCCATAACTTTTCGCGGCGTCCCGTCGGGACGAGATCGGTCAAACGATAGATTACCTTCGTAGCCAACGGCACTGGCTATGAGTTTGGCGAGTTCCATAATCGAAACCTCCTCACCGGTTCCCACATTGACATGGCAGGCCCCGTTCTGAGTGGTAACATCCCGATAGACGCTGCTTGCCAGGTTCATGACATGCAGCGATGCATCGGCCATATCGTCGACATGTGTGAACTCGCGCTGCGGTGTGCCACTGCCCCAAATCTGAACCTCCGGGCTTCCACGCAACTTGGCTTCGTGAAATTTCCGTAGAAGTGCGGGGAGCACATGGGACGTTTCCAAATCGAAATTGTCGTATGGACCGTAAAGATTGGAGGGCATCACGCAGCGGAAATCAGTGCCATATTCTGCGTTATAATACTCGCACATTTTCAGACCGGCGATCTTTGCAATCGCGTAAGGCTCATTCGTGCCTTCAAGCGGACCGGTCAGAAGCGCATTTTCGCGGATCGGTTGCTCCGCAAGTTTAGGATACACACAGGACGACCCGAGAAACAAAAGTTGGGAAACACCAACTTCGTATGCGCTGTGGATTACCGTCGTCTGTACAGCCAGATTGTCATAGATGAATTGCGCCGGGTTTGTTGCATTGGCTTGAATGCCTCCCACGCGCGCTGCAGCAAGGATCACTACGTCTGGGCGTTTGTCCTTGAAAAAAGCTCTGACATCAGCTTGCTCTCTCAAGTCAAGCTCCGTTCGTGTCCGCCTGAGCACTGTAACATCCGGTTCAAGGACCCGAAGCCGGCGTCCTATAGCACGGCCAACCATGCCCCGATGACCGGCAAGGAATATACGTCTGGTCATGCGCGTTTGGAGGCGTCTTCCGCTGCAAGAACCCGCAACCGGGCTTCTCGACGTGCGATATCAAGATCGTTTGCAACCATTTCCGAACACATGTCTTGCCAGGTTGTTTTTGGTTTCCAGCCCAGCTCCCTTTGCGCCTTGGACGGATCCCCCAGAAGCGACTCCACCTCTGCTGGGCGGAAGTATCTTGGATCAATACGAACAACAATGTCTCCAGGCCTTAATGCCTCAGCGCTTGCGCCGGTTACTTGAGCAACTCGTGCTATCTCACCCACACCATCACCTTCAAAGGTGAGCTCGATGCCGAGGTCTTTGGCCGCATAGATCAGGAAATCACGCACCGAAACCTGTTGGCCTGTGGCGATGACATAGTCTTGCGGATTATCCTGTTGCAACATCAGCCACTGCATCTCGACAAAGTCCCGTGCGTGACCCCAGTCCCGAAGCGAATCAAGGTTCCCGAGAAACAAACAGTCCTCTAGTCCTTGCGAGATATTCGCCAGCGCTCTTGTAATTTTCCGTGTCACAAATGTTTCGCCGCGGCGCGGACTTTCGTGATTGAATAAGATCCCATTGCAAGCAAAAAGCCCATAAGCTTCGCGGTAGTTCACAGTGATCCAATATGCGTAGAGTTTAGCCACGGCATAGGGGCTGCGTGGATGGAATGGTGTCGTTTCGCGCTGCGGCACCTCCTGCACAAGGCCATACAGTTCGGAGGTCGAGGCTTGATAAAATCGCGTATGGCGTTCTAGTCCCAGAAAACGGATCGCTTCCAACAGGCGAAGGGTTCCGATTGCATCGACGTCTGCCGTGTATTCCGGCGTCTCGAAACTGACTGCTACGTGCGACTGCGCTGCTAGGTTATAAACCTCATGCGGCCTAATGTCGTTGATCAGCCGCGTCAGGTTGGAAGTGTCGGTTAGATCACCAAAATGCAAGTAGAAACGGGCATTTGGATCGTGCTGATCCTGATAGAGGTGATCTATGCGCTCAGTATTGAAGGACGAGGCGCGCCGTTTTACCCCGTGAACTTCATAACCTTTCGCCAGCAGCAAATCTGCAAGATAAGAGCCATCCTGACCGGTGACTCCCGTGATCATTGCCCTTTTTTGCATTTAAGCTTTCCACCGAACTGCCCGCTGCAACTTGCACAGCCGCGAGTTGTTTGCAAGTGGCTAGTCGGAGTTCGTCCGGTTCAGGACTGGGTGATGCTGTATGAACTTCCGACAGACGCTGCATAATCTCGTTGACCAATTTGTCAGCCATTATTCTTACAACATTGATTTGTTTATAGGCGAGCTACCCCTCTGATGTTCTGCAAATCCTTACGGGTGTGTGCGGGTCTGATTTTCATGTTTTTCGTGGTTAGTTTGGGCAAAGGCTGTTGGGTGCGTATACATCACTTTTCTCGAGCGTCTGGAACGCATCTGCCGGTGGGGAGAGTTATGCGAAGCGATCAGTGCGGTTCGAGTTAAGTGTAATCGTAGCGCAAGAGGGACAGTTTTCGCGACACATCTTCAATGCTATCGAACATCTCCAAATTCAGAAACTCGCCCCGAAGGCCACCATAAGATGGCTTGATGAAGGCGTTCTGCCGAGGTTTTGCCAAGCCGTTGTTGTGCCAGTATACCATGTTGTCGTTCGTCTAACGGAAGGCCCACCCAAAGCCAAAACGTCGCTCAGCAGACTTATTATGCCAATAGTGTTTGTTGGTGCATCGGGCAGATCCTATTCGGTTGTCCAGATTCTGATTTGCCGCGTCGAGCCCATCTCAACCGGACAATCCTGTTTGCCAGTAGTGAGGGAAAGCAGTTCAATTGCTGCAAATTTGTTGCCCTGGTCTACATCGTATGCCGCGAACCTAAAAGATATCGCTTGCGTAAGCCGTGGAGCGGAACGCATTGCGCTCGCAGTTTCATCAAAATTCTTCCCAGCTCTGATTAGCTGCCAGTGTTCCGTAACCGACAGCTGCACGTTTTGCGGGCGGCGTTGGTTTGGATGTAGCTGGCTCGTCCGGTGTCCGTGGCGCGGACCCTGACTTGGCAACACCGTGGAACTGCTGCAACGCTTTTGCCAGCGTGGTCGCTTCTTTGCTCATGGAGACACTTGCAGAGGTCATCTCTTCCAAGGACGCAGCGTTGGTCTGGGCGTTTTTGTCAATTGATCGAATGGCTGTATTGACCTCTTCTATCCCAACTGATTGCTGCTCGACCGCTTTTGTAATCTCCGAGATCTGATCCGATGCTACCTCCACATCAGAGACGATCTCTTCGAGTGCTTTGCGCGACAGGGCGACCTTCTCAACGCCAACTTCGACGCTTCGATTGTTCTGGTCAATCACTTCACTGATTTCCTGAACCGCCTCCTGAGAGCGCTGCGCCAACGCGCGTACTTCAGAAGCGACGACCGAGAACCCGCGCCCGGCGTCGCCAGCACGTGCCGCTTCTACGCCTGCATTGAGAGCCAAAAGGTTGATCTGGAACGCGATGTCTTCGATGACCTTCACTACACGATTGATTTGCTCTGACGCCTCGGTCATCGCTTTAATAGATGCCTCGGTGTCATTTGAGACTTCACGCGTTTTGTCTGCACTTTCGCGGACCTTTCGCGTGGCCTCATCAGCCGATTTTGCATTGATCACCACTTGGCGAATGCTATCCGTGATCTGTTCAACAGCGGCTGAGGTTTCCTCGACCGAAGCCGCATTGTCTTCTGCACGTTTGGCCATGTCGTTAGAAGATCTTTCGAGATGAGCTGAGGTACCGGACACATTTTCGCCGCTCTCCATGATCTCTGCCATTGTCGATGAAAGAGTGGTCAGGGCGGTATTGAAGTCATCTTTCATACGTAAGAAGGCACCCTGACGGTCACCGTCGATCCGAATCCCTAAGTTGCCTTGGGACAATTCTCCGATGCTTCTGACAGTGTCTTCGATGTTTGTTTCGGTTTGCTCGAGCAATCTGTTGATGACATTGGCAAGTCCGATCAAAGCGTCGTCTTTGATGTCTTTGGAAACGCGTTGTGAGAAGTCGCCAGACGCTGCCTCGCCCAGAACGCGTTCCATGTCTTTTTGAAAGTTCTCCATTGTAAGCATGCGGTCGCGTTCGGCCTTGCGCTCACGCTCGTCAGCGGAGCGCTTCTCTTTTTCAAGTTCCGCCTCCCGCTTACGTTCTGCCTCCTCAGCTTTGCGTTTGGCAGCCTCTTTCTCCTTGATCTCTATGTCGAGATCACGGGCTTTGCGGGCATTTTCCAGAAAGACCACCATGGCATTTGTCATCTTGCCGATTTCATGCTTTTCTTCACTGTGCTCGATATCCACGTCGAGATTGCCATCAGCAAGCTCGCTCATCCCCTCGGTAACTTTTGTCAGCTGCGTTGCAATGACCCGCCCCGTAAAGAACGCCAAGACCGCGCCAACAGTGGCGCCGATGGCAACAAATATCGCGACCACAATAATCGAGTTTCGTGCAAGGGCGGTGCCTGCTGGTCCGAGAGTGTTCTGCCTGTCAATGACGGCGTCGAGTGCTGATTCCATTCGGGCCAGCGCGTTGGGCCCGATCTCATCCATACGTTTGTAGAATGTGTTGCGCTCTGCGATGGCCTGAACAGCGGCATCTTTAGCATCCGCGAATGCATCGAAGTTCGCAATGGTCGCTTGTGCCAGTTCACGACGACGCGGGTTTTGCAATTCGCGCAGTAGCTTCGACAAGTTGTCACGCGCAAAGCTGATCTCTTCGGTGGCGCGGACGGCGTCACTTTCCTTGTTGTCGACTAGAAACCGCTCCAAATAAAGTCGGCTGAGCAAAAGGTGCGCGGACACTGTTCCGGCCACTGCAGCCGCCTGGGGATCGCCGTCCCGCAAAGCTGTGTCTAAAATCTCTGTAAGCTGGGTGCGTGCTTTCCTGCCCAGTTCAGCGGTTTGTTCAACATGCAGTTCACGCTGAACTTGCTGTTCGTAAGCTGCTTCCATCAGGTTTTGATATTCGATGAGCTGATCTGTGATTAGGGTCAGCTCCGCCTGCTCTGGATAGCCGTCCATCATTTCCATGAGTTCGGGGCTTAATTCGAGGATCTCAGCGATGTTGCCGCGCACACCAGCACCGATAATGGCGTCGCCGTCGATGTACCGACGGTCTTTGGTGATACGGTATTTGGAGCTAGCGAGCCTTGCCTCGAAGAGATCTTCAGCCAGCTCAGTGGCTAGAAGGCTGGTTTTTGCTGTGCCCCGATACTCCACAAATGTATCTGCCAGCTTGTTGGTCTGATAAGATGCAAAGCCCCCAACAATAACGACAAGTGCAATCATCGCACCCATCCCAAAATAAATTCGCGAAACAATCGACACGTGACGCCCTCCAAGCGCAATGTGAGCAAACTGGCGCGGGACTATACAAAACGCCTTACAGAATGATTACGATTGGAAAGATTTTCTGCTGTTTCCCCCTTCCACAAAGGCGATCACGAAAATCACCTTGCTGACGTGAACGGGCGGTCTTCTACAGTGAGTTTATAAGGCGATACTGATGGACGTTGGTTTCGTGCACTGGTTGTGATGATGGCTTGGTGAATGACAGCCGTCTCTGCACAGTAGCTGATCAGATAGGATTCGCCGCTGGAGCTTTGTTATGTGAAAGGTTTTGAAACGGCGCTTCGGCCGCTTGCATTAACTGGGCGATGATCCCGGCACATTCCTGTCGCAGCCGTTTCTCGCTCGCGGTTGGACACAGCAAACCTGGGGATCGCGACCAGTCGTTGCTGGTTTTCTGATCACGAGCCGGATTCGGACAGCACGGATGAAACTGGACGGCGCTGGCGCATATCGTTAACATTCTCGTTAGGGTTATTTTTTGTCTGCGTTGGCGGACACCACCCTTACTTTTTGAAATTTTACATTTTTAACAGCTTTTATGGAGGTCAAAATGGCAACTCCCACTGTTTGGCGCAGCGAATTTCAAGTGAACACCGGTGCGGCTGCGACCGGCCTACAATCCACAAACAAAGTGGTCGCCCTCGCGAATGGCGGCTTTGCCGTGGCATGGGTAGAGGCAACTTCTGGGTCGATTGGAACATCGCCGGGCCAGGATATTATCGTTAAGATTTACGATGCAGAGGGGAACGTGACCGTTAACGCGAAGCGGCTCAACTCCCAGCGCGTTCTCGATAACGAAAACGATTTTGATCTGACTGCCACGCATGATGGTTTTGCCATGGCGTATTCAGACAGGGATATCTCAACGCCAGAACGGTCCGACATCGTTTTTGAACGCTTCGATTTCTCTGGAAACTATATCTTCGGCAGTTTTGAAAGCATCGACAGTGAGATCATCGGCACGGATCTGCTGTTAAACCCGCGGGTGACCTCCAACCTTTTTTCCACCAACGACGATGTTTTTGTTGCTTACACCGATCTCGTCGCTGGCGATTTTGACGTCAATGGTCGGATCATCGATCAATCTGGCGTGCGAAGCGCGGAATTCGATGCCGGGCGCAACTCCATCGCTGGCACGTTCGACCGCAACAGCGAGGTGGACGTTCTGTCCAACGGCAACTTTGTCACCGTCTTCGAAGAAGAGGATGGCTCTGCCACAAGCATCGAGTTCCGAATTTCTTCGCAGTCGGGCGCGAGCGTCACCCTTGTGAGTGTCGAAGCTGATGGGCGCGACCCCGACGTGGCAAGCTTGGCGGGGGGCGGTTTTGTCGTGGCCTACGGTCGGGATTTGAACACTAGCAACCAAACCACTGATATCATTGCCAGAGTGTACAATAACAGCGGCGCCTTTCAGCAGGAGATCGTTGTTAACGCAGGTGGGAATGTGCGCAATGAGGCGCGGGTAACCGCGCTGCCTGACGGCGGGTTCATCGTCGTGTGGGACGATGAAAACAATAACAATATTTTCGCCATTCGGTACAACGCAGACGGCACGCAAAACGGATTGCGCTTTAGTGTCGCGAGCTATGACACGGGGGTTATTCTGAGCCCGGAGATCGCAACTCTTGGTGACGGGCGGGTGGTTTTCACTTGGATCGAAGATGGCGAAATCCAGGCGTCCATTTGGGACCCACGCGACGAGCCCATTGATCCGGACGATTACGGCACAACAAGCGCCAACATCGTCACGTCGGAGGTCATTACAACCGATGTTACCGGGTCAGTCGTGATCGCTGGAACGGGCGCCAAAACTGTGCTCGGCCAATCCGGCAATGATACAATCACGTCGTCTGGCTCGGGTGAGTATCGTGGCGGGGGCGGCAACGATTTGATGTTCAGCGGGCTCGGCTCCTCTGAGACGCTCAATGGCGGAACGGGCAATGATACGCTGAATACAACGTCCTTTAACGGTAATTACCTGGTGAACTTGACCACCGGAACCACGAATTTTTCCCCAGAATCGTTTGTCAGTTTCGAAAACATCGTGATGGGCAATGGCAACAACACGATTGTTGGCACGTCTGGAAGCAACAGGATAATCAGCGGTAGCGGCGACGACATCATCAACGAGGGAGGTTTGGGAAGCGATACGGTTATCGCTGGTGCGGGCAATGACCTTGTTTTCGCCGTTGTTGGTCTTGAGGACTATGATGGCGGTCTGGGCGATGACACGCTGAATACCGAAACCTTTACAGGCGATTACGTGGTCAGTTTGACCACAGGTCTGACCAACTTTGTCGGCGAGGTCTTCCGGGACTTTGAAAACATCGTCTCTGGCATCGGCAACGACACGATCAACGGCACCGCCGGCGCCAACCAGATCTCGACGGGAGCGGGCGATGACCTCATCAACGACATCGTCAACCAAGGCGCAGATATGATCTTGGCCGGGGACGGTGATGACACGATCCGATCCACCGGCTTTGATACGATCTCTGGTGGTGATGGCCGGGACGATATTATCGTATCAGTGTTTGCCAACTCGGATGTCGACGGCGGCAATGGCGCCGATCAGTTAAACTTCTCCGGGTTCTTGGCCAATATTTCACTCAATCTGAATTCAGGCTTCACCAACCGAGGCGGCGAGCGTTTCGTCAACATTGAGAACGTGGTTTTCAGTGATGGCAATGACACGCTTGATGGCTCTGCCGATGCCAACGAAGTCCGCGGCCGCGGCGGTAATGATTTGTTGCGCACTTTTGACGGCGACGATTTGGTGTTTGGTGGTAACGGCGAAGACACGATTAACGGCGGCACCGGAAATGACACGCTCAACGGCGATTTAGGCAACGACACGCTTTTTGGTCTGGACGGCGACGACAGCATGGAAGGCGGCGGTGGCAATGACCTGATCATCGGCAATGATGGCGCGGACATTATCAACGGTGGCGACGGCGCAGATGTGCTGCAGGGTCGTGAAGGCGCCGACGTTATAGATGGTGGCGCGGGCAACGACGAGGTCATCGGCGGCGACGGCAATGACGTTATCGACGGGTTTACCGGCAGCGACAGTCTGCAAGGGAATGGCGGCAATGACACGATACTCGGATTTGACGGTGACGACCGCCTATTCGGTCAATTGGGTGCCGACTCACTTCTCGGAGAGGATGGCGCAGACAGTCTTTTCGGAGGCGATGGCAATGACACCGTCGATGGCGGTGCCGGAAACGACGAGATTTTTGGTGGAACCGGCACTGACCTGCTGATCGGTGCCACCGGGAATGATCTCATCCGCGGCAACCAGCAGAACGACACCATCCAGGGCAATTCTGGAAGCGATACGCTGTTCGGAGATGACGGTTTTGACTTGATAAACGGGGGTGCCGACAACGACACGCTTCAGGGCAGCAATGGCAACGATACCTTGTTCGGTGATGATGGCGATGACTCAGTGGCCGGGGGCAACGGCGCCGACCAGCTTGTCGGCGGTCTTGGCGCAGACGTTTTGCGCGGCAATGCTGGGAACGACACGTTCATCTTCAACGCTGTTGCCGAATCTAACGCCACGAGCATCGATGTGATCGCCGGCATCGAACGCGTCGGCTTGGCGGGCGGCGATGTCATCGACCTGTCTGCCATTGACGCCGATATTACGACTGGATTTGACCAGGCTTTCTCTTTCTTGGGTGCGGTGTCCACTTCAACCGCGCTCGGCTTTGGCGCAGGTGCGCTTTGGGTCGAAAATGCCGGTGCTGGTCAAACCCGGCTGCACGGGTTGATCGACAACGACTCCGTGGTCGATTTTGAGGTTCTGATCAGCGACGGGGTGGTTCTCGCAGGGGCATATACGTCTGGTGATTTCATCCTCTAGGCAAGCGGCACAACGCAACATCTAATGGGCGCTCGCGTGCCCATTAGATTGATGTGTTCTGCGGTGTTCCCCGTCGTTTGCGGCGCTGTTGGCAAGTAATGCCGCCAAGCACATCATGCTATTCGCGTTTGGGTCTGTCCGATTGACGTCGCGGCCAGGTGAATGAGTTGACCTGCGCTTGAGGTGGTTCTCGGATTTGCCTTCGTTTCTGGTACCCGTTTTCTTTGAGCGTCGTATCGACCTGATTGGCCGTTTACGCTTGTGCAGCGCTTTCCAGGCGAGCTGCAGAGAGAAACGACCACGCAACGCTTCAAAGCACTGCGCACTTTAGTCCAACGCTCGACAAAAAACGGTCTGGTTGATCGCATGGTCACGCTCAAACACTTGGGCTACCGCAACCATGGAACCTCTTCTCAAAAGACCACAGTGGCAGCCAGACCATGCGTTACTCTGGTGCCCTTTTCGCGAAAAGATCCCCTGACACGGCAGAGACTTCCTGGTTGTGCAGCCATTCTTTTGTGGCTGTAGCGTCGCGCCAATCGGGCCACAGAAATCGTGCCGACTCGCCGCGGACGATATTGAAACGATCGTTTCCAATAGCTGCCAATTGATCGACCAGATCGACAGCAAGCGCAGGCATAGCAGGCAGATACTCAACAGAAATCAGAGGAATTGGCTGTGACAATCCTTCCAAAACGTCTGCCTCACCGCCTTCGACGTCGATCTTAATGTATTTGGGGTGACCGTACCGTTTGATCAGGGTGTCAGCGGTCAAAACCTTTACAAGTTGCGATCGATCCCACGTGACGTGTTCAAAACCCGGCGCGCTTTTGGCAGACCCCACAAAATCCTGGCTGAGGGATGACACGGTCGGGTGGGCAGTTGAAATCGAGAGCGTTTGTTGTGTGCAGGTCCCACCCAAGGCGACATCGAGCACGGTGATATCGCGGGGCAGCGTTCGTTTTAGAAACGTTGTGAAAGGGTCTTGGGGTTCGACGGCGACCACACGCGCGCCTGCACGACGCATTGCTCTGGCTCGGTTTCCGACGTGAGATCCGACGTCAAAGGCAATGTCACCAGGCCCGAGGATCTGACGGTAAAACCTGCTCCACCGGCGCAGCGCGACCGGGTTGAGGTATATTACGACAGACCTCAAAAAAGCTGTGTTGACCACTTGTATCCCCGTCCAGACTAGGCTGCGTGCACTCTTCAACTCATAATGTTACTACTGCCGCTTAGCTTACAAGGTTGGCAACAGCTCTTCAGCTAGCCTGTATGCGCGGGAGAAAAGCCCCTTGTTGCGCCGCATAATAGGCTCGCCTTTCGCCTCTTTGTCGGGCATACGCGTCTGTCCCATGCTGTGATCTAACATACAGCGTTTTATGTTGACACAAGCCGGTTGTCGAAAAAGGCGCGCAATGACAGAGAATACCCGTCCACCAGAAAGGCTGTACCTGGATTTCGACAGCTTTTTTGCCTCGGCTGAGCAGCACTTTAATCCGGCGTTACGAGGCAAACCCGTTGGTGTTGTGGCCTTGGATTCACCGCATACAGGCTGCATCGCGGTCAGCCGAGAAGCAAAACGCCTCGGAATAAAAACGAACACCCCCGCGAAAGAGGCCAGCGCACAGGTGCCAGACATGATTTTTGTTGTAGCCCGGCCGGACGTGTACGTGCGCCTGCACAAGCGCATTCTCGACGTGGTCGAAACTGTCCTACCTATTCAGCACGTCCGGTCGATTGATGAGCTAGTCTGCGCTCTCTTACCTGGTGAAGGTCGCCAAGGGCTGATACTTGCCGAGCGGATCAAGGCCGCGTTGCGCGAGGCTTTCAGCCCCGTTTTGACCTGTTCAATTGGCATGGGACCAACCGAGCTTCTCGCAAAAATTGCGGCAGAGCGAAACAAACCGGATGGGGCCGTTTTGCTTGACACTGCGATGTTGCCTGATGCGTTGGCTGATCTCGAGATCCATAAATTGCCCGGCATTGGGGAGGGCATGATTGCCCGCTTGGCAGCAGCGGGCATCACGCGCTTTCCAAATCTCTGGGCGCTGGCGCCAAAGCAAGCGCGGGCGATCTGGGGCAATGTGGAGGGAGAGAGGTTTCTCCAGGAACTGCATGGCGTTCACGCGCCACGTGGCGAGACGCAGAAACGCATGTTTGGCCATAGCCGCGTTCTGCCCAAAGAGTGGCGCAGCCCGGAAAAGGTGGAAGACTGTGCAAAGCAGCTTCTTGCCGGTGCTGCGAGACGTCTGCGCCGAACGGATTTGCGCGCGACCAAACTGACGATTTCGACCCGCAGCCAACGCTTTCGGTCAACACGCGCCAAGAATGCACAAGTAGAGCGGTGGAATTGGGAGGGGCATTTCCCACCTTCACGCGATGATCGCACCTTTCGCCAAACCTTGTTGGAAGGTCTGACTGCTGCTCGGCGCGAGGTCTCTTTTGTGCCCCACGCCATTTCCGTGTCTTTGCACGGGTTAAGTGCAGAGGCAGAATTGACCGGGGACCTGTTCTCAAATCTCTCTGATGACACGCAAGAACGCTCGAAATGGGAGGGGGTCAGCGACGTTATGGATCACTTGCGTGCGCGGTTTGGCGGCAATGCCTTAGCGCTCGGGATCCATGACGCTGTTCCCGGTGGATATGTGGGCGCAAAAATAGCCTTCGGGCGCATACCCGAAGACGAGGACTTCGAAGCCGCACCTGGTGAGGATTCGGACACCCATTTTTGTTCCTTTTGACGCGGCGCGCCTTAGGACACCTGCGCGCCAATCATGGCGCACCACGGTGTTAAACTCGGAAAGTTCTGACCGCAGGTTTCAGTTAAAGCGCCGCGCCTTTGCACGAGCCTAACAATGCGTAACAGATAGGGTTTGACGGAGGCTGATCAAAGCGAGGTGACCCTGTCTGATCAAGTGAAATTTTATGACATCAAACGCCGATGCGGGCTGAGCGCAAACGACGTAAACGCTGAGCGCGTGCCAAGGAAAGTATGTGATGCTCTCGCTGTTTGAGGAAAATAGACATGGATCGCGGCACTGACGAAGGGCAGATTTTGTTGGGTGATGCCCGTCAATTTGTGCACGAAGGTAATCCAGAAATGTAATGTTGTAACGTTGCGGCAAATGCCGTCGGTTGCTAAAATACCGGAAAATACCTCAATTCCGGAGTTCACTCGGTGAACAAAGCAGCACAGCGCATCTCGCACGCAGAGCGTGTGTTTGATTATCTCAAGCGGTGCGGCCATCCCGCGTCTGCATATGGTATTTTGAACGGCCTTCGGGGTGACGGTGTGAATGCTTCGACAACGGTGTATCGGGCGTTGCAAAAACTCGTTGCTGCAGGGCGCATTCACCGCATTGAGTCTCTTAACGCGTTCACCGTTTGCTGCAGTGCGCATGATGACGAAGCACCGGTCTTTGCGATTTGCGCGGACTGTGGGAGCGTCACCGAACACGTCGACATCGATGTTATTCAAAGCCTCGCAAGTCTATCCAAGCGCGCGGGCTTTGCGCTTAATCACTCAGTTCTCGAAATCCATGGCCGATGCAGCGATTGCAACACCGGCGTGCCAGACCATTGAAAGGATAAACAATGGCAGAAACCGCTCGTGTCCCTGTCACAGTCTTGACGGGCTTTCTCGGCGCCGGAAAAACAACACTTCTCAATCGCATTCTCACAGAGCGGCACGGCAAAAAATACGCCGTGATCGTCAACGAGTTTGGCGAAGAGGGCATCGACAACGATCTGGTTGTCGACGCTGACGAGGAAGTCTTTGAGATGAACAATGGCTGCATTTGTTGCACGGTGCGCGGTGATCTCATCCGCATCCTCAGCGGGCTGATGAAACGTGCCGATCAATTGGACGCGATCATCGTAGAGACCACAGGTCTCGCCGATCCCGCGCCGGTTATTCAGACGTTCTTTGTCGACGCTGATGTGGCAAGTCGCACCAAGTTGGACGCGGTCGTCACTGTGGCGGACTCTGTGCATCTGGACGGCCAGCTTGGTGAACACCATGAAGCGGAGGAGCAAGTGGCTTTTGCCGATGTTTTGCTGCTCAATAAAACCGATCTGGTCGCAGGCGAAAGCCTGGGCGATATCGAAGCCCGCATTCGCAAAATTAATCCTTATGCCAAGATCATCCACACAGCACATTGCACTGCGCCACTGGACGAAGTGGTTGGGTTGAACGCGTTTAGTCTGGACCGTGTGCTTGAGGTCGAGCCAGACTTTTTGACCTCCGACCATGATCATGAGCACGACGACGATGTGACAAGCGTGTCTTTCACCTCAGAAACGCCACTTGATCTCGATAAATTTCAAACCTGGTTTGGCGAGCTGCTTCAAAGCAAGGGGCAAGATATCCTGCGCTCAAAAGGTATTCTGGAATTCGAAGGCGAAGATGAACGTTATGTCTTCCAGGGCGTCCATATGTTGATGAGCGGTTCGCCCATGGGCGAATGGCCCGAGGGCAAGCCGCGCAGTTCCCGCGTGGTGTTCATCGGTCGAAATCTCGATGGCATGGGGCTTGAGGAAGGATTTGAGGCGTGCAAAGCGGCCTGACGGCGGAGGCGCCCCCAAAGCCGAACTCTCATCCCACTGATCTTGAACGCCGCGGCGAGCGATTTGCTTTTGGGGCGCCGGTTACCGGTGCGGTAACCACCCCGGGCGCGGTTGCGGTCAGTTTTGGTGACGGCATGGTTCGCTTCTTCCGACCGGATGAGAAACTCTTGGAGGTTCAGGCGCACAGCGGCGTTGTGCTTTGCATCGCGGCAGATGGCGATCATGTGCTGACAGGTGGTGATGACGGCCGTTGCCTGCGTATCTCGCCCAAGGGTGACATCGAAGAACTCGCAACTTTCGGCACCCGTTGGGTGGATTGCGTTGCGGCAAGCCACGGGCATCGTGCCTGCTCGTCAGGTCGGACAGTACATCTTTTTGCAATGGGCGACCGTAAAGCGGTCGTTTTTGAGCATCCCAGCACGGTCGGCGGTTTGGCTTTTGACAGCAAAGGCAAACGGCTGGCGGTCACCCACTACGGAGGTGCAACCATTTGGGCACGTGAGAAGCGTTGGAAATCCAAAAAGCTCATTTGGGAGGGTTTCCATGGGCAAACGACGTTTAGTCCAGATGGAAAATTCCTTGTCACCGCGATGCAGGAAAATACGCTCCACGCGTGGCGCTTGCGCGGCAAGGGCGGTTTTACGATGCCGGGGTACAAGTCAAAGATCAAAAGCCTCGTTTGGGTGGGTGAAGCCCCACATTTGGTCACTTCTGGCGAAGACGAAGCAATTGCCTGGCCGTTTGATGGGAAAGATGGCCCGACCGGTCGCAAGCCAGTCTGCGTGGCTTACAACGACGATGAGCTCGTCTCGGCTTTATGTCCCTTACCAGGCGAAGAAGCCGTCTTTGCGGGTTTTCGTGACGGCATGGTCCAGTTGGCAGAGCTAGACCATACGAAGCCCGCGTTTGTTGTTTCAAGTGCAACCGGGGCGGAAGTAACTGCCATCGCACTTGTCGGCCTGCACATCGTGGTCGGTGATGCAAATGGCAGCGTGCTCTGGGCTCCGCTAAAAGCAGGAGAGCGTTATGCGCGGAATGTTTGACAACTCGCGGCCAGATCCTGCTGCGATCGAACGTGTGAAAGCACTGTTTACTGAGACGTTTGACCTGGCAGAAGACACACTGCTCAGCGTTGCCGAACTTCGCTGCCACGAACCTGGATGTCCCCCGATCGAAACAGTTGTAACCGCACGCAGTGAGGACGGCAAAATAACGGACTGGCGCGTTCACAAGCCGATAAAGGATATCGTATCTGCAGATGTAGCGGCACTATCCAAGGACCTGTAAATGCGAGACGGTTATCGAAGCCGAGCAGATAATTGGGCCAGAAAGTGAAATGGACATTATGCAAGGTTTTGGTCCTTTTTCGACTTGGATGTGAATACGCTCTTTCCACTTTTTTTTGGTGCAGAGAATGTCTGTTGAAATGATACAACCTGCAGCATCTTTTTGATCCATAGCTTTGATCTAGCCAAGATCGCAGCCCGGGCACGTGATGGTCGCTGCCGCGTTGCACAGGACATGCCAATTCGGCGCAAACATACGATCTGTTGCTTAAAAGCCTTTTGCTAGACAGCGATCCTGCAGTTTTCTGCGTCAAAGTCGGACAGGTATGTCTATCGCGGATTTTCAGATTAGTTGTCCTTTTCCAAACGACACCCACGTGGTGATTAAACTAAAATTTCGTCGAGGTTCGTTTCAAAACGCAGAATCAAATTTCCCGCTGTCCGATGCGACGGAATATTGAAAAGGCAGTCTTTGGAAACACACTTGAAAAATCTGATATATTACGAGATCTGGCGCAGACTTTCGGCCATCTCGAATTTCCATTCGGCTGTAATGATATTGGCATCCTGCAACGTCTTTGGAAGTTCGCTCTTAGCGAAATACCCAAAGGCCGTTTGATAGCAGTTGAGTAAGTTCCTTTGCCGCAGCTGGGTACGCAGAGTACGTCTTTGAAGCGGAGCAAGTGTCTTTTCTCCTTCAGGACCCGGTAGAAAAGACTCTACAGCAACTCCGTTTGCGAAAATCGCCGTGTGTCTTTGAAGCAGAAAATTGAAATACGTCATTTCCGCTCTCCCACGAGCGAGACGCACCGAACCACCGCGGAGCGTGGCAAGGTGGCCAGCCCGTGCAAATTTTGTGACGGTGCCAGAGCGGACTGAGACAAGCACGCCGTGCTGCCGGGAAAGAAACAGCCTACTTTGGTTGGTTTGCCAAGGGGTCTCGATGGCCACTGGGCAGTCCCGCTCACTGAAATGGTGGCGATCCGAAACATATTCCTGCCGCGCAATCCACAGTATTTCTTGTGTTTCACCGCTGAGTGTTACCAGCTCACTGCCGATGTCCAAATCTTCTACGGCGCGCTCCCCATCTGGCGTTAACACCATCGCCCCAGAACCGATGCAAACTGTCCCGGGTGTGCCCGGGTTTGGCGACGACACGATCCAATCGCCATTGCCGTCTCTGGTAAACGCTGTCGCATTGGGTGCGTTGCTGTCGATCGCCTCGCCCATGCCCACTTGTGATGTACCCGGGAAGCCCGGTGGTGGCGTTGGCGTCGCTGGAGGTGAACCATAGGAAAATGTGATGAACTCGCCGGTCGCGGTGTCCACGAGGAAAATCGTGTCACCACCACCTTCGCCATCGTGAAGAAAGTTACTGGTCCCTGAACCACCAGCGTCAAAGAAGCCAGGTGGTGGCGTGCCAGTGTACTCGCCAACTACTGTTGCGGTTTGCCCAGATCCAACGGTATCCGATGGTCCAAAAGCAAAGAGCTGCCCGCCCGATGTGCTCCACAGCTCAAAACCATTAAGCGAGATCGGCGACCCTGTCGCATTTTGAAGTTCGATATAATCGTCTGACTTGTTGGCGGAACCATCGCCATCGGTATCAAAGCCAGTGCCCACGGATGCAAACGTATTGTCGACGAGAAACTCGCCAAAGATGAGCCCGCCTAGTTGGTCCGCCACTGGAACGTCTCCGCTTTACGGCCCCATCGCGTCGAATGGAGTAGACTGCAAGCGTTAAAATTCGGTGAGCCTCAACTAATGTCGATCTCAATCAGCTTCTAATTACGCCCCTTTTTTTGGCGTCCAAACGTGCCCTCTGGTCATGGACCGGCCTCGGCGTTGCGTAGTAGTTAAATGGCTCAGCGGTGGAGGCAAGGAGAGCCTCTCCCAAGTTGTGTTCCGTATTCTCGGTATCCCTGAGGCTCAAAGTGATGGAGCTTCCAAAATAACGATGCACCAACTTGCCCAGCCCAATTTCTATGGGCCACTTTTGAGCAAGGTTTCTGGCACTGGCGGGAGCATTTTTAGGGCCTGATGGGATCGGATCTTATTGTACTGCCTGAGCCAGGTATTGATGACGATCTGAGCCTGTTTTGTTGTGTGGAACCATTCTGCGTTGAGAACTTCCCGGCGAAGTTTGCCATTGAAGCGCTCGTTGTACCCGTTTTCCCAGGGTGATCCTGGATAGATCTGGATCGGCTTGATCCCCACCTTTCTTAGCCATTCTTGCAATGCTGCCGCGATGAACTCTGGGTCACTGTCGGAACGAATGTATTCGGGCGTCCCGTGCCGCAACAGTAATGGATACAGCGCACCTAACACGTCGGCGCTGTTCATCTTCGGTTTGACTGCCATGCACAACGCCTCGCGTGTGTACTCATCCAGCACCGTGAGCATCTTGTAGGTTCGTCCGTTGCTCAGCTTGTCGTGCACAAAATCGATGCTCCAGATGTGATTGGGATATTGCGGTCGGAGCCGGATGATCGAGCTGTCCTTGCGGTACAGCCGTTTGCGTTTCTTGTGTCGTTGTGGGGGCTACAAGCCTTCTTCGCGCATTCGTTCGATCTTTTTATGATTGACTGCCCAGCCTTCGACACTCAGCAACTCGGCGACCTTGCGGTAGCCCTAGCGCCCGTACTGTTTGGCCAACCGGATCATTGCCAGACGCAACGCCTCATCATCCTTTGGGGCCATCCTGTATTGAAGCGTACTGCGCGCCAGCCCGATCACACGGCAGGTGCGCCGTTCAGATGTTGCCAGCTTTTGTCGGGTATGCATCACGGCCTGACGAAGCTGGTCTGCCGTCAGGCCTTCGGCTTTAAATAATCAAGGCTCTCCTTGAGAATGAGCTTGTCCAGTTCAAGCTCCGCCACGATCTTCTTGAGGCGATCATTCTCTTTCTGCAGCGCCTTTAGATTGGTCATCTCCGATCGCCCCATACCACCAAAACGTTTGCGCCATGTGTAGTAGGTAGCGTCACTGACACCAGCCGTTCTACACGCTGTCGCAACATCCGAACCAGACGCCAGGCTCAGCTCAATCTCGCGCAAAAGCCGAAAAATATCTTCATCCGAATACCGTTTCCGCGCCATGAATCTTGCCTCCGAAACTAAGCCAACATTGGCACAGTTTTACCGGGCCAGGACAGCCAAAGGATATGCACGTGAAAGCACATCGGGATGATGTACGGCCGCGGTGAGAAACCGCCAGAGCGTGCGAAGAAGGCCAAGACTGACAATGACAGCGCGCTGCCCAGAAGACCGACGCGCGGCGGCGTTTGGATCAGCGCTTGCTATAATGACAAGCTCAATACCCGCGATATCAAGGTCTGGGTCACGCGTGTGGAGGAGGTTCCTGTTGACCTGGAACACATGGACTATCCAAGCGACCAACGCCCGTTCTTCGGGCGACTGTGTTTCTTGTTCAGAAACCCCTCCGATCGATTTAACAATGGGATCTCTTGTCCAAAACGCACGTGAATCCTCTACCATCGATTAGACCAAACCGAGAAATTTCGGGATCGGATCTTGCCACAATGCGTCGAAGGCAAAAGGGGCAAATAGCCCATCTTCGCTTTCGCGTGCCTGATCGAAGTAAGCGGCGACCTCATCTAATAACTGCGATTTCCCAGCTTCAGTTCCCATGTCTCTCAATAAATCGATCTCCGGAAATGCTGGTTCAAGTGGCGCAAGGAGTTCCATGGCAGGTTCGAAAATTTCTGTAAAATAGTCACACTGAGGATACTCTTTGTTCCATCGCGCTCGATGCGCAACCGAGTTAAAGAGCAGTCGCGACTGAGGTGACGGATACCTGCCGCGCGTTTGATGACGCCGCCAACACGGTCGCCGGACCGGCTTTTGCGTTCCGGATAGGTGCAACGGATCAAACCCGCCTCGATAAGCTCAGCCTCAATCCGTCCAACCTGCCGTTTCGACAGCCCAAAATTCTGAGCAAGCCGTTCCAAAGAATGCCAGATCGCACAAATCCGACCGTGCGCGAAATCTGAGGCTTGGAAGTTGTCGATAGCGAAGACCAAATATTCAATCGCACCCTTTGAAAGGCCAAGCGAGACTCTGGCCCGCTTGAGAAATCGCTTCAGTTGGTGGGGTGTCATGTCTGAAGGGAGCCCTCCGTGTGCCAGCCGAACACTCATGATGCACCACCTTACAGCCGACGGCAGCCCTGAATGCCGCTTGCTTTAACGGCGGTTCTTGAGGTATTGCAGTGGCCAAAGCTGGACGCTTTTGGTTTAGAATTGTTCCCGGTTTCGGTTGCTGCCGAGTCGCGATTTTTCTGTGCGTAGTGTTTCCAGAAACCTTTGTCCGGCGGATCAGCCTGTACGGGTGTTCTTTACCTGTTCTCGTATTGAAGCTGCAAAAAGCTGCATGATGTTGCAAAGTGTACCGCTGCAAACCCCACAATACACTGATTTCATTTGCAAGTTTGGCGACCCCGGCAGGATTCGAACCTGCAACCTGCCCCTTAGGAGGGGGCTGCTCTATCCAGTTGAGCCACGGGGCCGTGGTGTGTCTCGCTTACGCGGTTCACATGACTTTGTCACGGGGCGCGTGGCGTTTGGTATGCTTGCAGTCCAAGCGGATTTGGCGCTAACTCACTGGCAATATTGAGAATGAGGTTTCATTGACCGACCGCGCCCCTCGCCCGCTCACCCTTCGCGACGTGTCCGCTGCGTCCGGTGTCTCAGAAATGACTGTCAGTCGGGTGCTGCGCAATCGCGGCGATGTCTCGGACGCGACCCGGCAAAAAGTGCTCGAGGCGGCCAAAGCACTGGGCTACGTGCCCAATCAAATCGCCGGATCACTTGCCTCGCAACAGGTCAATCTGGTGGCGGTGATCATCCCGTCGCTCAGCAACATGGTCTTTCCCGAAGTGCTGACAGGCATCAATCAGGTGCTCGAAGATACCCCTTTGCAGCCGGTTTTTGGTGTCACCGACTACATGCGCGACAAGGAAGAGCGCGTGCTCTACGAGATGCTGTCATGGCGACCCTCAGGGGTGATTATCGCCGGGCTTGAGCATTCGGATGCGGCCCAGGCGATGCTGCGCAATGCGGCGATCCCGGTGGTCGAAATCATGGACACTGACGGCGACCCGGTCGACAGCATGGTTGGCATTTCACATCGCAAGGCGGGCCTCGATATGGCGCGCGCGATCCTGAAGCAAGGCTACAGCCGGATCGGCTTTATGGGCACGTCGATGCCGCGCGACCACCGCGCGCGCAAGCGCTTTGAGGGGCTGACCGAAGGTCTCGGCAAAGCCGGTATCGAGATTGAGGCGCGCGATTTCTATTCTGGCGGCTCTGCACTGGCCAAGGGACGCGAGATGACGGCAGCACTGCTGGCAGACAATCCGGAGCTTGATTTTCTTGTCTATTCCAATGACATGATTGGCGCCGGTGGCCTGCTTTACCTGCTAGAACAGGGGGTCGACGTGCCCGGGCAGATCGGGTTGTTGGGTTTTAATGGCGTTGACCTGTTGCAGGGTTTGCCGCGGCAACTGGCCACAATGGATGCATGCCGATTGCAGATTGGTCGCGCCGCGGCTGAGATTATTCGTGATCGCATGGCGGATGACGCCGATCCGGCGCCGCGTCACATTACGCTTGAGCCCTCAATTGCGCTGGGTGACACGCTGCGGCGCACGTTGGGGGCGTGACGCCCCTTACCCTGTCTAACGGTGCGGCGCGCCGCCTGTTTCTGCACCGCCACGCGTTGAGTGAAACGCCGCAGGGTCCGGCCAAAGGCCCCGATTTGCTAGAACTGATCACCCGTTTGGGTTTTGTACAGCTTGACAGCATCAACACCGTGGCGCGCGCGCATGACTTGATCCTTTTTGCCCGACGCCCGCGTTACCGGCCCGCTGACCTGCGTCGCCTGTTTGAACGCGACCGCGCACTGTTTGAGCACTGGACACATGACGCATCGGTCATTCCAATGCGGTTCTATCCCTACTGGCACATGCGGCGGCAACGCGATGCGCAGGCGCTGCGAGCGCGCTGGTCGGAACAACGCCGCGCCGGGTTCGAAGAGAAATTTCAAGAAGTACTCGATCATATCCGCGACCACGGTCCGTGCTGTTCGGCGGACGTGGGCACCGATGAAGCGCGCAGTTCAGGGGGCTGGTGGGATTGGCATCCGTCAAAGACCGCACTGGAGTACTTGTGGCGCAGCGGTGCGCTGGCGGTGACCGCGCGGCAAGGGTTTCGCAAATACTACGATCTAACCGAGCGGGTGCTGGACCGCACCCAGATTGGCAATGCGCCTGACAATGTGGAGACAATTGACTGGTGCTGCCGCGAAGCGCTGGCCCGGCTCGGATTTGCCACCCCGCGCGAACTGGCGCGTTTTTGGGCGCATATCACTCTGGCCGAGGCACGGGCCTGGTGTGCCGAAGCACTTGCAGCCAAACGCATAGTCGAAGTTCAGGTCTCCGGCGCTGATGGGCACAAGCGCGCGGCATTTGCATTCCCGCAGATCGAGGGCGATCCGGCGCTCTGCGCCGAGCCAACCGGGCGGCTGCGCGTGCTCAGCCCGTTTGATCCGGCGCTGCGGGACCGGGAACGGGCGCAACGGCTGTTTGGTTTTGACTATCGGATTGAGATCTTTGTGCCGCAAGCCAAACGGCAATACGGCTACTACGTCTTTCCGATCCTGCAGGGCGATAGGCTTGTGGGGCGGGTTGATATGAAGGCGTTTCGTGATGACGACGTGCTGCGGGTGCAGGCGCTGTGGCCGGAGCTGGGCGTGCGGTGGGGCAGGCAGCGGCAAGCCGCGTTTGCGGCGGAACTTGAACGGGTGCGGCGGCTGGCCTGTGTAGCGCAAGTAGATTTTGGACCCGGATGGCTGAGGTAAGGTGCGCGCCGAGCGCACACCCTACAACTGCGATTGCACCCGGCCCGCAGACGCGTAGTCTGCCGCTATGACGACATTTCCGATTATCCGATCCGTCGGGCTGAGCGGTGTGCTGGTGAGCTTTGCGCCCACCGCGACAGACGCGGCGAACCGGGCCGCCATCGCCTTTCGCGGGGCGGTGGATGCGCTGGACCTGCCGCAGATCGAGGAAAGCAGCAGCACGCTGGTGTCCGCGTTTTTCCGAGTGGATCTCGTGGCTTACCGATTTGACGCGATGCGCGCCGCGTTGGCGGAAGTGCTGGCGGAGCGGGATTGGTGCGACGCACCTTTGCCTGCAGGCCGCACGCTATGGACGGTGCCCGCAGTCTTTGGCGGTGCGCTTGCGCCGCAGCTGGAAGAGGCGGCAGAGGCCGCCGGGCTTAGCGCAGCCGAAGCGGTCGCCGATCTGACCGGCACGCGGCTGCGGGTCCTGACCATCGGCTTTGCCCCGGGACAACCTTATCTGGGAACGCTGGCGCCGCATTGGAATATCCCGCGGCAGGTGGGGCTAAGCCCCAATGTGCCGCAAGGGGCGCTGGTGGCGGCGGTGCAGCAGATGTGTCTGTTTGCCAAAGAAACGCCAACCGGCTGGCGCCATGTCGGGCAGTCGGCGTTTCGCTGTTTCCAGCCCGAAGCTGAAAATCCCTTTCCGTTGTCGCCGGGTGACGAGGTTCAGTTCACCTCAATCAGCGCTGCTGAACTGGCGCGGCTCCAGGCGCATGGCACAGACGGCGCCGTGCGGCAGGTGCTCGAATGAGGGGATTGCGGGTGCACAAATGTGGTCCAGGTGTCGCCGTCCAAGACACTGGGCGCACTGGATTTTTGGCCCAGGGGCTGACGCGCGGAGGCGCTGCGGATTTGCGCGCTGTGGCCGAAAACGCGGCTCTGCTAGGTCAAAGCGCGGATCACGCTCTGTTGGAGATGGTAGGCCTCGGCGGTGTATTCGAGGCGTCCGAAACGATGCGCATTGCCCTAACCGGCGCGGCCATGGCGGCCAGCATAGACGGCCGCGCCGTGGTATGGGATGCCAGCCATACATTGCCCACCGGCGCGCGGCTGGAACTGGGCGCGGTGCGCGAGGGGACGTATGCCTATCTGGGGATTGGCGGCGGAATTACCACGGAGCGTGTCATGGGCGCGCGCGCGACGCATCAGTCGACAGGTCTGGGCGCTCTTGTGATGGCGGGCGATTTATTGCCGGTGGGGACCGACCCGGGCGGCGCGGTGGGGTGGAGCCTGCCTCGCGACCAACGCTTTGCCGGTGGCACGGTTCGCATGGTTCCGAGCATGCAAACACATGACTTTTCAAAGGAAATTCGCGACTGCTTCGAGGCCGCCACGTTTCGACGCGACCCGCGTGCCAATCGGCAAGGCGTGCGGTTCGAAGCGGATGGCGCAGGCTTTTCCAACCCGGATCAGTTGAGCGTTGTGAGCGAGGTTATCGTGCCCGGTGACATTCAGATCGCCGGGGACGGCCAACCCTTTGTTTTACTGGCGGAAAGCCAAACGACAGGCGGCTATCCGCGGATCGGGACTGTACTGCCCTGCGATCTGCCACGCGTGGTCCAAGCGCCTGCCGGGGCGGCGCTGCGCTTTGCTTTTGTCACGCTGGAAGAGGGTGCAGAGATTGAGGCGCGGGCACGCAAAACGTGGGCCGGATTGCGCAAGGCGGCAACACCGCTAGTACGTAACCCGTTGGAGATGCAGGATTTGTTGAGCTATCGTCTGACCGACGGGGCAATTTCGGCGTTTGACGTGCCGCTGGACACCGGGGAGGAGTAAGGATGCAGGTCGATTTGAACGCAGACATGGGTGAAAGCTATGGGCCGTGGAATATGGGCGATGACGCAGCGCTTTTGCGCACCGTGACGTCAGCCAATATTGCCTGTGGCGCCCATGCGGGGGACCCGGATGTGATGGCGCAGACGATGGGTATCGCGCTGGCGCAAGGTGTCGGCATCGGGGCGCATCCTGGCTTTGATGACATTCGCGGATTTGGTCGCCGCCGCATCGACATGCCGCTGAAATCATTGCAAAATTCGATCCGCTGCCAGGTTGGCGCGAGCCTTGGGATGGGGCGGGCTTTGGGGGCAGAGGTGCGCCACATCAAGTTGCATGGCGCGCTGGGGAATATGACGTCTGAAGATGAGGAGATGGCGAAAGGCTGCTATGACGCGGCGCTTTCGGCCTGTCCTGAGGCGGTCATCGTTGTGCTGGCTGCGACAGCGCAGGAGCGGGCAGTGCGCGCGCTGGGCGCGCGGTTTGCCTGCGAGATTTTTGCGGATCGCGCCTATAACGAAGACGCCACGCTGGTGGATCGGCGGCTGCCGGGAGCAGTGATCCATGACGCTGATCTGGCCGGAGAGCGAATGGTAGAAATGGTGCAAGAACAAGCGATTATCACCGGGTCGGGCGCGCGTATCGAGACGCCGATTGATACGATTTGCTGCCATGGAGACACGCCCGAGGCGGTGGAGATTGCCGCGTCGGTGCGGCGGACTCTGGAGGGCGCTGGGATTGCGGTGAGGCAATTTGCGGGACGGACCGGGTAGGCCTTGGGGGCGGATCGGCCCTCCGGGGGCGGTTTGTTTGGCGAAATGAAGATTGGACCAGATGTTTGCCTTCGGTGGCGCATCAGACCTCTCGGCAGGTGTGTTTGGCCAGATGAAGCGTGGACGTGTTAATGGGCCGTACGGTGCGCGTTTGCGGGTGTTTTGATGAAAACGGGGTGGGATTTGTACAAAATGGCCGGGCGCATGCGGCCGGATTTGCTGTGATTTTGGCGTTTTGTTCAAAATTGGCCCGCTTTTGTACAAAGCGCGAGGCGTGGGCGCGTTAGGGTTTGGGTAATATCTGTCGCCCGTTAACGGTTTCGCGGGCGCGTTAACTTTTGTGCAAGGATTTGTGCTATGCGCCGGGTGTGGCGCGCAGTTGTGACGGGTAAGTCTGCGTCTTGTGTCATGGATCGATTGGTGGGTTCTCGCGAGGGATTTGGCTGCGGATAATGAGTGCTGCGGCGCGCCTCGTCCTCGGTTCGGCGAGCACGGGACTGCTCGACCAGATTGGCAGCGAGGTGGTCTTCGCCACGCTCGGCCATGACGCTGGTAAGGCGTCTCGCGTTCTCCGAGATGCGAACATTCGGGACTTTCTGTTCGGCACCCTATGCGCAACCCGCTGGGTGCGCCGTCGCCCGGGGTATGTGCGACGCTTTTTTTTCTATGGCGCATGTGAGGTCGGCGCGCGGCCTCGCGGGCCGGGTGACAGTGTTGCGCTGCGGTGGGTAGATAACCGTGGGGTCAGCCGAGAGCGTTTGCGGCGCGTGGTGGCGTTCAAAAGTTTTGTGCACTGCGGGTGCGGCACTACGGCGTGATGTGACAGTCAATCCGATGGTTGCGCGGTGGGGTGCTGCAGACCGTTTTGTGCCAGCAGCTCAAGATACAGCGCGGAATGATCCGCATCGCCTTGCCCCATGGACCCGATCAGGTGAGCAAAGCGCTCGCGCACATGGGCGGCCATGGGCAGGGTGAGATCCAGAGCCTCAGCTTCGGTCAGGATGTTGTCGAGATCCTTGACCTGCACCGACGCGCGACCGCCGGGGACGAAGTCACCGGTGGACATGCGGGTGCCGTGCTGTTGCAAGATGGTGCTGTCGGCAAAGCCACCCTTGAGCGCGGCGCGCAGGGCGGCGGGGTCGGCGCCGCCCTGGGTCGCGAGCAGCGTGGCTTCAGCCACCGCGCCGATGGTGATGGCCACGATGGCCTGATTGCAGAGCTTGGCCAGCTGGCCCGCGCCCGTGGGGCCCACATGGACGGGCCGGCCCATGGACGCCAGCAGCGGCTGCGCGCGGGTGACATCCGAGGCCGCGCCGCCGATCATGATGGCGAGCGTGGCGTCTTCGGCCCCCTTGGTGCCGCCGGACACCGGCGCATCGAGGAAGGCCACCGCGCGCGTGGCGGCGGCGTCGGCCATGCTGAGCGCCTCTGACGGTTTGGTGGAGGCCATGTCGATCCAAAGTGCCCCCGGTGTGACGTGAGGCAAGGCGTCCCCCAGCAGCGCCAGGCTGCTCGGGCCGTCGCTGAGCATCGAGATGATCATGTCCGCGCCCGCCACGGCCGCGGCCACGTCGGGGGCAACGGTGATGCCCGCATCGGCGAGAGATTGCGCCCGTGCCGCGGTGCGGTTCCACACGGTCAGGTCAAAGCCCGCGGCGGCGATATTGCGCGCCATCGGCGCGCCCATCAGCCCGGTGCCCAGCAGGGTGATCTTTGGCTGTGACATCTGGTGCGCCTCCTCTGGTCAATATCCATCGCTTGCCATAGTTTCGCACCAAAGCGTGGCAACGCGCCGATCGCAACAGCAGAACATGCCGGGGAGGGTACATGGGCCGTTTGGACGGAAAGCGGGCGCTTGTCACCGCAGCGGGCCAGGGCATTGGCCGGGCGGCCGCACTGGCGATGGCCAAAGAGGGCGCGCAGGTCTTTGCCACAGATGTCAACGAGGAGGCGCTGGAAGCGCTGAGGAGTGACCGGGTCGAGACCTATGTCCTGGACGCAATGGACCCGGTGAGCATCCGCAAGGGCGTGTGGCATGCGCAGCCCGATGTGCTGTTCAACTGCGCCGGTTTTGTGCACCACGGCAGTGTCGAGGCGGCGACCGAGGACGAGTGGGAGGTGGCCTTTGACCTCAATGTCCGGTCGATGTTTCGCACCATTCAGGCGGCCTTGCCGGGGATGCTGGAGCGCGGCACCGGGTCGATCATCAACATGTCGTCGGCGCTGGGCTCGATCATCGGGGCGCCCAACCGGTTCATCTACGGCACCACCAAGGCGGCGGTGATCGGGCTGACCAAATCTGTGGCCACCGATTACATCACCCGCGGGATTCGCTGTAACTGCATTTGCCCCGGCACGGTTGAAAGCCCCAGCTGGCACGACCGCGTGCGCGCGCTGGGCGAAGAGCTGGGCAGCCAAGACGAAGCGATGGCGCAGTTTGTCGCCCGTCAGCCGATGGGCCGCGTTGCGCAGCCCGAAGAGATTGCCGCCCTTGTCGTCTACCTTGCCAGTGACGAAAGCGCCTTTACCACCGGGCACCCGCACATCATCGACGGAGGATGGTCAGGCCAATGAAACGCAAGATCACCAGCCAAGAGCTCCGCTCGCGCAAGTGGTTCAACAACCCCGACGATCCGGAGATGACGGCGCTCTATCTGGAGCGGTACCTGAACTACGGGCTGACGCGGCAAGAGCTGCAATCGGACAAACCGATCATTGCCATTGCGCAGACAGGCAGCGATTTGTCCCCGTGCAACCGGCACCATCTGGAGCTGGCCAAGCGGGTGCGCGACGGCATCATCTCGGCCGGCGGCACCTGCATGGAGATCCCGGTGCATCCAATCCAGGAGACGGGCAAGCGGCCCACGGCGAGCCTGGACCGCAACCTGGCCTATCTGAGCCTGGTGGAATCGCTTTACGGTTATCCGCTGGACGGCGTGGTGCTGACCATCGGCTGTGACAAGACCACGCCCGCGCTGCTGATGGCGGCGGCGACGGTGAACATTCCGGCAATTGCCCTGAGCGTTGGGCCGATGCTGAACGGCTGGTGGAAGGGCGAGCGCGCGGGTTCAGGCACCGTGATCTGGAAAGCGCGCGAGATGCTGGCCGCGGGCGAGATTGACGATGCTGAATTCATGGACATCGCCGCCGCCTCGGCCCCGTCGGTGGGCTATTGCAACACGATGGGCACGGCGACCACGATGAACAGCTTGGCCGAGGCGCTGGGCATGCAATTGCCTGGGTCAGCGGCGATACCTGCGCCCTATCGCGAGCGCGGGCAGATGGCCTACGACACTGGCAAGCGCATCGTCGACATGGTGTGGGAGGATCTACGCCCCTCCGACGTGATGACCCGTGCTGCGTTTGAGAATGCCATCGTTGTGAACTCGGCCATTGGTGGGTCGACCAACGCGCCCATTCACCTCAACGGGATCGCGCGGCATCTCGGCGTGCCGCTGGACAATGACGACTGGCAGGCCTTTGGTCACGAGGTGCCGCTGCTTGTGAACCTGCAGCCCGCGGGCAAGTACTTGGGCGAGGATTACCAGCGCGCGGGCGGCGTGCCTGCGGTCATTGGCGAACTGCTCAAGGCCGGCCTGTTTCCCAATCCAGACGCGGTCACGGTGAACGGCCGGACCATGGCCGAGAATTGCGGCGCGGTGGAGACGCAGAATGACGATGTGATCATGCGGGTTGAGGCGCCGCTGGTCGGCCATGCTGGGTTCATCAACCTCAGCGGCAATCTGTTTGACAGTGCCATCATGAAAACCTCGGTGATCTCGCCCGAGTTTCGCGCGCGCTATCTGTCCGACCCCGATGACCCCGAGGCGTTTGAGGGGCGTGCCGTGGTGTTTGACGGGCCAGAGGATTTCCACCACCGCATCGACGACCCGGCCGAAGAGATCGACGAGCACTGCATCCTGTTTATGCGCGGTGCGGGGCCCAAGGGCTATCCCGGCGGGGCCGAGGTGGTGAACATGCGCGCACCCGTCTATCTGTTGAAACGTGGCGTAGAGGCGCTGCCCTGCGTTGGCGACGGGCGGCAATCGGGGACCTCTGGCTCTCCGTCGATCCTGAACGCCGCACCCGAGGCGGCGGATGGCGGCGGGCTGGCGCTCTTGCAAACCGGCGATCAGGTGCGGATCGATCTGCGCAAATGCACGGCGGACATGCTGGTGGACGAGGCCGAACTGGCCCGCCGCGCCGAGGCGCTGGAGGCGGCGGGCGGCTATGCCTATCCGCAAAGCCAGAGCCCCTGGCAGGAGATTTTCCGCGACCGGGTGGGCCGGTTTGACGAGGGCATGACCCTGCGCGGGGCCGACGCGTTCCACGACATAGCGCGCAAGCACATGCCGCGCGACAGTCATTAAGGTCGTGGCGACTATAAGAAGGCGTGGCGGGGTGAACCCCGCCCTACGGGAGAATGAACAATGAGACTTGTCAGATACGGTGCGGTAGGCGCAGAAAAGCCCGGTATGATGGATGGCGACACGTTGCGCGATCTGAGCGGGCATGTGGACGACATCACAGGTGCAGTGCTGGGCGATGACAGCCTTGAGGCACTGCGTGCGATTGACCCAGCGAGCCTGCCCGTGGTCGAGGGCAGCCCGCGCCTTGGCCCGTGTGTCGGCGACATTGGAAAGTTTTTGTGCATCGGGCTGAATTACTCGGACCACGCCGCTGAAACCGGGGCGGCGATCCCGGAACACCCGATCCTGTTTTTCAAGGCAAACTCGGCCATTGTTGGCCCCAATGACGACGTGGTGATGCCGCGCGGGTCGGAGCGGACCGACTGGGAGGTTGAGTTGGGCGTGGTGATCGGGACCACGTGCAAATATGTCTCCGAGGCCGAGGCGCTGGATCATGTGGCAGGCTATTGCATCGTCAATGATGTCTCCGAGCGGCATTTCCAAACGCAGCTGACAGGGCAGTGGACCAAGGGCAAATCTTGCGACACGTTTGGCCCCACGGGTCCGTGGCTGGTCACACGCGATGAGGTGCCCGATCCGCAGGAGCTGGACATGGCGCTGGACGTGAACGGCGCGCGGATGCAGACCGGGAACACGGCGACCATGATCTTTTCCGTGGCTGAGATCATCGCGCATCTCAGCCAGTTGTTCACCCTGCATCCCGGTGACGTGATCACCACGGGCACCCCGCCCGGCGTGGGCATGGGGATGGACCCGCAGGTCTATTTGAAACCGGGCGATGTGATGGAGCTGGAGATTGCAGGGCTAGGGCGCCAGCGGCAGGTGGTGCGGCAGGACGCGTAATGCCGCTGCATACGGGTTCGCATGTTGTTTGCGCAGCGTCGGAGGTCTGTTCGGTTACAGTGACGCCGCAACCTCAAACCCCGGTGGGATTGTGTCGCGGTTTTCCAGGACGAGATCGGCCATTTTTTCTGCGACTTTGGGGGCCATGCCGAAGCCGATCTTGAACCCGCCATTGGCGATGTAGTGGCCCGGCCTGTCCGGGTAGGCGCCCAGCATCGGCGCGCGCGAGCGGCTGCGTGGGCGCAGGCCGGCCCAGCGGGCCAGCACGGGCGCTTCGCGCAGTTGCGGGACGGCGCTGCGCGCACGGTCAATGACAGCGTCTAGGGCGCTGTCGGTGTCGGTAGGGCCGTCGTATTCCCGCTCGGTGGTGGAACCGACGGCGGTGGTGCCGTCGGCGTGCGGGATAATGTGCAGCGTGTCGACAAAAAGCTGCGGTGCGTCTGGCAGGGCGAAACCGAGGAGCGCGGCCTGACCTTTGATGCCTGCGCCGACCATACGTGTGTGTGTGGCGTTCAGCGCTTCAAGCCCTGCCGTGCCGGTGGCGTGAATCACTGTGCCGCGTTCGGGGGATTTTGATTGGATGGTCACGCCGTGTGCCGCAAGTGCTGCCACCAGAGCCTCGCAAGCGCGGCGAGGGTGGATGTGGGCGCTGAGCGTGTCGAAGATCTCGTGCCCGGTGGGCGTGTCGAGCTGCCAGGGGCCGGTGCCGGTGGGGCGGATCTGCCATGAGGCGTTGTCGTGCCAGAGAGCTTGCGCGCTGGTGCTGCGGCTGTGCGCGAGGTCCAGCGTGTGGGCGTCGGCGATGGGTTGGATGCGGCCTGACCGGACGTATCCGGGATCACCGCCGCCCGCGGCGGCCACTTCGGCCCAGAACGCTTCGGCCATGAGCAGGCTTTCCAATTGGAACTGCTTTTTCGGGTTCCAGTTTTCCGGCACATGCGGGGCGAGCGCGCCAACGATGCCGCCGCTGGCGCCCGCGGCGGGGCCGTTTGGGTCGATCACTTGCACCGATGCGCCGCGCTGGACACAAGTCCAGGCGATGGACAGGCCAAAGATGCCTGCGCCGCGGATGGTGATGTCGGGCGTTGCCAAGGGGGGCTCCTTTCGCCATGGATGTGGGGCGCGGGGCATGAGGGGCAAGCCATGCAGGACCACAGTGACCGGCTGGACTGGCGCGACGGGGATGTGCCCGTTTCGGTGCGGTTTGATGATCCGTATTACAGCCTTGAGAACGGGTTGGAAGAGACGCGGCACGTGTTTCTGGCGGGCAATGATTTGCCTGAGCGGTTTGTGCCGGGGTTTTGTGTGGCCGAGTTGGGCTTTGGCACCGGGTTGAACCTGCTGGCCGCGTGGGCGGCGTGGCGGGCGGCGGGGGTGGCCGGGCCGCTGCGGTTTGTGAGTTTTGAGGCCTATCCGCTGGCGCGCGACGAGATGCGGCAGGCGTTGGCGGCGTTTCCGGAGGTGGCAGGGCTGGCTGCCGCGTTGCTGGACGCGATGGAGGGGTCGGGGCCGGTATATGCGGCCGAGGGCTTGGAGTTTCACCTGATCGAAGGGGATGCGCGCGAGACGTTGGTGCGGTGGGACGGAGCGGCGGATGCGTGGTTTCTGGACGGGTTTTCACCGGCCAAGAACCCCGAGCTGTGGGGGGCTGACCTGATGGCGCAGGTGGCGGCGCACACAGCCCCCGGCGGCACCGCTGCGACCTATACGGCGGCGGGGCATGTGCGGCGCGGCCTGGAGGCGGCGGGCTTTGCGGTGACACGTGCGCCCGGCTTTGGCCGCAAGCGGCACATGACGCGGGCCGTGCTGGGTTGAGCGCGGGGACCAACACCAAGCTGGGCATCGCGCTGATGATGGGCGTGTCGGTTGTGTTTGCGGCGCAAGACGGCATCTCGCGCCACTTGGCGGCGGAATACAACGTGCTGATGGTTGTGATGATCCGGTATTGGTTTTTTGCCGCCTTTGTCATTGCCATTGCTGGGCGCAAGGCGGGCGGGGTGCGGGCGGCGGCGCGCACGGAACAGCCGCTGCTGCAGGCGGGGCGGGGCCTGCTGCTGGCGGCGGAGATTTGCGTGATGGTGAGTGCCTTTACCCTGCTGGGGCTGGTGGAGAGCCATGCGATCTTTGCCGCCTATCCGCTGATCGTGGCGGCCCTGTCGGGGCCGATCCTGGGCGAGCGGGTGGGCTGGCGGCGCTGGCTGGCCATTGGTGCCGGGTTTTGCGGCGTGCTGGTGATCCTGCGACCCGGTGTGGGCGTGTTTGATCTGGCGGCTGTGGTGCCGCTGCTGTCGGCGATCATGTTTGCCACCTATGGATTGCTCACGCGCTACGCGGCGCGGCGGGACAGTGCGGCCACGAGCTTTTTCTGGACGGGAACGGTGGGCGCGGTGGCGATGACATGCGTGGGCGTTTGGTACTGGCAGCCGATGGTTCGGGGCGATTGGGCGTGGATGGGCACGCTGTGCCTGACCGGGGCGCTGGGGCATTGGCTGCTGATCAAGTGCTATGAGGTGGCAGAGGCGAGTGCGGTGCAGCCGTTTGCCTATTTCCAGATGGTGTTTGCGGCACTTGTGGGTCTGACCGTTTTTGGTGAGGCGCTGGCGTGGAATGTGGTGCTGGGGGCGGCGATCATCGTGGCGGCGGGGCTATTCACCTGGTGGCGCGAACGGCAGCAGGCTGTTGCCCGATAGTTCTTGCGTGAAGGGCACGGGCAGCGGGTCGCCGCTGAGGCGCGCGCGGTAGACTGGCAGGCTTTCGGTGACGCGCATGACGTAGTTGCGGGTTTCGCGGAACGGGATGTGTTCGATCCAGTCGACGATGTCGAAATTTTGGGGCAGGTTGCGGGGGTCGCCGTAAAGCTCTTGCCAGCGGTCGGCGCGCCCGGGGCCTGCGTTGTAGGCCACCGACATCAGCACCACGTTGCCGGCGTAGCGCGCGGCCATTTGTGATAGGTACGCCGCACCCAGTTCGGCGTTGTAGACCGGATCGGTGATCATGCGGTCGGTCGTGTGCTCCTCGGCTCTGCCGAGCCTCCTCGCGACCTCGCGGCCGGTGGCGGGCATGATCTGCATCAGGCCGCGGGCGCCTGCGCCGGATTGGACGACCGGGTCAAATTCGCTTTCGCGGCGGGCGATGGCGAGGTTCATGTCTGCAGACATCGGCAGATCGGCCTCAGCCAGCGGGTGCAGCGGGTAGTAGGCGGCGTGGATCGTGAGGCCGCGTCGGGCGACGCGTTTGCCGATCATCACCGCGAGGTGCGGCTGGTCCATGTCGAGGGCGGCTTGACCCAGTTGGCCGGCGGCGCTGCGCCCGAGGTCCTCGGCCAGGTGGGTCCAGAAGCGTTCGGCGAGGGTCATCTCACCGGAGGCCTGCAGCAGCATCCCGGCCTCAAAGAGGTCGCGGCGGGCCAGATCGGACAGGCGCCAATCGCCGAAATTTTCGGCCCCGTCGAGGTCGGGGTCGGGCGGCAGGCCGCCGCGTTCGGCGGCCAGCAGGCCATAGAACGACGTCTGGAACTGGGCACCGTCGGCGTAGGCCGCCGCCGCGGCGTCAGCGCGGCCCGCAGCCTCGTGGGCGCGACCGATCCAGTAGCCTGCGCGGCCGCGCGAGATGGGCGAGCGGACTGCGGCGCCGTGGTTTTGGAAATGCGCAAGGGCGGTGTCGGGGTCGTCCAGATAGCGCAGCGCGATGTAGCCTGCGAGCCATTCGAGATCGGCATAAGCCGACCCTTCGACCAACCCGTGGGCGGCGGCGAGCATGTAGGCGCGGGCCGGAGCACCATCGCGCATCTCATCGCGGGCCAGCGCGCGGCGGCGGTTGGCCCAGGCTTGTGGTACGCCCAGGCCGTTCTCCATCTGCGAGCGCTGTTCGAGCAGCGCCTTTGCATCGTCCCAGTTGCCCGCGCGGACGCGCCATTCGAAGCGGTCATGGGCGAGACCGGGGTGATCCTGCAGCGCTGCTGGCACGGCGCGGATCAGCGCGGTCACGGTATCGAGGCGCAGTTGCAGGGCAATGCGCGCGCGGGCAAGCGCCTGCTGGTCGGCGGGCACCAGATCGAACATGGCGCGCGCCGCATCGCGTTCGCGGGCCCAGAGCATCGCGTCGAGCCGGGCCACGTGATGCAGTTTCAGCAGTGTCGCGTGCGCATCGAGAAAGCTTTGCTGATCCGACGCACCCATCGGAAGGGTGCGCCATGCGAGCACGATATTTGCCTCGGCCTCACCGCTTTGTCCTGTTGCGCTCAGCGCGGCGGCATGGGCGAGGATACCGCGCGCGGTGGCAGCGGGCGTGTCGGCAAAAAAGCGCAACACCGCCTCGGGTCCTGCGCTGATGACAGCCGGTTCCGCGCGGCGGCGCAGTGCTGCCTCGCCCGGCCAGTTGGGGCGACGGTCGAGGAAGGCTGTGACCGCGTCATAGCTGCCCCGGCCCGCGCGCAGGCGGTGCCATTCGATGATGTCGGCGGCCACCGGCCCGTCACGCGCGGCGATGCGCGCCGCGTTGTCCCAGTTACCCGCGCGCATCGCGTCAAGCGCCCAGCCCAGCGGGCGCGGGCGTTCGGCAAGTGCTGCTGTCGCGGCGCAGCCCAAGGCCAGCAGCATCAGCGCTGCGAGGCGGGCAAGGTGGTTCATCACTTGCAATTCTTTCGGCGCCATGGTCAGAGCCTTGAGCATATGCCGCGGCGGGGGGGATTCAACTCAACTCTGGGGCATCTGTCGTGACCAGGCCCAATGCCGGCCAATGTGAAACAGGCCCCGCCTGCCGGGGCACAACAGGAGCGTGAGAATGTTCAAAGGTTCGATGCCTGCCCTCGTCACGCCGTTTCGGAACGGCGCTTTGGATCTGGACACCCTGAAACAGCTGGTCGAGTGGCACATCGCAGAGGGCAGCAACGGTCTGGTGCCAGTGGGCACCACCGGGGAGAGCCCGACGCTGAGCCATGAAGAGCACGAGACCGTGGTCGAGACGGTGGTCAAGGCGGTGGCTGGCCGCATTCCGGTGATTGCCGGCGCGGGGTCAAACAACACGGTTGAGGCGATCCGCTTTGTCGAACACGCGGCGGCTGTGGGTGCGGATGCGGCGTTGGTGGTGACGCCGTATTATAACAAGCCGACGCAGCGCGGGCTGATCGCGCATTACACCGCGCTGCACGATTGCGCAGAGATCCCGATTATCATCTATAATATCCCGGGCCGGTCGGTGATCGATATGACCCCCGAGACCATGGCCGAACTGGCCAAGCTGCCGCGCATTATCGGCGTGAAGGATGCGACCGGCGATCTGGCGCGGGTCTGTGACACGCGGATGGCGTGCGGCGCCGATTTTGTGCAGCTCTCGGGCGAGGATGCCACGGCGCACGGGTTCAACGCGCAAGGCGGCGTGGGCTGTATTTCGGTCACGGCGAATGTGGCGCCGGGGCTGCTGAGCCGGATGCAAAGCGCCTGCGCCCAGGGCAATTACGCGGCCGCGTTGGAGATCCAGGATCAGTTGATGCCGCTGCACAAGGCGATCTTTGCCGAGCCGGGACTGGCCGGGGCGAAATACGCGATGTCGCAGCTTGGCTTGTGTTCGGAAGAGGTGCGGCTGCCGCTGACCGGGTTGGCGGACGCGACCAAGGCACAGGTCGACGCCGCGCTTGCCTTTGCTGGCCTGCACTGAGGTGCGGTGCGCAGTGAATGCGCACCCTACACGTACCGCTTTGGGGGATGAGGCGTAGGGTGCGCCTTTACGGCGCACCTTGGGTCAGCGCTTGCCGTAGTAGAGGCCGACCACGTGCTCGGCTTCGGCAAAGAACAGCCAGCGTGACACCAGTGCGCCCGCGATGTGGCTGAGCGCGGCGAGCAGCACCGTCACATAGGAAAACGGCAGCAAGAGCAGTGCGATAGGGATCACCGCCAGCAGGGTGATCGAGATCGCGCGCAGCTTTTGGCTGTGCTTGCGGCCCACGACGTAGGCAAATTCCTGCAGCAGGTAGTTGGTTCCGGTGTGTGGCGGCTCGAATGCGCGCACCCGTCCGCGTGTGCCCAGACCTGTGGCGCTGGCCAGATCGGTGCCCGAACCACCAAACGCGCCGTCGCCCTGCACCCAGAGCAGCAATTGCACAATCCCGGCGAGCCCGATCAGCACCACCGCCACCGTGCCTTGACCGGCCAGCAACGCGCCACCTGCCAGCGTAAAGCTCATGAACATCGCGGGTGTCAGCGGCGAGTGCCAGCGCGGTATGGTTTTGAGCTGGGTGTAGATCATCGACGTGGTGAACACCGTTGCCAGTGAAAACAGCGCGCCGAGATAGCCCAACACGGTCCATGGGGTGCCAAAAAACACCAGTCCTGCGCCGTAGCCGGCCATTAGCAGCAGGGCGATCACCGCGCACCAGCCTTCACGGCTGAGCCAGGAGGAGCGCCATTGCGTGAACGCTTTCATCGCGCGTTCCGGGTGGCCGAGGTGGAAGGTGGATGAGATCAGACCGCCCACCGCGGCCAGGTAGGCCACGGTGAAGTAGCCGAACGCGACCCATCCGGTGACCTGCGGGAAACCCAAGCCGAGAAAGGTCAGCAGGCCAAAGCCCAGCCCCGAAAACACGGTGAAGAAGATGACAGACGGTGCGGGATGCATCAGATGCGGTCCAGTGTCTTGTCGAGCCAGCCCAGAAAGCCGCCCGCCTCTTCCGCGACGGGGGTGAGGTACGGGGCCAGCACGTCAAACTCTTCCAGCGCATCCTTGGGCCGCGGGGGCAGATACTTGTTCACCGGATTGGTGCCCTGCTCGGGCATCAGATCCATGCCGCCGCGTTCAGCCGACAGCCGCGAGACATTGCTGTCGGGATCGGCAAAATCGCCGAAATGGCGCGCACCGGCGGGACAGGTGCGCACGCAGGCGGGCACGCGGTCCTCTTCGGGGAGGTTGTCGTTGTAAATGCGGTCAACGCAGAGGGTGCATTTCTTCATCACCTTTTCCTGCGCGTCCATTTCGCGGGCGCCGTAGGGGCAGGCCCAGGCGCACAGGCCGCAGCCGATGCAGTTGCTTTCGTTGACCAGCACGATGCCGTCTTCGACGCGTTTGTAGCTGGCGCCCGTAGGGCACACGGTGACGCAGGGCGCGTCTTCGCAGTGCAAGCAGGATTTGGGGAAGTGGATGAGTTGGGCGTGGCCGTCTTCGGGCTGCACCTCGTAGCTGTGCACGCGGTTCAGAAACGTGCCCGAGGGGGCGGCGCCGTAGGGGTCGGTGTCCGACAGTGGGGCGCCGTAGTTTTCGGTGTTCCAGCCTTTGCAGGAGATCACGCAGGCGTGGCAGCCGACACAGGTGTCGAGGTCGATCACGAGGCCGAGTTTACGATGGGTTTTTTCGGGAAGCTGGGTCATGCGGGATGTCCTGGCTGAAGCTGCGGGATTGGGGGCCAGCCCCCAGACCCCCGGGATTTTTTTGAAACAGAGAAGGGGGAGGGGTGTTGCATTGCGCCGATGGGTTGCGCCTTGGACGCGTCATAGTTGGCAATGAAGTAGATAAAGGTGCCCAGCGCCAGCGCCATGAAGAGGCCGATGGCGAGCAAGGTCTTTTGCACCGGTGTCATTTGCCGACCTTCCAGGTCAGGGTGTTGGGCCCTTGGGTGACGGGTGACTGGATCGGTGCCATGGCGGGTTGGCTTTCGGCCGGCGCGGTGGCCTTGGCGATGCGCACCTTGAGGTCGAACCACGCGGCCTGGCCGGTGATTGGGTCCGAGTTGGACCAGCGCAGGCCGTCGCCCTTGGGCGGCAGCAGCTCATGGATCAGGTGGTTGAGCAGGAAGCCGCGGGTCGCTTCGGGCGCGTCTTTGTCCAACGCCCAAGCGCCCTTGCGTTTGCCAATGGCGTTCCAGGTCCAGACCGTGTTTTCGTTGAGTGCGGCCATTTCCAGCACTGGCACCGTGATCTCGCCATGCGGCGAGGTGACAGTGGCCCAGTCGCCATCCTGTAGACCGTTTTCGCGCATCAGGCGCGTGGGCAGGTAAAGCGGGTTGTGACCGTGCAGTTGGCGCAGCCATGCGTTCTGGCTGCCCCAGGAGTGGTACATCGCCATCGGGCGTTGGGTCAGTGCGGTGATGGGGTAGTCTTCGCTGAGGTTGTCGTCGCTGGGGTCGTACCAAATTGGCAGCGGATCCATGGTCGCCTTGATCCGGTCGCGCAGGTGATCGGGCGGCTGACGCTCACCGTGGCCCTCGGCGGCAAGCTGGAAGCGGCGCATAGGTTCGACATAAAGCGAGAACAGGTAGGGTTGCGGGCTGTCATAAAGGCCCAGGTCCACCGCCCAATTCTGGTAGTCGCTGTTCCACGGTTTGAAATAGAGCGCGGCGTCCGGGATGTGCCCCACCCAGAAGCCGCCATTTTCGATGTAATTGTCGAGCTGGCTGTCGTTGACGCCGCCGCGCCCGCCGGTCAGGCCGTTTTCGCCCATGCGCCAGCCCGCGAGCGGGCCGATGCCCGGTTTGCGTTCGTGATTGACGATGTAGTCGCCGTAATCAGCGTATTTCTGGCTGCCGTCCTCGTTGGTGAAGCCGGGCAGGTTCAGCCGCGCGCCAAGCTCGCAGAGCACCGACTGGAACCCGCGCACGTCGCGGTCGGGTTCGATCACCGGCCAGCGGATCGCGTCGGCGGCGGCATCCGCCTCGCAAATCGGGCGGTCAAGCAGCGAGATGCAGTCGTGACGTTCGAGATATGTGGTGTCGGGCAGGATCAGGTCGGCATAGGCGACCATCTCGGAGCTATAGGCATCCGAATAGATGATGCGCGGGATCACGTAGTCGCCGCTCTCATCCTTGTCTGTCAGCATGTCGATCACGCCGCGGGTGTTCATCGACGAGTTCCACGACATGTTGGCCATGTACATGAACAGCGTGTCAATCTTGTAGGGATCACCCGCATAGGCGTTTGAGATGACCATGTGCATTAGACCATGCGCGCTCATGGGATTGTCCCAGGTGAACGCCTTGTCGATGCGCGCGGGGGTGCCGTCCTCTTTCAGTGCCAGATCGTCGGGGCCATGGACAAAACCGAGATGCGGACCGTCAAGCGGCGCGCCCGGCGTGACTTTGCAGTGCGGTTTGGGGTGGACCGTGGCCGGTTTCGGGTAAGGCGGTTTGAAGCGGAAGCCGCCGGGCACCTCAACTGTGCCCAGGATGATCTGCAGCACATGCAGGGCGCGGCAGGTCTGAAACCCGTTGGCGTGGGCCGAGATCCCGCGCATCGAATGGAACGACACCGGGCGGCCTTGCATCGTCTTGTGCGTGTCGCCGCGGAAATCGGTCCATTCCTGATCCAGCTCGAACGCCTCGTCAAAGGCGACGCGGGCAATCTCGGCGGCCAGCGCGCGGATGCGGGTCGCGGGGATGCCCGTGCGGTCGGCGACGGCCTCGGGGGCGTAGTCGTCGCTCAGGTACCGGTCGGCCATGTGGTGCATCACGGTGCGGTGGGTGATGCCCGCGTGCCGGTGCGTGGCGGTGAGGTCGGGTTTCACACCTTTTTGGTCAAACGGGGTCAGCTTGCCGGTGGCGCGGTCGATCACCACCTCCTTGCCATCGTCATCGCGCAAGAGCAGGCCGAATTCGGGCGAGTTTGCATCCGCATTCACGAGGCAGGGCGCGTTGGTGAAGCGGGCGAGGTAGTCGACATCGATCTTGCCCGCCTTCATCAAGCAGTGCACGAGCGACAGGATCAGCAGGCCGTCGGTGCCCGGCGTGATGCCGAACCAGTCGTCGGCCACGGCGTTGTAGCCAGTGCGGATTGGGTTCACGCCGACGACGCGCGCGCCGCGGCCCTTGATCTTGCCTATGCCCATCTTGATCGGGTTGCTGTCGTGGTCTTCGGCGACGCCGAAGAGGATGAACAGCTTAGTGTGGTCCCAGTCGGGCTGGCCAAATTCCCAGAACGCGCCGCCCATGGTGTAGATGCCTGCGGCGGCCATGTTGACGGAACAAAAGCCGCCATGGGCCGCGTAGTTGGGCGTGCCGAAGTTTTGTGCCCAGAAGCTGGTGAAGCTTTGTGACTGGTCGCGGCCGGTGAAAAAGGCAAGCTTTGACGGATCCTCGGCCCGGATGGGGGCGAGCCAGTCGGTGGCGAGTTCCAGAGCTTCGTCCCAGCTGATCTCTTCGAACTGGCCCGAGCCGCGTGGCCCCACGCGTTTGAGCGGCGCGCGCAGGCGTGACGGTGCGTTGACCTGCATGATGCCGGCCGAACCTTTGGCGCAGAGCACGCCCTGGTTCACGGGGTGGTCGCGGTTGCCCTCGATATAGGCGACCTGCTTTTCGCCGTCGGGGCCGTCCTTCATGTGCACGTTGATGCCGCAACGGCAGGCGCACATGTAGCACGTGGTTTTGCGCACTTCGTCAGAGACGTGCGGCGACGTATTGATCTTCGGTTGCTGGAATGTCATCTGGCCTCCCGGTGCCTGATTTCAGGCGAAAACGTAAATCCCCGCAAGTATGAAACCGGCGATAAACGCGGTTTCTGTGAATAAAAGGGCGATTGCGGGTCCTCCGACCGCAAGCACCTTTTGCAGGTTGGTCTTCATGCCGACGGCGGCGATGGCCACCAGCAGCATCCATCCCGACAGGCCCGCCATCAGATTGGCGACGGCCAGCGGGATCATGTTGAACGAATTGAGCGTGGCCAGACAGACAAAGCCGATCACAAAGGTGGGCAGCAGTGGCGGGCCCTTGCCGGATTTGTCAGGGGCGTCGGCCAGCGTGCGGATCATCAGCGTGGCGACCAGCACCACGGGGGCGAGCATGGCGACGCGCATCAGCTTGACCAGCGTGGCCTGATCGCCGGCCACTTCGGACACGGTAAAGCCGGCGCCGACCACCTGCGCCACGTCGTGGATCGTGGCGCCGAGGAAGATGCCCGCGGTGCGCGCGTCCAGTTCCAGCACCGACACGAGGATGGGATAGGCGACCATCGCCACGGTCGACAGCACGGTGACGCCCAGGACGGTGAAGATCAGGCGCTGGTCGGATTTTTCGTCTTTGGGCAGGATGGCGCTGATCGCCAGCGCGGCGGACGCGCCACATATGGCAACGGCGCCAGCGGTAAGAAAGGCAAAGCGCCAGCCGTGGCCAAACAGGCGCGAGATTGCCAAACCAAAGGCGATGGTGGCCAGCACGCCCACGATCACCAACAGGACGATCTGGCTGCCCAGTCCCATCATCAGGTCAAACGAAATGCGCGCGCCCAAGAGCGCGATGCCGATGCGCAGAACCGTGCGGGCCGAGAAATCGACGCCTGCAACCGTTTTGCCCTCTTCGCCCAGAAACGCCACCGCGATGCCCAAGAGCAGGGCCAGCAGCATGGCTGGCGTGTCGTAATGGTCGGACAGGAACTGTGCGGTGATCGCCACGAGGATCGCCATGAGCACACCGGGAAACAGCGTGCGCGCCTGGTCTGCCAACCGCTGCGGCGGCGAGGGTGTCAGCGCGTTATCTGTCATCGGCGACGGCTCGGCCTCGGGCGGTTGCGGGGGTGGTTTGGACATATGATGTAAGCGCTTTCATGAGGTCAAGCGCTCGCATTCATCAGATGGCTGGCGTGGAGGGCAATTTGGCGTTCTTCGTCGGCGGTGATGACGTGCACGGGCACGTCGCCGAGCCACGCGAGGTGGCGCATGATCTGGTCGCGGATGGGGGCGGCATTCTCGCCGATGCCGCCGGTAAAGGCGATGGCGTCGACGCCGCCCATGGCGACCATGGCCGAGCCTGCGTGGCGCGCGGCCCAGTAGCAGAAGTGATCCACGGCCAGGCGCGCGCGGTCGGTGTCGGCGGCGAGAAGCAGGCGCATGTCGTTGCTGCCGCCCAGCCCCTTGAGCCCGCTTTCGTGGTTCAAGAGCCGCGCGGCCTCATCCGCGCCGTAGATCTCGGCCAGGCGCAGCACGGCCATGCCGTCGATGGCCCCGGACCGCGTGCCCATTGTCAGCCCGTCCAGCGGGGAGTAGCCCATGGATGTGGCGACCGACACGCCGCGATGGATGGCGCAGAGCGAGGCACCCGAGCCGAGGTGAAAGGCCAGCAGGCGGTCGGGCAGCGCGTCGCCGAACTGGGTCACGATCCAGGCATAGCTGAGCCCGTGAAAGCCGTAGCGCCGGATGCCCATGCTGCGCGCCTCGGGCGGCAGGGCGTAAGCGGTGGCCACCTCTGGCTGGCCCGCGTGGAACGCGGTCCCGAAGCTCGCGTATTGCGGCAGGTCGGGGGCCAACGCCTGCAACGCGCGGATACCGGCGAGGTTGTTGGGGTTGTGCAGCGGGGCCAGCGGAATGGCCGCCTCGATCCCGGCGATGACGTCGTCGGTGATCTTCACCGGTTGTACTAACGACGTGCCGCCGTGCACCACCCGGTGCGCCGCTGCGGTCAGCGACGTGGCCTCGATCCCCTGTTGCGCGAGGCTGTCCAGGATCACGCGCAGGGCGCAGTCGTGGTCTGGGGCAGCGACATCTCTGTCGGTGTCGCCAAGCCGCAGGTGCGCCAGAGCGCCGCCGATGCCGCTGACCTGCCCGGCCATGACCTGGGTCAGGTCGGGCTGGAAGACCGCCACCTTGATCGACGACGATCCGGCGTTGATGACAAGGATCATGACGCGGCCATGATCGCGCCCAGCGCCACCGACGAAAGGCGGGCGGCGGGTGGGTCGGCGCGGCTGGTCAGCAGGATCGGCACCTTGGCGCCCATCACGATGCCGCCCGCACAGCCGCCCGCGAGGTAGACAAAGGATTTGAACAGCGCATTGCCCGACACGATGTCGGGCACGATGATCGCGTCGGCTTGTCCTGCGACGGGGTCATCGGTCATCTTTTTGGTGGCCACGGCCTTGGGCGACATGATCAGGTCAAAGGCGAGCGGGCCGGAAAAGTCGGCGCCGTCAATCTCCGCCCGCGCCCAGTCGCGCAATTCGCGCGCTTCCATGGATGAGGGCACGCTTTCGATGGCGGATTCCGTGGCGGAGAGGAACGCGACCTTGGGCCGGTCATTGCCCAGACGGTGCAAGAGCTTGACCACCTCGGCGGTGGCGTCCTTGCGTGTGTCGAGGTTGGGATCGACGTTCACCGCGGCGTCCGAAATAGTGATCGACCCGGTGCCGTCAGCGCCCGTGATGTGGAAGATATGGACAAAGCGGCGGCCCGTGCGCAGGCCTGCGTCGCGCGACACCGCGGCCTTCATGAAGGCGTCGGTGTGAAGTTGCCCCTTCATAAGCACGTCGGCGCGCCCCTCACCGCAGGCCAGCGCCGCGGCCATGCCAGAGGCGTCTTCGCCCTCGGCCTCGATGATCTCGAAGCCCGAGATGTCCCAGTCGAGCGCGGCGGCCTCATCCTCGATCATGTGGCGTTCGCCGGTAAAGACGGGGACCATCATGTTCGCCTCTGTCGCCTCTTTGGCGGCCAGCATGGGCAGGCGTGATCCAGCGCGGGCGATGGCCACGCGCGGGCTGGGCAGGCTTTGGGCCATCTCGATAATGTGCGGCGGCGCAATGGCGCTGGCGTCGGACAGGAACGGGTTGGTCAACTCTGCGCCTTTCAAAAAGCGAACAGGGGGCGGATCGCCCGCCCCCTTGGTAGCACGTGTTGGCCAGGATCAGGCAGCGGTCTGAGGCCGCATGTCGTCCTTGGAGATGCCCGCCACCGGAACCGGCTTTTTCATGGCGTCGCGGCGGAATGGATCACCCAGTTCCTGGTTGATCATCGCCTCAATCAGCGTGGTCTTGCCGTGGTTCATCTGGTCGTCGATCGCCTTGTTCAACGCCGCGGTCAACTCATCCATGGTGCGGGCGACGACGCCTTGCAGGCCGCACGCCTCGGCGATGCCGGCGTAGGACACTTCCTCATCCAGCTCGGTGCCGACAAAGTTGTCGTCGAACCACAGGGTCGAGTTCCGCTTTTCCGCGCCCCACTGGTAGTTGCGGAAGACAATCTGCGTGATCGGGGGCCATTCGCCGCGGCCGATGGCCGTCAGCTCGTTGACCGCGATGCCAAAGGCGCCGTCACCGGCAAAGCCCACAACCGGCACGTCCGGCTGGCCGATCTTGGCGCCGACAATGGCGGGCAGGCCGTAGCCGCAGGGTCCAAAGAGACCGGGGGCCAGGTATTTGCGGCCCTGGTCAAAGTCTGGATAGGCGTTGCCAATTGCACAGTTGTTGCCGATGTCCGACGAAATGATCGCCTCGCGCGGCAGAGCGGCTTGGATGGCGCGCCACGCCATGCGCGGGCTCATCCAGTCGGGTTTGTCGGCGCGAGCGCGCTGGTTCCAGGTGGTGCCGGGATCGTCATCCTCGTGGGTCATTTCGGTCAGTTGCTGCGCCCAGCGGGATTTGGTTTCTGCAATCCGTGCTTTGCGGTCGGCGCGGCCCTCATCGCCGGCAGTGGCGGACAATCCGCCCAGGATGCCTTTGGCCACTTTGGCGGCGTCGCCGACGATGCCCACGGTGACCTTTTTGGTCAGGCCGATGCGGTCGGGGTTGATGTCGACCTGAACGATGGTGGCGTCCTTGGGCCAGTAGTCGATGCCGTATCCCGGCAGTGTCGAAAACGGGTTGAGCCGGGTGCCGAGGCACAGCACCACGTCCGCGTCGGCGATCAGCTCCATGCCCGCCTTGGACCCGTTATAGCCCAGCGGACCGGCGAAAAGCGGGTGGTTGCCGGGGAAGGCGTCGTTGTGCTGGTAGCCCACGCAGACAGGCGCATCGAGCCGTTCAGCCAACGCCTTGGACGCCTCGATCCCGCCGTCGGAGAGGACGACGCCCGCGCCGTTCAGGATGACCGGGTTCTTAGCATTCGACAGGATGTCGGCGGCTTGGGCGACCGAGTTTTCACCACCGGGGGAGCGTTCAAATTCGATCGGGTCTGTGATCTCTACGTCGATCACCTGGGTCCACATGTCGCGCGGGATGTTGAGCTGGGCCGGGCCGCTCAGACGCTTGGCCTGGCTGATCACGCGGGTCAGCACCTCGACCACGCGGGAGGGGTCGCGCACCTCTTCCTGATAGGCGACCATGTCGGCAAAGAGCGCCATCTGCTCGACCTCTTGGAAACCGCCCTGGCCGATGGTCTTGTTGGCGGCTTGCGGCGTGACCAGCAACAGCGGCGTATGGTTCCAGTAGGCGGTTTTCACGGCGGTCACGAAGTTGGTGATGCCGGGGCCGTTCTGGGCGATCATCATCGACATCTTGCCGGTGGCGCGGGTGTAGCCGTCGGACATGAACCCGGCAGACCCTTCGTGCGCGCAATCCCAGAACTGGATGCCGGCCTGCGGAAACAGGTCCGAAATCGGCATCATGGCCGAGCCGATAATGCCAAAGGCATGTTCGATCCCGTGCCGCTGAAGGCATTTCACAAAGGCTTCTTCGGTGGTCATTTTCATCTGGCGCACTCCGCGTGTCGGTAGGATTCGTTGGGGGATATTTGGCAATAAGATAAGGGGCCGCACGGTGTTGCGTTAGGGCCAGTTGCTGCGTTCGCCTCAGTCCAGAAGGGCGCGTTCGGCGGCGGCGATGTGGGCAATACCTTCGTCGATGCGCGCCGTCGGGATCGACGAATAGCCCAACCGGTAGAAATGCCGCGGCGCGGGAGAGGTGGCAAAAAACGGGTGGCCCGGTTCGATCAGGACGCTCTGGTTTTCCAGCGTGCGGGCGAGGCGCGCGGTGTCGACGCCGTCGGGCGCTTGCATCCAGAACGAGGACCCACCCACCGTGTCCGCCCCGGCGATGCGCAGGCCGTGTTTGGCAATCGCTGTTTGCATCGCGACGCGGCGCTCCTGCAGGGCGGCGCCCATCTTGCGGATCTGCGCGTCGTAGTGGCCGAGCGACAGAAAATACGCCGCAGTCCGCTGGATATGACCCGGCGGATGGCGCAGCACCGAGGTGCGCAGGGCGCGGACCTCGCGAATAAAGCTTTCTGAACCAACGAGATAGCCGAGCCGCAGCCCGGGAAAGAGCGATTTGGAGAAGCTGCCCACATAGATCACCCGCCCCTCGCGGTCGATGGATTTGAGCGCCGGGGACGGGCGCGCGTGGGTCGACATCTCGAACTCGTAGTCATCCTCGACCACCAGAGCATCCAGCGCGCGGGCCCGGTCAAGCAGGGCGGCGCGGCGGTCCATCGGCATGGTCACGGTGCTGGGACAGTGGTGGCTGGGCGCGCAAAAGATCACGTCGGTGTCGTCGGGCAGCGCGTCGGGGGGCAGGCCGCCCGCGTCCACGCGCACCGGTGCCAGATGGCAGCGCGATTGGGTGAGAATGTCGCGCAGGGCGGGGTATCCTGGGTCCTCAAACGCCGCGGTGCGGCGCTGGGTCAGCAGCACCTGCGCGGTCAGCCACAGCGCATTTTGAGCGCCCATGGTGATCAGGATCTGTTCTGGCGTCGCCGAAATGCCGCGCCGCGGCAATGTGTTGCGCTGGATAAATCCGATGATTTGCGGGTCATCGCGGTCGTAATAGTCAGCGGTGAGCGCGGAGAAATCCCGTTGCCCGAGGGCCTGCATGGCGCAGGTCCGCCAGTTGGCGTGATCAAAAAGCTGCGGATCGGTTTGGCCGTAGATAAACGGAAAGCGGAAGCGGTCCCAGTCGGGTGGGCGCAGGGCGACGCCCGCATCGGCAAAACGTTGGCCGATGGCGCGGGACCAGTCGATGGTGTCCTCTGTCTGGTCGGGCATCTGGTAGCTGGGCGGGATGGGCGCGGTGTGCGACACGTAGTAGCCCGAGCGCCCCTTGGCGGTGAGGTAATCGGAGGCCACAAGTTCGGTATAGGCCAGGGTCACGGTGATGCGGCTGAGGCCGAGATGGGCGGCGAGCTTGCGCGACGAGGGCAGCTTTTCCCCCGGCGCGAAGCGGCCCGACAAGATGCCATGCGCCACCATCTGCTGCACCTGATTTTGCAGTGTCCCCTTGGCAAGCGGGGAGAGAAAGAAGGTCTCGACGGGTAGGGCCATGGCGGGACCTTAGACTGGACTTATGGGCGGTGCAATCTGGCGTTAAGGGGCGGTGAATTGGAACCGCCGTGCGCGGCGTTAAGGCGGCAGTTTTGGCTGAGTCGCCGGGGGTTGCGGCCGGTGTTTTGATCAAAATGGGCGGCGTTTTGTACAAAATGCGGGTGCCTCATCGGGCCCTTTTAGGCCCTCTTCGGCCGTTTTGATGAAAACCGGGGGTGTTTTGTACAAAACCGCCCTTGGGTCCGTCGCGGCGCGGCAAAAGTGGTTAATCCGCGGGGATATGCCGCGGGCGCTGCGGCTGCTATCACGCAAGCCAGGCAAGAAAGGCAGCGCTTTGGGCAAGGCACTGAAGTTTCAACACTGGCACAAGATCCGGCGGCTCTTTTCCAAGCGCAAGGGTGCGGATCTCACGGCGTTTTTGCACACACTTGGCGGGCGCGGCTTTGACGTGGCGGGCGCGCCGTTTCGGCTGTTGGATGAGGCGCTGTCGTCGGGCGCGGTGGCTGACCTGCAGCAGATGACCGCGCTTGCCGAGGTGACGCGGGGTGGGCAGCCGCGGCTGTTGCGGGCGGTGCTGTCGGATCTGAGTGGCGCCGCTCTGGACGATCTGGTGCGCGACACGGATGCGCATCCGATGACCCGGTTCGAAGCGATGGGATGGCAGGTGTTTTTGCGCCGTCGCGGTGCGTTGCCGGAGACGGGGCCCGCGGTGGGTGAAGTGTTCCAGTTCTGGGACGACCCGACCCCGCCGGCGGAGATCACCGCCGGACACAAAGCGTGGCGCAGTCTGGGCCTGCCTGTGGCGTGGTACAGCGAAGAGGATGCGGCCGATTATGTCACACAGCATTTTGGGGCGGATGCAGCGGCGCAATTGCGCGGGCTGTGGCACCCGGCGCTGAAATCGGATCTGTTTCGGCTATACCGGTTGGTGCAGGACGGTGGGCTTTATGCCGACGCCGACAGCTTGCCCGGTCCGGGCGCTGCGGATTTTGCGCGCCATGCGGGCGGGGGCGCTTGGGGGGCTGCGATGACCCATGTGCCGAAATGCGTGGCGATCAATGGGTTTCTGGCCGGGTCCGCGGGCGCGCCGGTCTTTGCCGGGTTCTTGGAGCATGTCTTGCGCAATCTGGCAGAGCGACCGGTGGAGGGGATTTTCTGGCTGTCGGGGCCCGGGGCGCTGACCCACTACCTGTGGGGCGCGGATGTCAGCATCACTCTGCTGCCGCGCGGGGTGCAGAAAGAGGCGCTGTTTTCGCAGTTCGACGCGCCCTACAAGCACACCGAGCGGAACTGGCGCGTGTTTGAGCATGGGCGCGGCATGGGCAAGGCCGACGGGCTGGCGCAACTGCTTCGCGATGTGATCTGAGGCTTGCCGCAGCGCCTGCTTTGGGCATGATACACGGTATGCGCGCACATCTGTCATTCTGGATCGGGTTCTTTGCTGCCGCCTTGCTGGCGGTGCCGATTGCGGGCGGGATCATGCGGTCGGCGGACGAGCAGATCTTGCAGGTGGCGATCATCATCTTTGTCTGCGTGGCGACGCTGGTGGTGTTTTTGGTGTTTGTGCTGCTGTTTCGCGATTGGATCCTGCGCAAGCTGCTGGGGCGGACCGAGGTCGCGCTGGAGGACGTGGCGGGGTCGCTCGTCCAATCGGTGGCGGCGGCGAGCGCGGGCGACCGGGACGCGGCGGCGGCCCATGCCGAGAGTTTCGTGAAGGCGGGGATCGGCTAGTACACGTGGTCAAATTTCTACCGCTGGGTCTTTGCCACGGCGCTGGGGCTTCTGCTGGCCTTTGGCGCGTTCTGGGGGACTGTGCTGCTCTTTGAGCAGACACGCACCTTGCGGGTGCAGACGGAGCGGATTGCGGATTAGACGGCGCTGATGTCGTCGCAGACCGCGCTGATGGAGGCGCAGACGGCGCGGCTGCAGGAGCAGACCGAGGCGGCAGCGTTGCAAAATGAGATCATCGCGCTGAACCTCGTGAATGAGTTGCGCGATCAGATTTTAGCGAGCGTGGAAACGCGGCCCTTGGGCGAGTGGCTGGCAACAATTGGCGTGTTGCGCCCCGATGATCCGCTTGTTCGCTACGGGTCGAGTTCGGAAAGCTGCGCGCTTGGTTTCGATATGAACCACCCATTGAGCGGTCCGACAAGCGATGCTGCGATAGGCGCGATCGTGCAATTGGCTCAGAGTGACAGGCTGGGTGCGCGGGTGATCGAGGCGCTTGGTCTTTTGGCGGGCGACCGGCATGGGAGTGTCGCGTTGGCGGCGGCTACGGCCTTGGAAGCGGTTGGGCAGCCCGTGTCCAAGGGGATTGTGCTGCGGGACCTGTTTCTGCCGGATACGGTTCGATTGACGGCGCAGGTTTATGACGTGAACCTGCGGCGCTCCTATGTGATGAATTTTGTGTGTCCGAATTGTCGGGTGCATCTGACGGGGTCGATGTACCAGTTTGGTGCGCCGATCGAAGTGAGTGGCGGGTACAACCTGGCGATCAACCCGCGTGCGGATGATGCGGTGAACGGCGTGCTTGTCGCGGCTCGGGGCGAGCTGGGTGCCACGTGGTTGCCCCGGCCGGCCACGGCGTTAGAGGTTGGATCGTTTTTTCCGGCGACGTTTAGCGCATGGGTGACCCGGCACAAGGACTTGCCTGCCTGCGATGTGCTGGCCGAGCTTGCGCAGGTCAACCCGCTTCTGCGGATGATGTCGGTGCCCGAGTAGGGCCTCTTCCCACCCTGTTGGGTGGTCATCGGCCCGAGGCGGCCGGACCCCGGTGAGGGTCCGGCGGTGGGGTTACCCAAACACCCGCGTCAGCGCGCCGTCCACGGCGTCGGTGATGGCGTCGATGTCGTCGGCGGTGGCGATCAGCGGCGGCGAGAAGCACAGGGTGTTGTTCTTGCCGGGCAGGCTGCGGTTGGTGGCGCCGATGATGATGGCCTGGGACATGCAATCCTTGACCACCGCCTGGACCTGCGCCTCGGGCGCGGGTTCGCGGGTGTCGCGGTCGGCGACAAGCTCGGCACCGCAGAAAAGCCCCTTGCCGCGGACATCGCCGATGACTGCGTGTTTGTCGGCCAGTGCGCGCAGGTTGTCGAGCATCCGGTCGCTCATGGCGTTGGTGTTGGCGAGCAGATCCTCGTCCTCGATGATACGCATATTCTCAAGTGCTGCGGCGGGGCCTGCGGTGCAGCCGCCAAAGGTCGAGATGTCACGGAAATAGTTCATCGGGTCGCCTTGATCGTCCTTGAACATGTCAAAGACCTGTTCGGTCGTCACAAGACAGGCGATGGCGGCGTAGCCGGAGGCCACCCCTTTGGCCATTGTCACCATGTCGGGTTCGACGCCGTAGTGCTGGTAGCCGAACCACGTGCCGGTGCGCCCGATGCCGCAGACCACCTCGTCTATGTGCAGGAGGATGTCGTATTTGCGGCAGATCTCTTGCACGCGGGGCCAGTAGCCGTCGGAGGGCACAATGACGCCGCCGCCTGCGGTGATGGGTTCGAGGCAGAGCGCGCCGACGGTGTCGGGGCCTTCGCGCAGGATGACCTGTTCGATCTGATCGGCAGCCCATTCACCATAGTTTTCAACCGGCGCGCCGTCCTGTTCGTGCTTGCGATATTCCAGGCAGTGCGGGACGCGCACGAAGCCGGGGGTGTAGGGGCCGTATTGCGCGTTGCGTTCGTCCTGACCACCGGCGGAGAGGCAGGCGATGGTGGTGCCGTGGTAGTCGCGGTCGCGGTAGAGGATCTTGTGCTTTTTGCCGCCGTAGCGCTTGTGCGCGATCTGGCGGACCATCTTGAAGGCTTTCTCGTTCGCCTCGGACCCCGAGTTCATGTAGTAGACGCGGCTCATGCCGGGCATCTTTTCGATCAGCCGTTCGGCAAAGAGCGCGCCGGGCACAGACCCGGCAGAGCCGCCGAAAAAGTTCATCTTGAGGATCTGGTCGCGCACGGCGTTGGCGATGGATTCGCGGCCGTAGCCCACGTTCACCGTCCACACACCGCCCGAGACGGCGTCGATATGTTCGATGCCCTTCTGGTCCCAGACCCGGGTGCCGCGGCCTTCGACGATCATCTTGGGGTCGGCGCCGGTAAAGAACGGCTGGTGCTGGGTCAGGTGATGCCAGACATGGGCGCGGTCAGCCTCGACCACGCGGGAAATGTCGTTTTCGTTGAACGTACCGTCCATGGGCCAGATCCTTTGGTCATGCGTGAAGTGGGGCGGAGCGCAATTAGGCGGCACCGGGCAGGTGACACAATCGCCTAGAATCTGGTCGGGCCAATAGGGCCAGATGCCGACAGAATGTAGAGCCAGTTTGGTAGGTGACGCCTTGTTTTTAGGCGGTGCCGGGCGCGCAAACCCTTTGATTCCAGCGCTTTGGTCGCCCCTGGGGCGGATTCCCGCAGCGGTGTGACGCCGAAAAAGACCGCCGCCGATGCTGATTAATTATTGATCCCGCTGACAATTTCGGCTCGGATCACGCCATTCGCGCGCTGCGCGTACGGCTAAGAGGCGGACCACCGCCCGCGCCGACCTTTGCGGGGACAGTCCCTTCGCATGTCAAAAACGGGAGTTGAATGAAGATGACACTTAAAACCAAGCTGATGAGTGCTGTGGCGGGCGTGGCCCTGCTGACCGGTGCGCAGGCCGCTATGGCTGACGACATTACGGTTGGCTACTTTCTGGAGTGGCCGATGCCCTTCCAGTTTGCCAAAGTGAACGGCACTTATGACGAAGAGCTGGGCGTTACCGTAAACTGGCGCGCGTTCGACAGTGGCGTGGCCATGTCGGCGGCGATGGCATCCGGTGACGTGCAGATCAGCGTTAGCCAGGGTTTGCCGCCTTTTGTGGTGGCCACGTCCGGCGGTCAGGACCTGCAGGTCGTAGATGTTGCTGTGTCCTATGCCGATAATGACAACTGCGTGGTGGCCGCGACACAAGAGATCGACAAGTCCAGCGCAGGCGAGCTTGCCGGCAAGAAAGTGGCTGTGCCGCTCGGCACTGCGGCGCATTACGGCTATCTCAAGCAGATGGAGCATTTCGGCGTCGACCCGGCGTCGATGGAGATCGTCAACATGAACCCGCCGGAAGGTGCCGCGGCATTGGCGCAGGGTGCGGTTGACATGGCCTGTGGCTGGGGCGGATCGCTGCGCCGGATGAAAGAGCATGGCAATGTGCTGCTGACCGGCGATGAAAAGACCGATCTGGGCATTCTGGTGTTTGACGTCACCTCGGCGCCAGCGTCGTTTGTGGCCGAAAACGGCGAACTGGTCGCCGACTTCTTGCGCGTCACGGCAGAGGCCAACGCGATGTGGGCCGATGAGGCCAACCACGCCAAGATGCTGCCCGTGATTGCCAAAGACGCCGGTATGGATAAGGACGCGACCAAGGACACGATCGCGACCTTCACCTTCCCGACGGTGGCGGATCAGCTGGCCGGTGGCTGGCTCGGCGGCGGTGCGCAGACCTTTATGAAAGGCGTGGCGGACGTGTTTGTCGAAGCAGGCTCCATCGATGGCGCGCTGGACACCTATGAGAACACGGTGAACACCGGGCCGCTCGCGGCGATCAACTAAAACAAAGGGGGCGCGCCCGATCTGGGTGCGCCCTTTTGCTATCCCCACCCTTCGACATGGCAGGACCCATAATGGCTGGACTATCGATACAGAATATCTCGATGCGGTTCGAATTGCCGGATGGGGGCCATGTGCAAGCCTTGCAGGACGTGTCGCTGGATCTGAAATCCGGCGAACTGATGAGCGTGCTGGGCCCGTCGGGCTGTGGCAAGACCACGCTGCTCAACATCCTGGCGGGGTTTTTGGCGCCCACATCCGGGCAAGTTGTGCTGAACGATACGCCTGTCCTCGGCCCCGGCCCCGAGCGCGGCATGGTGTTTCAGCAAGGCGCGCTGTTCGAGTGGATGAGCGTGCGGGACAATGTGGGCTTTGGCCCTAAGATGAAAGGCACGCCTAAGGGCGAGAGCCGGGACAATGTCGACCATCTGCTCGACGTTGTTGGCCTGCAGGACTTCAAGGAAAAGATGGTCTATGAGCTGTCTGGCGGCATGCAGCAGCGCGTCGCGCTGGCCCGGTGCCTGGCCAATGAGCCTGACGTGATCCTGATGGACGAGCCGCTGGGCGCGCTCGATGCGCTGACCCGTGAAAAGATGCAGGGCCTTGTGCTCAAACTGTGGAAAGAGACCGGCAAGACGATCATTCTGATCACCCACTCGGTCGAAGAAGCCCTGCTCTTGGGCGAACGCTTGTTGGTCATGGCGCCCCGACCCGGCCGCATTCACAAGGAATACCGGCTGCCCTTTGCCGACATGGGCGTGGATGCCGATCTGCGCGAGGTCAAAAAGGACGCGCAGTACAACCCCACGCGCGAAGAGATCCTGTCGATGATCTGGGACATGGAAGAAGAGATTATGGGCCGCACCGAAAAGGCGGACGCATGAACATGAAAGAGGTGGCAGCATGATCCCCCTGCTGATCTATATCGCAATCTTTGCGGGCGCGTTTTTTGTTGTCGGCCAGGTCACCAAGCGGACGGCGCGGCAGGATTTCACCTCGCTCAAGACGGTGACGTTTGGTGACGAAAGCGCGGTGCGCGCAGATCGGTCGGCATCGGTGATCTCGGTTCTGGCGCTGTTTGTGCTGTGGGGGATGTTTACCGGGTCGAGCCTGTTGCCCGGGTTTTTACACGTGCCCGGCCCTTTTCAAGGCGACACCTCGTTCAGCTACACCGTGGAGGCGCCGCAGGGCACGGATGAGGCGACGGTTTCGGTGCGGGTGCACCCGGTGGCCGAGACCCCCGACGAGATTGTGGTTGAGGCTGGCGACGGCTTTGCCAAAAACGACACGGTCAATATCGGCGTATGGCGGTCCGGCCTGGTGCTGTGGGATCGCAACGACGACGCAACGCGCCGCGATGACGAGGCGCGGATCGTGGCGATTGACGGCCAGCCCATCGATGTGGGCGGCACCGTGCGCACCGCCGATGGCAGCGTGACAATCACCGACAAGGGCACGATCAACTTTACCCCCGCCAAGGGCATGCAGATGGAGCCGATCTGGCTGCCTGCGCCCGAGGCGGTGTGGCAGCGCTTCATGGATCTGGTGGGCGAGGGCTATCAGAACTTTACCGTGATGCAGCACCTCTTTTGGTCGCTGTTTCGCGTGGTGGTCGGGTTCTTTTTTGGCGCGCTGATTGGCATCCCGCTGGGTTACGCCATGGGCCTGTCGAACTGGTTCCGCGGCTGGTTTGACCCGATTGTCGAATTTATGCGCCCGGTGCCGCCGCTCGCGCTGATCCCGCTGGTGATCATCTGGTTTGGCATCGAAGAGGATGCCAAGATCATCCTGCTGTTCCTCGCGGCACTCTGGATCATGGCCATCGCGGCCCGCGCGGGCGTGTCCGGCGTCAAAATTTCCAAGGTGCACGCGGCCTATTCGCTGGGAGCATCCAAATGGCAGGTGATGCGCCACGTGATCATCCCCAACTCGCTGCCCGAGATCTTCACCGGTGCGCGGGTGGCGATGGGTGTGTGCTGGGGCACGGTGGTGGCTGCCGAACTGGTGGCAGCGGAAAAAGGCGCCGGCATGATGATCATGGTCGCGTCCCGCTTTAATCTGACTGACATCGTGATCACCGGCATCATCCTGATCGGCGTGATCGGCTATGGCATCGACATGCTGATGCGTTACGGCGAGCGGCTGCTGGTGCCGTGGAAGGGCAAAGGCTAACGCTCATCAAGCCCTGGCGGGCTCTCTTCGCCCGGGCGCGATCCCCTGCTTCATTTCGCCAAGTAAACCGCACCCGGAGGGCCGACCAGCCACCCGCGCCTCCGCCTCTTCATCTTGCCCGAAAAACTCCCCCCGGAGGGCCGTTAAACGACCCGCGCCTCACGTCCCAAACTGCGCGATAATCCGGTCAATCTCCGCCCGACTGGCCAACGCGATGGTCTCTTGCCTGGCCTTGGCATCTGCGTCCGTTTCTTCGGAATCGCCGACAATCACGATGTTCTCGTCATTCGATTTGTTTGCCGGGCCGGTGTAGTTGAAGCTGCCGAAGATTGTGATCTTGTCGTCGATGGTCATCAGCTTGTGGTGCACCTTGCCTAGACCACCGGTGCCGCCTGCAACCGTCACCTCGATCCCGGCCTCCTCCAGCGGCAGTTTCGCGGCCCATTTCTGGTTCGCCTGCCGCCGATCCAGGACGCCGCGGATGGCAATGCCGTTGCGGTGAGCCGCGATGAGGGCATCGTCGATGCCCGAAGAGCGCGAGAAGGTGAAGCAGGCGAAAACCACCCGGGATTGCGCCTTGAGGATTTGCTTCATGATCTCCATTTCCGGGCCATGATCCGGCGCAAAGAGCGTCTTGACGCGCATGCCGGACACGGTCGCCTCTTTGGGCGCAGGACCGTGGCCGACGGAAAACTTGCCAAACCGGCCCTCGCGGATCTCGCGGAACTCCTTTTTGAACGCGTTGGCCACTTCGGCGTCGTTGATCACCACCACGTGGTTGAGGTTTTTGGTCACGCCGGTGGTGGTAAAGTTGGTCGAGCCGGTCAGCACCCGGTTGCCCAGCACCATGAATTTCTGGTGGAAGATGTCCGGGTTGAAATCAACCTTCACATCCGTGGTCGACCGCAGGATCGCGTTGAATAGGGTGCGGTTGATCTCGTGTTTGCCGCCGGGGGCAAAGCTGTCCTCGGTTGCCGTGGGCCGCTTGGCCCCCAGCAGATAGCTTTGTTCCAGCACCAGATCGATGGTGACCCCGCGCAGGCGGGCGTCGATGATGGCGCGGGCGATGTCTGGGTGGTCAATCTCTTGTACCGCGATCATCAGGTTTTGACGCTTTTTGGCGCGGCCGATAAATTCCAAGATCGGCGCCAGCAGGTCGTCCGCCCCGCCAAAGGCCTGCGGCCCCATAAATACCTGAATGTCGCCGACCGTTGTGGGCATGACCCCCTCCCGCAGAACGCGATTTTTCAATTATGCGGGGAGGGTACACCCGAATGCCCTACGGGTGTGAACGGTTTTTTACGCGCGCCAGCGCAGCCGCGCCCCACGGCAGGTGGCGCGCTAGGATGCGCCGATCAGGCTGTGACGTCTTCGTTCATCTCATTGGCGAAGTTGGCGAAGAACTTGGCGGCCAGCTTTTTGGACGTGCTCTGGATCAGCCGGCTGCCCAGTTGCGCGAGCTTGCCGCCGACATCCGCCTTGGCGGTGTAGCGCAGCAAGGTGGTGTCGCCCTCTTCTGTTAGGGTCACATCCGCGCCACCTTTGGCGTGGCCTGCCGCCCCGCCATTGCCCTGCCCGGTGAGCGAGAACGACTGCGGTGCGCCAGCATTGTCGAGCACCACGTCACCGGTAAAGCGCGCCTTTACCGGGCCGACTTTGAGCACGACTTTGGCGGTCAGCTCGGTGTCGGAATTCTTTATCAACTCCTCGCAGCCCGGAATGCAGCGTTGCAGCACGTCGGCGTCATTGAGTGCGGCGTAAACGCGGTCGCGGGGGGCATTGATGGTGATATCGTCAGAGAGTTCCATGTCAGGTCCTTTGTCATCAGCAACAGGGGAATTTAATCTGTGACAGGCGGTCAGCCTGTTCCGGGGTAAGCGCGACGCAGTGGCGCAAACGCGCGCATATGCTGCGCAGGCGGGTCATAGCGCATGCTCGGCAAAGGGGGCGTAATCGGCGGGCGTGTCGATGTCGCGGAAAAAGCCGGGCGCCGGCAAGTCATGCATCTCTATCCGGTTGGCATGGGTGCGGGTGAACCGTTGGCAGCCTGGCGCGTGTGGATCTGCCAGCATTTCAGGCACAATAGCGCGCGGCACCAAAATCGGGTTGCCACGCTGGCCGTTGTGGGTCGGTATCGACACTCTGCGCCCGCCGCTGGCCTGGTGCGCGGCCATCAGCGCACTCAAGTTGTCCCCGGTCAGGTGCGGTTGATCCCCAAGCCCGATCAGAACAGCGTCGCAGAGTCCGAGCGCGTCCAATCCACAGGCGACCGAACTCGCTTGACCGCTGGCGTAGTCCGGGTTATGCACAATGCGCACGCCGAGACCCGCCACAGCGGCGGCAACCCGATCCGCGTCATGGCCAGTGACCAGCAGAAGCGGCCCGCAGGTCGCCGTCAGGTAGGTGCGCACCATGTGCGCGATCATCGGCACATCGCCGATTGGAAGCAGCAATTTGTTGCGCGCGCCCATGCGTCGCGACAGACCCGCTGCCAAAAGGATGGTGGCGACCTCAGCCATGGTCTACCCCGCGTCGGCGCACCTGCACCAGTTCGGCGAGGATCGACAGGGCAATCTCCTCGGGCGTGACGGCGCCCAGGTCGAGGCCGGCAGGTGCCTTGACCCGGTCGATGCTGGCCTGCGCCAGCCCGGCGCCACGCAGTTTTTCGGACAGAGCCGCGAATTTGCGGCGGCTGCCGACAAAGGCCAGGTGATCCGCAGGCCCCGCCAGCGCTGATGTCAGCGCGTCCAGATCGCCCTGGCCCTGGGTTGCAATGACGATGGCGCGCTGGCCGTTATGGCCCAGTTGCGGGTCGAGCGATGTGCGGATGGCCCAGTGGAATTGCGGCGCCAGTGCCGCCAGCGCCTGTGCCACCGGCGAGCCGCCCAGCACCACCAGTTCCGGCATCGGCAGGCAGGGTTCGATAAAGATGTCGACCGTGCCGCGCGAGGGGCAGCCGTTGCGGGCAAACCGGGTGCCATCGACCGTGTCGCCGGGGGCAACGCCCTTTTCTGTCAGCAACTCTTCGGGTGCGACGGATACCAGTTGCGGCATTCCGGTGGCCAAGGCTTGCAGCGTGGCCCGTTTGACCGCCGCCCGCGTGCAGCCGCCGCCGAGCCAACCGCGCAGCAGCGTGCCGTCCGACGCCATCAGCGCTTTGGCCCCTGGTTTGGCGGCGGTGGCACCTGCGGTGCGCACAACCGTGGCAAAGGCAAAGGGTTCAGCGCGGTCTCGCAGGTCCTGGGCTGCGTCTGCCAGATCGGTATCGAGGATCTCCGCCGGGGTCATAGCCGCACCAGTTCGGGTTCGAGTGCGGCCAGATCAGCCAGCTTATTGGCGGGGGCAAAGAGGTCAAGATGCGGTAGCGCGGCCGCCATGCCGCTGGCCACCGGTTCATAGTCGCGCCAGCCCTTGAGCGGGTTGAGCCAGATGATCCGACACCCGCGCTTGCGCAGCTTTTCCAGCGCCTTTGACAGCGCGGCAGCTGGCACAGTGTCGTAGCCATCCGACAGGATCAGCACGACGCTGCGCCCGTCGACAAAGCGGCGGGCATAGGTGTCGGCAAAGCGTTGCAGGCACGGCCCGATCCGCGAGCCACCGCCAAAGCCATCGGCCATCAGCGACATGCGCCCTATGGCGCGCATGCTGTCATTGTCGCGCAATGCCTCGGTGATGCGCACCAAGCGGGTGTGAAACAAATACGCATCCGCATGGGCGTCGGCCCGCATCAGTCCCGCGAGAAAGGCAAGAAACACCTGAGCGTAGATGCTCATCGATCCTGACACGTCGCACAGCGCCACGATCTTGCGCGCCCGCTCGGGGCGGCGTTTTTTCAACAGTTTCAGCGGCTCGCCCCCGGTGGCCAGGCTGGCGCGGATGATCTTGCGAAAGTGCAGCCGGTCGCCGTGGCGCGCGGCGATGCGGCGGCGTGAACGGCGGTCGCGCAGGGCCGCACCAATGCGGCGGGCGGTATCTTCGGCCTCGGCAATCTCTTCGGCGCGCACCAGATCGCGCAGGTCGCGGCGGTTGAAGTTGCGTTGCTGGGTGGCGATGAGCTTGCCGGTGCCGTCGCTGTCGGCCGCGCCTTCGCCTGCGTCGGGGGCGGTGGCGGTGCCACTGGCCGCGGCGTCCTCGCCCCGGCCATCGCGCGAAGAATGCACGTCGTCGTTCAGCGTAGGCGATGACTTTGGCACCGCCTTTTGCCGCACGCGGCCTGCGTCCATCCAGTAGCTGTCAAAGAGATCATCGAACCGCTCAGCCTCGTCCCGGCAGCCGGTGCAGACCGCGCGCAGGGCGCGGCGCGCCTCACCGGGATGTGCAGCGTTCACATGTGTCAGCGCGGTCAGCGCCAGTTCCGCTTCGGCCACGCCCAGCCGCAAGCCGTTGTCGCGCAGATGCGCCACAAACCCGGTGAGCCGTGCGGCAGGCCCGGTGTCGCGGGCGGCAAAGCGGGTGACGCGCGTCATGCGGCGCGGCCTGCGATGCGGGCGGTCACCTCGGGGGTGATCGCGGCCTGATCGGTTTGCGTCTTGAGCAGCGTGGTGAGCGTGGATTGCAACACTGCGGTGCTGTTGGTCAGATCGGCGATGCCAAGGCCCATGAGGGCGGCGGCGAAATCCAGCATCTCGGCGATGCCGGGGGTCTTTTCCAGCTCTTCCTCGCGCAGCTTTTGCACAAAGCCGATGACCTGGCGCGCCAGATGCGCCTCGATCTGGGGCACGCGCGCGGTCAGGATCGCCAGCTCGGTCTCGCGGTCTGGATAGGGCACGTAGGTGTAGAGGCAGCGGCGGCGCAGGGCGTCCGACAGATCGCGCGTGCCGTTGGAGGTGAGGATCACAATGGGCCGCTTGGTGGCGGTGATGGTGCCAAGTTCTGGGATCGACACCTGAAACTCCGACAGGATCTCGAGCAAGTAGGCTTCAAACTCCTCGTCGGCGCGGTCAATCTCGTCGATCAGCAAAACCGGCGGGGTGTCGCGCGTGATCGCGGCCAGCAGGGGGCGTTCCAGCAAGAAATCGCGCGAGAAGATGCGCGCCTCCACCGCCGCCCCGGTTTGTCCGTCCTCGGCAGCCGCGCGGATGGTCAAAAGCTGGCGCTGGTAGTTCCATTCGTAGATCGCTTGCGCGGCATCCAGCCCCTCATAGCACTGCAACCGGATGAGTTCCGCATCCCGCGCCGCCGCCAGACAGCGCGCCACATCTGTCTTGCCCACGCCCGCCGCGCCCTCAAGCAGCAGCGGCCGGCCCAACGACAGCGCCAAATGCAGCGCCACAGCCAGATCGTCCGAGGCGACATAGCCTTCGGCACTCAGCTGGTTCTGAAGCGATTGGTGGGTCACAGGCACCATCCTCTTCTTCTGGCTAAAAATACCTCGGAGGGGGGTGCGGGGGGAGGC